>CAIZMQ010000114.1 GCA_903934135.1 uncultured Verrucomicrobiota bacterium
CACGCCCTCGTTATTGGCGCGCTGGGCTAGTCCCGAGAAAAGGGAAAAGCCCGGCAGGAAAGTGCCCGCTGCTCCGGTTTGTGAGGCAGAACCCCCGCGCGTCACGCTGATCATGATCGAAGCCGGGGTGGTCAGGGTGAAGCGGAAGAAACGTCCGCGATGGCTATCACCCCAGTCGGCATCGGTGGCATCGGCCCAGCCGAAGGCACTGCTCGCCGCCTGGTTGCCGATCGTCATCGAAACGGGATCCGTGCCGAAGTTGCGTCCGGAGTAGCCGATATGGGCTTGCAGGCCCGAAGGTGCGACACATGCCGCGGCCAGAGTAAGGATAAGATAATTTAGAGATTTCATTTTAAGGATAAGATAATTTAGAGATTTCATTTTGTTGCTGTGCATTGGTTGATTTCTTTCGCGCCATGTGGGGCGCACGCGCGGTGCGGGTGAAGTGGAGCGAACCGGCCGGAAGGCCGTTCGGAAAAGCAACGCGGAAACACTCCGCGCGGCGGATCTTAAACGAGATCCGAAATGGGCACCGGCACGGGTGGCGCGTCGGAACGCGCCGCGGGCCTCACAGCACTCGCCGCGGGGAAAACAAAGTCGCGGCAGTCGCGAGGTGGCAGAGCGGCGCGCAAAGGGGCGGGAAAGGCTTCCAGCTTTTTCAGCGACGCGATGGCCGCCGGCGAGGTGCGTTCATTTTCCTGCCCTGTCTTGATCGAGGTGCACATCGTGCAAGGATGCTCGCCATCGAACGTCTTCTTCATGCCGGAGAGCAATGATCCGTCTTCCTGCGAATACGTCCGCAGCATCCCGGCCCAGGCCACGGTTTGCAGGGCGCCCCAATGGCCGCCGGCCATGAGAAACATAGCGGCCGCGGCGGCAGCGTGGCCGAGCAAACGAAGACGCCTATTGAACACCATCTGGCAAAATTACCAAAGTTACACCCGACGGTCAACCGACCGGTGATTGGTTTGTCCGCTCGTGCTGCCCGCCAGCATCCCCGCTCGGTCAATGCCAAGCGCGCAGCGCGGGACGGTCACGCCGCGCAACGGGCGGGAGGAAGCGATATCGTGGCTGCGCCGATCAACTCGAGGGTCATGGGTTGGCGTCTGTCCAAACCGAAACGGCGGATGACCACCGCCCATTCCCTGCTTTCCAGCACGGCCAGCACTTGCACCCGTTCCGACAATGTCGCCTCTTCCTCCACGCTCAAAAGCGGAATGAGGCTGATCTCGTGGAAGTAGCTGGGGAGCATGGCGGGCAGAAGCAAGGGGAACCGCCGGGACACCCCGATGGCAAAGGGGGAATTGTGAAAATTTCGCCACACCCCGGTCGGCCAATTTCCGGCCTTGCAATCACAATCTCATGTTGCTGATAGTGAACTATTTGTTACATTTGCGGGATTGCCTTGGCCACGGTGGGCGGTTACCGCTCTGACCATGGCACGATGTCAACGTTGCGGTTCACGCGGGGCCGTGCGCGGCTATTGTCCGTCCTGCTCGTCCCTCGATCCATTTCCCCGCAGACGCTGGATCGCGGCCGGCGTCGGACTACTCGCCTTCGCCGTATTTCTTGCACTGGTCATTTATCTCGCTTCGCGCTGACCGGATACAGTGTCATGGCCGCACGAGAATTCCGCGGTCAGACCAAAGCAAAAGGGTGCCCCGTTGACGGGGCGCCCATTGGTGGAGAAATTAGGTCTTTACGAGACGACAACCTAGCAACGCAAAAACTTTTTCGCTCCGCTCAGATCAATCCGCACATCCGGCATCGTGGACTCGTCAGTCCGGCCGTTGAGATTATCCGAAGACTGGAGTTTCATGCTCCGGGTACCCATGGCGGAGGCGGGCAGGACAAGTCCGTCGAGGCGAAGGTTGGCCCGCGGCCCGAGCGCAGGTTAGCTTCGTCCATCTGGTGCCCGTCGGTGCGGTTCGCGGGCAAAAGGTCAAAAGACCGTGCCGACCGTGATCCCGAGGATGCCGGCATTGTTCACGGAGGAGGTGCCGTCGGGGCGGGAAAAATATTGGAAAAAGGGCTGGGCGTAGAACCAGCCGTTGACCTGCCAGCGATAAGCGCCTTCGAGCACCGCGGTCTGGGTGCGGGAGGGTGCGCCAGTGGCCTGACTGTAGACGCCGCAGCCGAGCGAGATCATGGCAAGGTCGAGGTCGCAGCGAGGAAGGAGACCGGTGTAGACCAATCCGCTTTGGAAATAGAAGGGATAGACGTCCGCCTTCGTCTCGCTCGTTGTGAAGAAGAAAAGATTGAAGGCTTTCAAGCCTTGCGTCGAGAGGTCGGTAGCCGGACCGGTCGAAGTCTCGCGAAAAAGCATTTGGTCGGCTTGCGCGTAGAAACCGTATTGACCGGAAGCGGTCGATCCGTCCCACGAGGCCTGCCCGGCCGGCGTGCCATAGTAAAATCCGCCGAAGGCGTATTTTCCGGGCAGGCTTTCCGGGCCGAAGGTGGGCGTCCACCCTCCCTCGCCCATATACCAAAGTCCGTTTTGCGCAGGGTTGAGCGAGCCTTGGAACATAAGCCCGTGGTTGGGCGAGGAAGTAGGATTAGGGAAGGACATAAAGAGCGCGTTTCGCAGGTAGAAATCATCCTGCGGACGCACCGTGAGCGTGCCGCCCCAGGTGGATTCACTCGAGGAGAAGGGGATATTGCCCCCGAGGCCTTTGGCGCTGTTCACCGCATTGTTGAGGAACAATTTGCTCAGCGGCTGGTCGGCGAATTCGCGCTGGGGTTGGAGCCACCCGAGTTTGAGGGTGAGCATGTGCTCGACGGGGAGATTTTTCGCGCTGTCGAGGAGGAGGCCGAAGTTGAGCAGACGCCATTGGGTCCCAGACTGCCAGTTCGAAGGATTGAACATGCTTTGGGCCAGGACGAAGTTGTTCGGATTGGACTCCTCCCAACTGCTGCGGTAACGGACCGCACCAAACATCTGGACACCGCGCAATTGCTCGTTGTCGACCGCATCGCCCAGGTTGAACTGGCCGGACAAATTCAGCTGCCCGTCCCAGAATCCGCGCGATCCGCTCTGGCTCGAGACCACACCGAAATAGGCACCTTGGTAATTTCCGTCGAAGGAAAATCCACGATCCTTGAGCCAACGGGCCTGAGGGCGCAGGCCATAACGGTTGCCCTCGCCACCGAGCATGTGCGGAGCGTTCCACCAATCATTCAAAACACTACCCATGCGCGAGCGCAGGGGGAGCCGCTCACCGCCCACCGTGCCTGCCGTGCCGGCAAGGATGTCGCCCGAGGTGATGTCTTCGGGGTTGCGGATGAAGATCGGGTTGGCTTGTGCCTCCTGAGCGGCGGTGACGGGTGCGGCTTGCGCGAGGACCGCCGGAAAAAGCGCGATGAGCAGGAGGAGGCGCATAGAGCAGGGCAAACTTCGCGTCCTTTGCTCCTTTGGCCCAAACACCGTTCACCGGAATCCGAGCAGGGCGATGGCGTTAAGCGCCCCGGCGAAAAGCAGGGCGCCGAGGAAAATGCAGACCGGCAGGGTGAGCACCCAGGCCATGAGAATGTTGCGCACGGTCGCCATCTGCAGGCCGGAGTTGTTCGCCGCCATGGTGCCGGCGATGCCGGAGGAAAGAACGTGGGTCGTGCTGACCGGGAGACCGAAGTGGTCGGCCACCATGATCGTGCCCATGGCCACCGCCTCGGCCGAAGCGCCCTGACCATAAGTAAGGTGGTCTTTGCCGATTTTTTCGCCGACCGTTTTGACGATGCGCTTGTAGCCGATCATCGTGCCGAGGCCGAGCGAGAGGGCAACGGCGTATTTGACCCAATCGGGGATGTAGTTGGTCAGGGCGTCGGCATGCTTGCCCAGCGTCTGCTCGGACGCGCGGACCTCCGGGTCCATGGCGAGACGGCCGGCTTTGTCGAGTTTGGCGATGGTTTTGGAAACGAGATAAAGGTCGGTGCGCACGTCGCCGCGCTCGCTCGAGGGCAGGGCCTGGAAAGTTTCGGCGTTTTTGAGCCGCGCGCTGACCTCGGCCGTTGCTCCGGCCAGCGCGGCAAAGACTTCGGCCGATGGCTGGCCGCTCGGCTTGAGAAAAGCGGCGAGCTTGTCGTTGGCCTCCCGGCCCCCGATGACCGTCCCATCGGCCTCGGCGGCGAAGACGGACGACAATTGCGCGGCTTCGGCCGAGAGGCCGGCCACGGATTCGTGATCGGCCGACATTTTCAGGGCGTAGGTGCCGGGCAGGATCCCCACCAAAATAAGGACAATGAGACCCATACCTTTTTGTCCATCGTTCGACCCGTGGGCGAAACTTACCCCGGTGCAGGTCAACATGAGGATCCCGCGGATCCAGAGAGGCGGCGGGGTCTTGCCCACCGGCGCGCGGTAGAGTTCGGGCTTGCGCACGAGAATCTTCAGCGTGATGAGCAACAGGGCGGCGGCCACGAATCCGACGACCGGTGAAATGAGCAGACCGAGGCCGACTTCCTGCGCCTTGGCCCAGTTGACGCCGTCGGTCACCGAATGATCCGGACCCATCAGCGCGTTGGCCAAGCCGACGCCGAGGATGGAGCCGATGAGCGTGTGCGAGCTGGAAGCGGGCAATCCGAGATACCAGGTCCCGATATTCCACATGATGGCCGAGACGAGGAGGGAGAAGACCATGGCGAAACCGGCGGAAGACCCGATGTTGATGACCAGTTCGACGGGCAGCAGCGCGACAATGCCGAAAGCGACCGCGCCGGAGGAGGTGAGCACGCCGATGAGATTCCAGATGCCGGACCAGACCACGGCAGGGGTGGGCTTGAGAGTGTGCGTGTAGATTACGGTGGCCACGGCATTGGCCGTGTCGTGGAAGCCGTTGACAAACTCAAAACCAAGGGCGAGGCCCACGGCGAGCGCGAGCAAAAAGTAAGTGAGGAAAGTCGGATCCGTGACGGCTGTGGCGAGCAAATCCATGGCCTGCAGGAGAGCCGCGAGGCCGGCAGCGCAGCAAGAGGTCACTCGTGACAATTACGTCACAATCAAGAGCCGGCACACCGCCAACGCCGCCAAGCTCAGTATTTCTGCGGGACGACCATGTCCTCCGGCACCGGGTGCCGGTGGTAGTCCTCATGGTGGTGGCGGGGGGGCAGAACAACCGGTTGGTGCGGGGTCTCGGTGTAAGGGAGGAGCGAGATGAGATGGTCGAGGCAGTTGAGGCGCGCTTTCTTTTTGTCCACCGCCGGGACCACCCACCACGGAGCCTCGGGAATGCTGGTGCGCTGGAGCATGATCTCCTTGGCCACGGTGTAGTCCTCCCAGCGCGCCCGCGATTCGAGGTCCATCGGACTGAGCTTCCACTGCTTGAGCGGATCGTGAATGCGGGCCAGAAAACGCTGTTCTTGCTCGGCGTCGGTGATGGAGAACCAATACTTGACCAGGCGGATGCCGGAGCGCACCAGCATGCGCTCGAACTCGGGTACATCGCGGAAAAAACCTTTGTATTCCTCGTCGCTGCAGAAGCCCATGACATGCTCGACACCGGCGCGGTTGTACCAACTGCGGTCGAAAAGGACGATTTCTCCGGCGGCCGGAAGATAGGCCACGTAGCGCTGGAAATACCATTGGGTGCGTTCGCGGCTGCTCGGTGCGGGTAAGGCGGCGACGCGGCAAACCCGCGGGTTGAGACGCTGGGTGAAACGCTTGATCGTGCCGCCTTTGCCCGCGGCATCGCGGCCCTCGAAAAGGATGACGATTTTTTGACCGGTCGCGACCACCCAGTCCTGCAGGGCGACCAACTCGGTTTGCAGCCGGAACAATTCGCGGAAGTATTGTCGGCGGAACCGGCGCGAGTGGTCACCGCCCTCCCGTGAGCCCTCGGAACGGACTTCCTCCATCTCCAACTCCAATTCCTCATCGAGGTCCTCCAGCATCTCGCTGCGGATGGTTTCGGCCAAAAGTCGGGCGTCGGTCGTGGGTTCAGCCATGAGTGGCAGGTTGGGCCGAAGCGGCGCGGTCGCCAAGAACGGGAATGTGACAAAGCCGCAACAAAGAAGTAAGGATTTCTCCCGTCCTCCTGAAATTGACCGGTCTGCACCGCTCCAAGTCCAGCGGCGGCGGAAGCGACGCTGCGACTGAAGTCACTCCGTTTCGCCCCCGCCCTGCGGTGCAGTCTCGGATAGCGTGACGTCGCGGTGTTTTTCCGTGAAATAGCGAAGCGCCCATGCGGTGTCGAAAAGGAGCACCGGACGGTTCTCCTCGTCGGTGGCCCGCACCACGCCGGTCGGGAGCATCAAGAGTGAATTCTCCGCGGCCGTCATGGCAGGCAACCAGCGGACCATATTCCATGTCGACGTCTCGAGGCGGCACTCGGCGCCGTATTCGGACAACAGGCGATGACGCAGCACATCGAATTGGAGAGGTCCGACCGCCCCGAGCAGCGGCGCCGCCGTGACCGCACCTTCCGGATGGAAGCGCTGGGCCACGCCTTCTTTGAGCAGTTGGTCGAGACCGGCCCGGAAACGTTTCTGCATGGCCGAACTCGAACAGTGCACAGAGGCAAAACATTCCGGCGGGAAGCGCGGGATCTCGTGAAAGAGAACCATCGCGTCTTCGCTCAGGGTGTCCCCGATCTGGATGTCATAGTTGCCGACCAGACCCACCACGTCCCCGGGCCAGGCGTCGTCCACCGTCTCCCGTTCGCGGGCAAACAACCGCTGCGCATTGGACAAGCGGAGATCACGCCCGGTGCGGGGATTGTGCGCCGTCATGTCGCGCCGGAAACGTCCGGAAACAATCCGGACGAAGGCGACCCGATCCCGATGGCGCGGGTTCATGTTGGCCTGCACTTTGAAGACAAAGCCGGAAAAGGAGGGGGCCGAAGGCGCGACCGGACCGCGGGCCGCCACGCGTCCGGCCGGCGGGGGTGCGAACTCGAGGAAGCGGTCGAGCAGGAGACGCACCCCGAAATTGTTCATTGCACTGCCGAAGAAAACCGCGGTCTGCCGCCCGGCGCGCAGAGCCTCGAGATCGAATCCCGCCCCGGCACCGTCCAGCAGGTCGATTTCCTCGAGGAAACGCGCATGCACATCGGGCGCCAGCACCTTGCGCACCAGTTCGTCGTCCGACCCCGCCACTTTTTCCGGCGCGCGGAAGGCGCCTTGCGGCGTTTTTTCAAAAAGGTGAACTTCGCCGGCAATTCTGTCATAGACCCCGCGAAATTCCGGCCCATCACCCAGCGGCCAGTTGCAGGGTGCGGCATGAATGCCGAGCACAGTTTCCAATTCGTCGAGCAAGGCGAGCGGTGCGCGGGCCGGGCGGTCGAGCTTGTTGATGAAGGTGAAAATCGGCACCCCGCGGCGACGGCAGACTTCGAAAAGCTTGCGGGTCTGCGGCTCGATGCCTTTGGCCGCGTCGATGACCATGACCGCGGCATCGACCGCGGTGAGTACCCGGTAGGTGTCCTCGGAGAAATCCTGGTGACCGGGGGTGTCGAGCAGGTTGACCACATAGCCGTCGTAGTCGAACTGCAGGACGGTGGAGGAGACCGAGATGCCGCGCTGCTTTTCCAATTCCATCCAATCGCTCGTGGTGGACCGCTGGTTGCGGCGCGCGGTGACACTGCCGGCCAATTGCACCGCCCCGCCGTAAAGGAGGAACTTTTCGGTCAGCGTGGTCTTGCCCGCGTCCGGATGCGAAATGATGGCAAAGGTGCGTCGCCGCGTGGTTTCGCGGACTGCCTCTTCGTTTGCGTTGTGGTCACTCATTTTCTGCCGTCCGTGGGGGAACCGGCACCGGCCATCCGCCGCCCCGTCTGTCCGCGCCAGTTCGCAACATAGCGCGAAGCGCGCCGTGTCGGGCAGGAAATTTTGCCGCGGCGGTGTTATACGGAGTCTTCGGCGGGAATCGGCCGCCACTCCAAGTGGTGGATCGCGCCGTCCCGGCACGATATTTCTGAACGATTTGTCAGGGTGGGACATCGCGATCGGCCCTTGGTCGCCTTGACCTCCAGCGCGGTGGGGCAATTCGGTCTTGGACCGCCGTAGGCCAACCGTCAGGGTGCCTTTGTCCATGACCGCTCAAAATCCACGCCCACCTTTTTTCGAAGAGCTGGATTTCCAGCATACGCCGATTGGTGATCTGGCCCTGCGGCGGCGACGGGTGGCGGCATTGGATGATGCCGAGGTCTACGAGGTCACGCTCGGCGGGGGTTTTCTCATGTCGAGTCTCTTCCATGCCGTGGAGGTCGCGCTGGCCGATTTGCCCTTGGCCGGGCGCGAGGGTCCGCTCGATGTGGTGGTGGGCGGGCTGGGCTTGGGTTACACCGCGCAAGCCGCCTTGCGCTATCCCGCAGTGCGTTCGCTGGCCGTGATTGAAGCGCTCGAACCGGTCATCGGTTGGCACCAACGCGGACTCGTGCCACTTGGAGCGGAGTTGTCCGGCGAGGCGCGATGCCGGCTTGTTCATGCCGATTTTTTTGCCTGTGCGGCGGATCCGGCGAGGGGGTTTGATCCGCAAGCACCGGGATCACGCTGGCATGCGATCTTGCTCGATATCGATCATTCCCCGCGCAATCTGCTGGATAAAGGCAATGCGGCGTTCTACCGGACCGAAGGCTTGCAGTCTCTTGCCGCCCAATTGCATCCGGGTGGAATTTTCGCCATGTGGTCGGATGATCCGGCGGATGAGGCATTCCTTGCCGCGTTGCGCGAAGTCTTCGGCAGTGCACGGGCCGAAACCGTGCGCTTCCCTAATCCGTTGCTGGAGTGCGAATCATCGAGCACGGTTTATCTCGCGGAGCTAAATTAGATTAACATGCCACTGCGCGTGAACCCTCGGCTTGGCTAGGGGAGCCTCAAACTCGTCACTCGTCACACGCCGCCCGTCACGGCGTTCCCGCTTCCTCGGGAACGCTAATACCACCAATCGCGGTCGCCGGATTTTTTGGCCGGCTTGGGCGTGGAGGTTCGGGGAGATTCGTCGGCGCCGGGTTTCTCCAGCAGGTGGGCGGGAATTTCGGCGATGAAGCGCGAGCGGCGTTGGAAAGGTTCGCCGTAACCGCCGCCGAGGCGGATTTGCGGGTAACAAAGATGCAGGTGGTCGCGTCCGCGCGTGATGGCAACGTAGAACAGACGCCGTTCTTCCTCGAGGGCGTCGGGTTTTTCCAGCGAGCGCGAGCCGGGGAACATGCCTTCGCTTAGCCAGATGACGAAGACCGCGCGCCATTCGAGGCCCTTGGCTTGGTGGACGGAGGAAAGCACAACACGGTCGGTCTCGGTGTCCCGGCGCGATCCGGCGCCGTCGACATTGGTCAGCAGGGCGAGCTGCGCGAGGAATTCGTCGGTCGAGGTAAATTGCCGCGAGTATCCGGCAAGGGTGCGCAGGTCCTCGCGGCGGTTTTCGAAATTGGCGAACTCCGCCTTCATGTAATCCTCGTAGAAGGCCTCCATGATGGACTCAATGGCGCGATCGGGCGCAACGGGCTTCCGTTCCGGCGCGATCTCGTCAAGCGTGGCAGCCAACTGCTCCCAGATTTTCGCGGCCCGCACCGGCGGCTTGGCCATGCGGAGAACTTCGCCGAAGGGCGCGGCCGATTCGACCCCGGCCCGGACCACCGACCACAAGGTGTCGGCCGTTTTCTCCCCCACCCCGGGCAGCAAACGGACCATGCGGCGGAAGGCGGTCTCGTCGGACGGATTAACCGCGAATTTCAAAAAGGCGGCGACGTCTTTGACGTGCGCCTGCTCGAAGAAGCGCAGCCCGCTGGTCACTTCGAAGGGAATGCCGCGTCGGGTCAGCTCGAGCTGAATTTCCATCGAATGAAAATGCGCGCGGTAAAGCACGGCCATCTCACGGAACTCGAGGCCCTGCCGGTTGAGTTCGAGGATCTGCTGCGCAATGTAAGCGGCTTGGTCGTTGTTGGTCGGCAATTCGGCGAGCACGGGGCGCCCGCCCGCCTTGCGCCAGGCGACAAGGTTTTTTTCGAATTGCCGCAGGTTGCCGCGGATGGCGGCATTGGCCACTTCGAGAATCCCGGGGACACTGCGGTAATTTGTCTCGATCCGGTAAGTCTGCGCCCCGGCGTAGCGTTTGGGGAAATTGAGGATATTTTCGAAATTGGCGCCACGCCACGAGTAGATCGATTGCGCGTCGTCGCCGACCACCATGACATTGCCGTGTTTCGAACCGAGGAGATCGACCAGATCGGCCTGCACGAGGTTGGTGTCCTGATATTCGTCGACCAGCACATGGCGAAATTGGTGGCGGTAATGCTCGCCGACCTCGGGGTGCTCGCGCAGGAGCTGGTTGGTGCGGATGAGGAGGTCGTCGAAATCCATCGCATTGGCCGCAACTTTGCGCCGTTCGTAGGCGGCGCGGACGGACGCAATAGTCTCGGCCATGCCGTCGAAGTAGCCGAAGCGGTCGTGCACAACTTGCTCGAGCGGTTCGCCGGTATTCGAGGAGAGGGAGAACAACTCGGCGAGCACGTCCGGCTTGGGGAACCGTTTGTCGCGCGGCAGGCCGGCATCGTTGGCCACACTCTTGAGCAAATCGGATTGGTCCTCGCGGTCGAGAATGCTGAAGCCGGGACGGAAGCCGATCGTTTCGGCATGGCGGCGGAGGATGCGGTTGCCGATCGAGTGGAAGGTGCCGCCCCAGATGCCGTCGGCATCCGGACCGAGCAATTCGGTGACCCGGCCGGTCATTTCCCGCGCGGCTTTGTTGGTAAAAGTGAGGAGGAGGATTTCCCAGGGCTTGATCCCGTTCTCGAGCAGCCAGGCCACACGGTAGATGAGGGTGCGGGTCTTGCCGCTGCCCGCCCCGGCAATGACGAGGGCGCCGCCGCCCGGGGAGGTCACGGCGGAGAGTTGTTGCTCGTTCAACTCGGCCACATAGTCGATACGGGTGCCGGGGGACGGCGCGACGAGGCCGTTCAAAGTCGCAGCCCCCATTCCAACAACCGCTTGGAATCGGCGTAGACATTGGCTTTGTTGCTGCCGAGGATGACGGCAATGATATCGCGACCGTTGTTTTGTCCGCTCGAGACGAGGCAATGCCCGGCGGCATTGGTATACCCGGTTTTCATCCCGTTGCACCAGGGAGCCTGGTGGAGGATGCGGTTGGTGTTGACCAGCTGGCGCACGCGACCGTCGGAGTAATGGAATTCGGCCCGCGGGGTGGCCACGAATTTACGGATGACCGGGTTCGCGTAGGCGTTGCGGGCAATGATCGCGATGTCGCGCGCGGTGGAGAATTGTCCTTCGGCCGGCAGGCCATTGGGGTTCATGAAGCGCGAAGTGCGCGCCCCCATGGCGCGGGCCCGGCGGTTCATCTTCGCCACGAATTCATCCGTGCTGCCGGCATTGTCGCGGGCCAAGGCGAGGGCGACATCATTGGGGCTTTTGATCAACAGGGCCTGGAGCAATTCGTAGCGCGAATAAGTCTGGCCGGCCTTGAGGTAAAGTTTGGTCGGCGCGGCGGCGGTATCCTCGGGCTTGATCGTGACCGTGTCCTCTAGGTTGCCCTCCTCGGCGATGATCAAGGCGGTGAGGAGTTTTTGCGTGCTGGCCACGGCGCGGGGCTCGCGCGAATTGCGGTGGCCGAGGACGCGGCCGGTTTGGACATCGACCACGATGAAGGCTTTGCCATGCACTGCCGGCGGGGTGGCCGCGGCGTGGATCGTCTGGCCGCAAAGGCAGGAGATGGCACAGGCAAGAAGGAGACGCATGGGAGCGCACACCATGCCCCTTTTCCTCGGGCAAATCAACCGGCGGCCTTCGCGGAGCGGAGGACGAGGCTCACTTCAGGGCTTTTTCGATGAGCCGATCCGGAGCGGCACCCAGTTCGAGGGCTTTCTGATAATGGCGGCGCGCCAGTTCCACGGCCGGCGGGTCGCGCTCAAGACAGAAAACGGCAAGGTTGAAATGCGCATCGGCGTAGTCCGGTTGCAATTCGACAGAGCGACGCAATTCGGATTCCGCGGCATCAAACCAGCGGTTGCGGCCCGCGGCCACCCCGAGGTAGTTGCGCGCCACGGCGTCATTGGGGTCCTGCGCCACGGCTTGCGCGATCGCCGCGAGAGAGTGCATTGGCTCATCGCGCTCCAGATAGATGATGCCGAGGTTGAGCCAGGCTGTCGCGTTATCGGGCTGGATCTGCAGCGAACGGCGCAGCAGACGTTCCCCTTCCTTGCTGTTGCCCAACCGGTATTCGGTCGAACCAAGATTGACCAGGGCGGGCAGGTTGTCGGGTTCGATTTTGAGCACGCGAAGGTAGGCCTCGCGCGAGCCCTTAAAATTACCGGAGCGGAACGCTTCGATGCCTTCGGCACCAATTTTTTCCGCGATCGTGGTCTGCACGGGAGGTTTTGCCTCGCGGGGAATGGTGACCGGCACGAGCGCGGGGGCCGCTGCAGTGACCATTGCGCCACCCGGCCCACGAGCAGGCGGGCGGGCGGCCTCCGCGTTCTCCCCGGCGGAGGACAAGGTGGCCAGCGAGAGCGCAAACGCGGCAACGAGGACGTATTCAGTCTTCCGCATCGCCACCGCCCAATTCCCGCGCACGAAGGGTGGCCGCGCACACCGCGTCCATCACCGCGGCACGCACACCACCTCGCTCCAACTCGGCCAGACCGGCGATGGTGGTCCCGCCGGGGCTGGTCACCATCTCGCGCAAGAGGGCCGGATGCATCATGGTCTCCGCGGCCATGCCGGCGGCGCCGGCCACGGTTTGTACGGCCAAATTGGTGGCGAGGTCGCGAGGCAAGCCCATCTGCACCCCGCCGTCGGAAAGGGCCTCGATAAAAAGATAAACGTAAGCCGGTCCGCTCCCGCTCAACCCGGTGACGGCATCGAGCAGGGGCTCCTTGACCCGGAAGGCGCGGCCGACCGAAGTGAAAATTTCTTCCACCGCGGCAACATCTTGGTCCGTCACCTCGGCGCCCGTGGCATAAGCGGAGGCGCCCTTCTGCACGAGGGCGGCAGTGTTGGGCATGACGCGCACCACGCGGCACCCCGGCCCCGCTGCCTCCTGCAACGAATCAATGGTAACGCCGGCCACGATGGAGACAAGCAGCTTGCCCGTCAAATCCGCCGAGGCTGCGGCCAAGGCAGGCAGCGCATCCTCGGGTTTGACACACAAGAGGACGACATCGGAAGCCGCTGCGACATCGTGATTATTACGGGCCACGCGAATGCCGCTTTCCGTGCCGAGAACTTCAGCCGGCTCGGAGAGCTTGTCGTGCACGACGACTTCCGGGGGCTCGCATACTTTGGCCGCCAAAACGCCTTGAATGAGAGCAGAGGCCATTTTTCCGCAACCGATAAATCCGATTTTCATAAAAATGAGCGTAGGAGAGCCCAACGCCCGGGCAAGCGGAAAGCGCACGCGCCAACGCGGCCCGGCTGGCCCCGCGGCGTGGAATCGTCTAAGTTTGCCGATGACTTGCATCCCTACCTCCTCCTGCCCCTGGCCGCGGCCGTGCTGTACGCCGCGGCCGCGCTCTGCCTGAAAATCGCCCTCGGGCGTGGCGTGACCACCTGGTCGGTCCTGTTTTTCAGCAACCTCGTCCTTGGCCTCTTTTTTGCCCCTCTGCTTCTGGCCGGTCCATCCGGATGGAATGCCGGCGCTGCCGTCTGGGCCCTCGCTTCGGGGGTACTCTTTTTTCTCGGGCAGGTCGGGACCTTCCGATCGCTGCAGAGCGGCGATGTTTCCGTGGCGACGCCGGCCCTCGCGACCAAGGTGGTCTTTGTCGCGCTGCTCAGTCTCCTTGTTCCCGGCAACCGGCCAGATCCCGACCTTTGGCTGGCGGTGATCCTGACCATGGCCGGTGTGATTCTGCTGCACCGCGGGCCGAAGATAAGCACCTCGCGTCCCCTCATCACGTTGGCCTGGGCGCTGTTTGCCGCGCTGAGTTTCGCCGCGGCCGACATCATAGTGCAAGTCGGCGCGCCGGTGGCCGGCTTCACGCTCTTCATGCCCGTGATGTTCGGCACGGTGGCCTTGCTTTCGCTACCCTTATTGTGGCCACACATTCTCAGCCCACCGCAGCGCACGGTCGCACCGGGTGCGCGCCGTTGGTTGGTCGTCGGCGTGCTTCTGCTCGGATTGCAGGCCACAGGCATGGCCTCAGCCATCGGACTCTTCGGCGATGCGACGGCGGCCAATGTCGTCTACGGGTCGCGCGGCTTGTGGAGCTTGCTGCTCCTCGCCATAGTTGCCCGGCGTTTGGGTATCGCGGATGCGGTGTTCGACCGTGGCACGCTTGCCCTGCGGGCCGTCGGATGCGTGCTCATCCTCGGAGCGGTGGCCTTGGTCTTATTCTGAAGCTACGCGGGCCACCCGTCCGACGGCCGAAGCCGACCACCAGACCGGCCACGCACGCCGCATCCAGCGACGGACTTCGCCCCGCGGCACCTTGGCCGGGGTGATCGAGGGATCGGGTGTCGTGTCGACAAGGGACAGCGTGCGCCAACCAAGGAGAGCGGGAAGCAACGTGGCATAGCGCAATCGCCCCGACCGCAGGGACGCGCAATAGGCTGCGCCCTCGCCGAGCCCCTTCCGTGCGCGGACCCCGGCCAGCGCCACGAGACCAGCAGGCAAATAAATGCGGCCGAGAATTTCATCCATGCGACGGTCGCGGAGGATGTTGACCAATTGCAAAGCCTGCCCGTACTGGCGCGCGCGCGCCCGCATGAGGTCCGGCGCGGCGGAAGAATATCCGGGCAATTTGAGCCGGCAGAGACTGTCCCAGAATTCGCCGACACTCCCGGCGACCAGGTAAACGTAGCGCATCAGCTCGTCGTCGTTCAGTGACGGGGCACCCGGTCCGAACCGTTGCAAATCGAAAATTTGTCCCTCGAGAATGTGATCCATCACCTGACTAATAAGGACACGGACCGGTTCGGGGCGACCGGATAAAAGGAACGACAAGCGCGGGAGGGCGCGGAGCAGTTCCCGTTGCGCGGGATCATGTTGCGGAGTGCTCCAAGGAACTGCACGGCACACACCGCTTGGCCAGGAGCTGCGCGCGGCTTGCAACCATTCGGTCCGCGCAGCCAGAGGCGCCGTGCCGGTATCGGCAATGGTGTCGGTCGCCCGGGCCAAGAGGTAAGCCAGGGAAATGTCAGCGCGCACCGCCCGCGGCAGAAGACGGATGGTCAGGTAGAACGAGCGCGAAGTGCGGCGGAGGATTTCCTTCTCGTTCATAAGCGCGGACCGACGCGGAGCAAGCGGATCCGTTCGCGGGCGGCCGTGCCGAGGCCGAGCACCTCGGCGGAGGTTATCCAATGAATGTCCTTGGCCAGCGGCGGCAATCCGCCTTTGCCCCGGAAACGATCGAGCAACTCGAGGCCCAGCGCATCGAGGGCCACCGGATCGCTCGACGCGTAGATCCCGCCGTACTGCGCCGTATATTGGGGTCCTGGAAAAGGGCCGCCCCCGTACTGCGGGCGCAGGGCATCGAGGATAGTCAGCACGACTTTTCCCCCGATCCGCTCATCGGCATAAATTTCGGGCAGGAATGGATCCCCGAAGTGGGGAGGACGGGCCAAGCGGCGCCAATTGTCGAGATTGTCCAAGACCATTCCGGATAGCGCGCCGTTCACCCCGGAAGACAAATGGTCGGTCAAGGCCGGCAAATGAACAACCTTGTCGACCGTGCCAAGCACCACGGAAAGATGGCTCTTGCTCGCGGTCTGGCTGGCGGAGGGTGAGGGGTCGAAATCGCGGTCGCCGATGATCAGCTTGCCCATGACCGCGGCCGTGACCGTCTGCTTGGGGTCGTAACCGCCCACGCGGTCGGTCGCGACGACGGTGAACCGTTGCCCCAGAGTGCCGTAGCCCGCGCGTTTGATGTCATCCCACTCGCGGTCCCAGATCATGATACGCGAGGGCGCGACTCCCGCCGCGACCAGTCCCTCGGCCACCGCGGCAACCACCGCCGGATGGGTCGAAGAAACCGGGGCGCCGGAAGCGGACACTTTGAGTCCAACGCGGTCCTTCGGCCGCACAAAAACACGCCAGGCGTCGCCGATATTGTCACGTCCGGCGGCTGCCATCACCAAGCTGTCGATCATGCTGCGCACGGCTGAGGCCTCGAATTTTCCGCCCCGGATCTCCCGCGGGTATTCGGCGAGAAAAACCGTACTCATGGGCGGCAACGGCGTCGGCAGGACCACTTCCTCCCCGCGGATTGGCGTGGCGGCGGCCAGCAAAGAGACTATGAGGAAAAGAAATTTCACCAGGCGACGACAGCCATTGACCCTTGCGAAATGGCGGCAGCTTCTTCTTCGGTTATCCAACGTTCCTCGTAACCCGGGCCCCACGAGTCGGAGAGTGCGATTTCTCCGGTTTCCGCATTGAAACCCGTGACCAGGCAGACATGGCCTTCCCCCGCGCCGCGGGCCAGTTGACGGGCCGCGCGGCGCGCCCCCCGCAACGATTCCTTCCACTGCACCCAATCGTCGACCTCGGCCCGCTCGCGCGTGCGCCGGTTGATCAAGTCGTCAACCGAGGAGGAGGTGTCGATGGCCCACAAAACTGGAATGCCAGATTCGATCCAGGAAGCAACCGTGGGGCCGGCCGGCCGGCCGGAAACCGTGACCACGCGCCGTCCGTGCCGCTGCGCGGTCTGGCGGACGGCCGCCACCGCGTCGGCCACCGATGTTCCTCCGCCCGGCCCGGTATTCGCCGCCATGGCGAGCAGATACATATCCGACGGAATACCGAGATGACGGAGCATCCGTTCCATGGTGGCCGGAACACAAAAGCCCTTCGGTCCCTGGTCGACCATCGGAATATCGCGTATAACAACATCTCCGTTCGGGCGGCGCTCGACGCGTTCGGCCAGACGGGCCCGCAATTCTTGGTCTGTCACGCGGTCCGCACGCGGGCGATCACCCGCCTCTTCCATCGGCACAACACGCAGGGCGACGTATTCGTTGCGCACGGAAACCAGTTGCAGGGCATGGCCATTCCAGTCGCGCCGGTAACTGCGTTCCTGCATTTTTCCGCCTGCCCCGGTTTTCTCCGCCGTGGCCGGACCAAGCAGGTCGCCGAGCACCGCATCGAGCGCTTCGTTATCAGCCGTGATGGCCTTGCCGTAATCGCGGAGGACCTGCGCGGCCGGACGGGGACGTTCACCCGGACCGGTGCGGACAAACTGGCCGACCGAATCCCCTTTGTTGGCAAAAATGATATTGAGGGCCACGGGCTTGCCGTCCCGTGCAGAGAGTGACACCGAGTGTGGACGACGACCGAAAAGGCGCGCCTCCGCCGGGGGATAAAGCCGGTAACTCGCATCGCCGGGGGCGCGCGATTCTGCCGGCAGACCAAGACGCCCCGCCACAACATCGGCTTGTTCGTCCCAGAGCGTGCCTTCCGCCGGAAAAAGAGGCACTCCGGCCGCCATGTTGATCCGGGCGGCGGCCGGCGGTTCGGCCTGCACCGGCAGGAGGCCGGCCAGCAGCGCGAAGAACAGGGCGGTGCATCTCATGCCTGGGCCGCAGGCCCCAAAGGCGCGACAAGGCGGACATTGAGGGGCTTGACCTTGTCATAAATTCGGTCCGCCACGGTCGGCCCTCCCTCGTAGCCGCGAGCCAGCATCTCGAGCTTGGCATCGAGGTTGTCGATGTAATGCAGCGCGACGGCTTCGGGTGTCTTCGGTTGGACGGGCGAGCCGAATTGAAGTTCGCCGTGATGCGCGGCAATGAGGTGCAGCAAATGCAGGCGCACGTCTTCGCTCTCCGGTTGGAGGTCTTTCCAATCTTCCAGTGGAAGGGTTTTCCAGAGGGTATTGACCAGTTCAATCCCGATATTGATGTGACCGAGCAACTCGCCCCGTTCGTCGAAGGGCATGGCGAAACCGTCCTCCTCCATACAGTTTTCCCAAAGCTTGCCGCAGTCGTGAAAGAGAACCCCTGCTTGCAGCAGGTCGCGGTGCAGTGAGGTGTTGGCGGCACAAATGGCGGCCGCGTAACGCATCATTTGCGCCACATGCTCGATCAGTCCGCCGCGCCGTGCGTGATGAAAAAAACGGGCGGCCGCCGTGCGACGGAAGCGCGGGCCGAATTTTTGGAGGAAGGTTTGACCCAATTCCCTCAGCCTCGGGTCCTGCAGCGCCGCGACCGTGGACTCGATGAATTTGTAATCCTCATCCTGCCGGGCCCGCAGGTCGGCCGGACCGGCGAGGAACTCGTCTTTCTCTGCACCAGTCAGGGGGGCAAAGCTCCAGCGCTTGGCTTCGAGACCGAATTGCGGGTGCACTGTGAATTCGCCCTCGAGTTTGAGGCAGGCGCCGGTCGCCAGTTCCTGCGCGGCGGTGTATTGCCCGTTGTCCGACCAGACACGCAGGACAAAACGGTCGCGCGCATCGACCAATTGGACTTCAAGGAACGGCTTGCCATCCTTGGACGCTTTTTCCGTCACCGTCTCGACCAGGACCGGCAAAACGGCCCCGGCACGCCCGGCACGGGCCGCGACGCGGAGCGAGGCGATGTCAGTCAGACCGGGCATTGGCACTTAGGCTTTGGCCAGGGCTTCCCAGGCCGCACGCTGCGCGTCGGACAGCGCCACGGGCAATTCCACGTCGACAACGGCATAAAAATCTCCCCGGGTACCCCCGCGTTGCGGCATGCCCCGGCCCGGAATGCGGAATTTGCGGCCGTTCTGGGTGAGGGGTGGAATCTTCAGCTTGGCTCGTCCGTCCAACGTGGGAATCATGATTTCTCCTCCGAGGACCGCCTGCGTGACTGGCAATTCGACTTCGTGGACGATATCGGTGCCTTCCACCGTGAACTCCGGATGACGCTCGAAGCGCGCGCGCAGATACAAGTCGCCGGCCTGGCCGCCCCCGCTGCCCTCCCCACCGATGCCGGCCAAGCGGATCCGCTGTCCCTCGGCCACGCCCTTGGGAATTTTCACGGTGTAGGTCTCGACCTTGCCGGAGCGTCCGCGGGTGAAGGAAATCTGCCGCGTCGATCCGTGCAACGCTTCCTCCAGTGTCACCATGATGTCGGCTTCGGCATCCTGCCCGCGCAGGGCGGCGTCCTCGCCGTGGAAGGCACTGCCGCGGCGGCCGCCGCGCGCCGAGCGTCCGAAAAATGCCTCGAAAAAATCGCTGAATCCCGTGCCGCCAAACTGGAACTCCTCGTCGCCCGCGCCGGGGCCATAGCCGCCGAAGCCGCCGGGAAAACCGCCGCCACCCGGAGGCGGACGGAACCCGCCGCCGGCCTGCTGCCAATTCGGACCGAGTTCATCGTATTTTTTCCGCTTCTCCGCATCGCTGAGGACCTCGTAGGCCTCGTTGATCTCTTTGAATTTTTCCTCGGCCGTTTTTTTGTCCTTGGCCAGATCGGGATGGTGCTGGCGGGCCAGCTTGCGGAAGGCCTTCTTGATTTCGTCGGGCGTGGCCGTTTTGGCCACGCCGAGGGTCTTGTAGTAGTCGCGGAATTCCACAGGTGGAAATTTTCCCGAGACTATAGGTTCCCTCCCCCTCGCCCGGCGAACAGATTCCGCCGCTTGGCGGGGGCCGGCGGCCGCGCTACGATGTTCCGACCATGCTTGATATCCGCCGCCTCCGGGAGAGCCCGGAAACCGTCAAAGCCCTCCTCGCCCGCCGCGGCCCGGGGTTGGAAGCCATGGTCGACGAAGTGCTCGCGACCGATATCGAACGCCGCACCAACGAGACCCGCTGGCAGCACCTGCAGTCCGAGCGCAAACAGCTGAGCAAGGAGATCGGCGTCCTCCGGGCGAAAAAGGAGGACAGCACCGCCTTGGAAGCCGCATCGAAAAAGATGGGCGCGGAAATGGAAGCCCTGCAACTCGCTTCGACCGCGGCGGAGGAGAAACAACGCGAATTGCTGCTCTCCATCCCCAACACGCCACACGATGAAATCCCGGAAGGCCAGGACGCCGGGGCCAACCCCGTCCTCCGCACTTGGGGCGAGCCGCCGGAACTCCCCGGTGCCCGGGACCACATGGCCATCGGCACACGGCTCGGGCTGTTCGATGCCGAGCGCGCGGCGAAAATCAGCGGGAGCGGATTCATTTGCTACACAGGGCAGGGCGCACGGCTCGAACGGGCGCTCATTTCTTTCCTGCTCGACTTGCACACGCGCGACCACGGCTATACCGAAATGAGCCCGCCGTTTCTGGTCAATCGCGCGACCATGACCGGCACGGGACAATTACCCAAATTCGAGGCCGATCTCTTCGGGGTGGCCGAAAGCGACCTCTTCCTCATTCCCACGGCCGAAGTCCCGGTGACGAATTTCCACCGCGAGGAAATCCTCCCCGCGGAAAAGCTGCCCCTCAAATACGCGGCCTACACCCCGTGCTTCCGCCGCGAAGCCGGCTCGACCGGCCGCGAAACGCGCGGCCTCATCCGCATGCACCAGTTCGACAAAGTCGAACTGGTCACCATCACCATGCCGGAACATTCCGCGGCCGGCCTCGAATCGCTCACTGCCGATGCCGAACGCGTGCTGCAATTGCTCGGGCTGCCCTATCGCGTGATCGAGTTGTGCGGCGGCGACCTCGGCTTCAGCGCGCTCCGCACTTATGACATTGAAGTCTGGGCCCCGGGCCACCAAGGCTGGCTCGAGGTTTCCAGCTGCTCGAATTTCGGCGACTATCAGGCACGCCGCATGGGACTGCGCTACAGGGGGGCGGACGGCAAAAATCACTTCTGCCACACCCTCAACGGTTCCGGCACCGCACTGGCCCGGCTTTATGTCGCACTGCTTGAAAACGGTCAGCAGCCCGACGGTTCGGTGCACCTTCCGGAAATCCTCCAGCCCTATTTCGGAGCGGCGAAACTTTCCTGACCCGTGAAAAAAGCGGCCGAACTCCTGCCGCGCTTCCTCCGCCGGACCGGAAGGGTCTGCCCCGCGCAGTGCGCGTTGGTCGGTGTTTCCGGAGGAATCGATTCGGTCGTGCTGCTCGATCTTCTGCAGCGGGCGGGTTTCCCCCGACTCGTCGTGGCCCACTTCCACCACGGTCTGCGCGGGAAGGCCGCGGATCGTGACGAGAAATTCGTGCGGCAACTGGCCACTGCGGCCGGCGCCCGGTTCGCCTGCGGCCGCGGCCGTGCCCGGGCGCGCGCCGCGAAAAACAAGGAATCGCTGGAGGAAGCCGCCCGCGAATTGCGGCGGCGATTCTTCGCCCGGGCGGCAGCTAAACATGCCGCCACCACCATTTTCCTGGCGCACCACGCCGGCGATGCCGCGGAAACCCTGCTCTTCCACCTCGCGCGGGGGGCGGGACGCCGCGGGCTGGGCAGCCTGCGGGGCGAGGCGCCGCTGGAGAACAGCAGCGCCACCATCGTGCGCCCCCTCTTCGGGTTCACCCGGGCCGAAATCACCGCTTATGCCCGCGCACGCAAGCTCGTATGGCGCGAGGACACATCGAACGCTTCGCGGAAATTCACCCGCAATCGCCTGCGCCGGGATGTGTTGCCCGCCCTGGCCAAAGCCGTGGGGTTCGACCCCGCACCCGCACTGGCCCGCACTGCAGAAATCCTCGCGGCGGAAGAAGAATGGATCGGGAGCCTTGTCGCGCAAGAAGCAAGGCTCAGGCAACTCGACCTCCCCAGCCTGCGGAGCAAACCGCTGGCCCATCAACGCCGGTTGCTCCGCGCCTGGCTGGCGGCACGCACCGGGACCAGCGTGGATTTCGAAACCATCGAGGCCGCACGCCAGTTGGCGCTTTCCGCCGGCCAACCGGCCAAACTCAATCTGCCACAGGGCCGTCACCTGCGCCGGCGGGCCGGAAAGTTGTTCGTCGAGGAAGCGTAGGGAAAGCAAATGACAAGCGCCACGGCAGGTAAACCCACCGTGGCGCCGCTCACTACGCTAGAAGACCGGACGCTTCGCACCCACGGGCGCCCGATCCACATTGGCGTTGGCCGGGCTTGCGCCCGACAATCAACAAAGAACGAGGCAGACTTGCGCCTAACCCGGGGGCAGACTCCCACAACGATTCACGGGACGAGCGGGCCATGGGACGGATGGCGGTGAAAAAGGGACAAGCGGTCGCAATAATGTGGTATCTATTAGATATCATCATGTTAGGGCGATTGATGATTTAGGACGCAGCAAGCGACTATCATTAGCCATTGACCATAGCCCCGTGATTTTGGTCTGACCACGCAGTGCAATCGTCCTCGGCAGCCCTCCTGGCGGAAGTGTCTCCTCCCCGCACTTTCCCGCGACCGCAGGTGTGGGCCCATTTGGTCTTGACCGCACTGACCTGCATGGTGACCGGTTCTGTGGGGCTTGTCTTCACGCGCGGTGATATTTTTTTCAGTCCTTTTTGGCCGCTCTCGGGAGTGGCCGCGGGATGCATTCTGCTCGGCGGACCATGGATGGCGCTCGGCGTCTACGCCGGCCTCGTCATGCACAACGCGATGTGGGGCTTGCCTGTTTTGCTCACCTGGCTGGGACCGGTCGGCCTCGCCTTGGAATCCTTGGTGGCTTATTGGCTGGCGTCCCTATTCCTCGGAACTCGTCCGCGGCTAACCGACTTGCGCGGATGCCTCGTCTTCCTTGTCGTCATCCCATGGTTGCCCGCCGCGTTGAACGGGTTCCTCGGCGCCGGCTTGCTCTTCGCCGACGAAACCATCCTCGGTCAGCAGTTGGGACAGGAATTGGCGACCTTTGTTTTGGCCAACGGCAGCGGTATTGCGCTGCTCGCCCCCGCTTTCGCGGTCTGGACGCAGGCTCCGGACTCTGCCTGGTGGCGGCGCATGCTTGTTCTCGGGCCGCTTTGTCTGGGAACGGGCTGGCTTCTCTTTTTCACGTCGTTCGGTCTGCCTCCTTACCTTCTCCTTCTCCCGCTGCTCGCGGCCGCGGTGGTTCTCGGACTGCGGGGAGCAGCACCGCTCGTTGCCGCGGAGTCGCTTCTCATCGGATTAGCCGTCCTCCACAACAGAGGCCCCTTCACCGGCCTAGGCCACGGGGCCGAGGTTTACGGGTCCATGTACCTCTTCCTCGCCCTCACCGCGGTCTGCACCCTGGGCATCTCCGCCATTATTGATCATTACCGCCGCCGACTCGATTTCGCCGCGCGCGGCACGGCCAGTGCCGGACTGTGCGTTTGGGCATGGAACCACGCCGAGGGCTTGCGTTTCGACCGGATCGGCAACGGATGCCCGCTTGCCGCGGAGCCGGTCTCAGGGATCGCGCCGGGGACGCTGTTTGATGCGGATCAGGACCGAGGCACACGCGAGACGGAAATCGAGGGACGGCTCGCGCTGTCTTTCTGGGAAGTATCACAACGGCTCCCCTCCGGCCGAGTCGGTGCGGCGAACGGCGTCGTTTTCGACCTTTCCGAACGCCTCTCCCTCGAACGGGCGCGGCGCCAAGCGTGGCAGTCGGAAATCGAACTGCGCAACCTGCGGGCCAGCCTGGCCCCGCACCTGCTTTTCAATTGCCTCGCTGCGGTGCGCGGCATCGTGCGCGCCGATCCCGAGCGCGCCCGCGCTTTCATCGACCACCTTGCGCGCTTCCTGCGCGACAGCACCACCGCGCAATCTCGCGAGACCATCCCGTTGCTCGACGAATGGCAGCTCTGCGAGGATTTTCTCGCGTTGCAAGCCATGCGCTTCGAGCGCGAGTTGCCGCGCCTCATCGAGATTGAAGGCGCGGCCTACCATGCCCGTGTCCCCCCCATGATCCTGCTCAACTTCGTGGAAAACGCGGTCAAGCACGGCCAGGTCGACCAACTCCACCCTCTCATCGTCTCCGCGCGCCTCCACGGGGGATGCCTCGATGTCTCCGTGCGCAACCGGGGCACACTCGGTCCCGAACCGGCCAACCGTCCGGGCGGCCTCGGCATCTCGCGTGCACGATTGCATGCCGTCTACGGGAGCGCCGCCTCGATCAACATCTCGGAAGCCGACGGCGAAGTCACCGCCTCACTGCACCTGCCCGCGCAGCCTCCCCCGGGCACAACCCCCTGACCATGGAAACCCTCACCGCCCTCGTTGTCGACGACGAACCTGCCGCCCGCCGCGACCTGCTCCAAGTGCTCGCATCCATCGGCCAGGTGAACGTCGTGGCGCAAGCTTCCGATGCCGTCGCCGCGCAACAACTCGCGCGGCGCCACCGTCCGGACCTCGTCTTCCTGGATATCCAATTGCCGGGAGCCGATGGATTCACCGTCTTGGACGAAATCGATACCCTGCAGAGCTGCGTTATCTTCACCACCGCGTATGCGCAATTTGCCATCCGTGCTTTCGAAGTGGGTGCCGTGGACTACCTGCTTAAGCCAGTCGAGGGAGACCGTTGCCGGCGGGCCATCGAGCGGGCGCGGGAAATCCTCCGGCGGCAACATGGCGATAGGCAAAACGGCACGCTGGAAATCGAGGAACGCGGACGCCACGTGCGCGTGGCTGTCGATTCCATCCGTCTGCTCAACGCCGACGGCAACTACATTGAAGTCGTCCATGAGCAAGGCCGCGGCCTGGTGCGCCGCACCCTCGAGGGTCTGCTCGCCGAGTTGCCGAACGACTGGTTGATCCGGCTCAACCGCCACCAGGCCGTGCACCCGTCCGCGGTGCAAGCCTGGAGCGGCAGCGGACAACGCGGGCTCCGCCTCATGCTGCACGACGGCACCGAATTGTCCGTCTCGCGGCGCCGCGCCACCGAAGTGCTGAACCGCATCCGCCGCACCGTCGCACCGCGGGTTACCGGGTGAAGCAGAGAGGTTATTCTTGCCGCCCGCCGCTGCTTGGTGACAATGATATCCGTTTGCGGCGCGGGTCACGAGCCTTCGTCCCGACCAAACATTATGGCTAACACAATCCTTGTCGGCGCCCAGTGGGGCGACGAAGGCAAAGGCAAGATCATCGATTACCTCACCGACGGGGCCGATGCCGTCGTCCGCACGCAAGGCGGCAACAACGCCGGCCATACCATCGTGCACGGCAAGAGGAAATTCGTCCTCCACCTCATCCCCAGCGGCATCCTGCGGCGTGGCAAAACGTGCGTCATTGCCAACGGCGTCGTGGTCGACCCGCTGGCCCTCGTCACCGAAATCACCGGGCTACGCAAACAAGGAATACCCGTGGGAAAAAACCTCCTGCTCAGCGATGGAGCCCACCTCGTCATGCCCTGGCACCGCGCCTTGGACGAAGCCCGCGAACAGCGCAAAGGGAAAAACAAAATCGGCACGACCAAGCGCGGCATCGGTCCGGCCTACGGCGACAAAGCGGCGCGCACCGGACTGCGGGTCGGCGATCTGCTTGACCCCAAGGAATTCGCCGAAAAATTCAAAGCACGCCTGCGGGAAAACAATGCCGTCCTGCGCACAATGGGCGCGAAGCCCATCCCGCTGCAGCCTTCGCTCCGCCATTACCTCGCCGCGGCCAAAGCGTTGCGGCCGTTCGTCACCAATACGGTTGTCTGGCTCCATGGCGTCATGGCCCGCGGACACGGCCTCCTTTTCGAAGGAGCCCAGGGCACTTACCTCGACCTCGACCACGGCACGTATCCCTTCGTTACCAGTTCGAACACCACGGCCGGCGGCGCCTGCACCGGGTCCGGCGTGCCGCCGCACCGGATGGACAAAGTCATCGGGGTGATGAAAGCTTACACCACGCGCGTCGGCGAAGGACCGTTTCCGACCGAGAACGAAGAGATCTCCGATCTCCTCCACGGCATGGGCCGCGAATACGGTGCGACCACCGGGCGCGCCCGCCGTTGCGGATGGTTCGACGCCGTGGCCATGCGCTATGCCGCGATGATCAACGGTATCGATGAACTGGCCATCACCAATCTCGACGGACTCGACCACGTCCCGGTGATCAAAGTCTGCACCGCTTACAAACTCGGCGGCAAAACGCTCAAACACCCGCCGACCAGCGCGGCCGACTGGGCCCTTTGCCGTCCGGTCTATCGCACCTTCCGCGGTTGGATGAAGGACACTTCCAAGGCGCGCCGCTTCGGCCAGTTGCCGCCTGCCGCGCGCGTCTACGCGAAGGCCCTCGCGGAATTGACCGGGGCAAAACTTTCCATTGTCAGCGTCGGCGCGGGACACGACGAGACCATCCGGCTGTGAGCAACCCCGCCGGAGTCCCTGCCGAAAAAATCCCGCGACATATCGCGATCATCATGGACGGCAACGGCCGCTGGGCCCGCGAGCGCGGGTTGCCCCGCATTGAAGGGCACCGCCGCGGATCGGAAGCGGTGCGGGCCTGCACCGCCGCGTGCATCGAGGCCGGCGTCTCGCATCTCACCCTTTACGCGTTCAGCAAGGAGAATTGGCAACGTCCGCCCGACGAGGTCAAGGCCCTGATGAACCTGCTCGACCGCTTCCTCGCCGAGCGCACGGCCGAAATCATGGAGCGCAATATCCGCCTGCGGGCCATCGGCCACCTCGATGATTTGCCCGATAACACGCGGCGGCGACTCGATACCACGATGGAGAGGTCGGCCGGAAATACCGCGATGACTCTCACCCTCGCCCTGAGCTACAGCGCTCGCACCGAGATCACGGATGCGGTGCGCACGGTCGCCCGCGAAGTGCGTGACGGCGCCCTCGATCCGGATGCCGTCACCGAAGAAACCATCACCTCCCGCCTTTACACCGCGGGCCTCCCCGACCCCGACCTCCTCATCCGCACCTCCGGCGAAATGCGGGTTTCAAACTTCCTTCTTTGGCAGATCAGCTACGCCGAAATTGTGGTCACGCCGAAACTTTGGCCGCAATTCGGCCGGGAAGATCTTTTCGCCGCGATCCGGGAATATGCTGGACGTCATCGCCGTTACGGAGGCATCTGACAGATTTGCCCATGGCCGCGAAGCAGACAGTTCTGGTCGTCGATCCCGATCCCGACTTCCTTGATTGGGCCCGCAGCCAGCTGGCCGCCGAGGATGTCCGCGTCCTTACCGCGGAAAGCTCCGAAGAGGCCTTCAAAATTTTCTGCGCGGAGAATCCCCTCATTGTCATAACCGAGATGAGGCTCGGCACCCACAGCGGCTTGGAATTGCTCGCCCGTCTGCGCAAGCGTGATGCCAACGCGCTGGTCGTCATCACCGGCGCCCTCGGCACCACGCAAAGCGTCATTGAATCGATGCGCCTCGGCGCCTTCGATTTCGTGCGCAAGGAGCAGTTGCCCTTCAATCTCAAAATCGTGGTCGATGCCGCGCTCAAAGCCGCCGCCGAAATGCGCCTGGCCAAACCTTTCGAACCCACCCTCAGCCTCGAGCAGCACCAGGACAGCATCGTCGGTCAGTCCGCCGCCATGCAGGAGGTTTTCAAAATGGTCGGACGCATTTCGAACAGCGATGCCGCCGTCATGATCACCGGCGAAAGCGGCTCGGGGAAGGAACTCGTGGCCCGGGCCATCCACCAATACAGCGCGCGGCATGACCGTCCGTTCCTTGCCATCAATTGCGCGGCCATTCCGGAAAACCTCCTCGAAAGCGAACTCTTCGGTCACGAAAAAGGTTCCTTCACCGGGGCCAGCGCCCAACGGATCGGCCGCTTCGAGCAATGCGACGGCGGCACCCTCTTTCTCGACGAGATCGGCGACATGCCGCTCTCCATCCAGAGCAAACTCCTGCGCGTCCTGCAGGACGGGACGTTCTCTCGCGTCGGCGGCAACCAGACCATCCAGACCGATGTACGCATCGTAGCCGCGACAAACAAAAACCTCGAGGCCGAGGTGGCTGACAAAAAGTTCCGCGAGGATCTTTTTTACCGGCTCAACGTCGTCCGCCTGCACCTCCCGCCGCTGCGCAGCCGCAAGGAGGACATCCGTCTTCTCGCCGAATACTTCCTCAAACGCATCGCAACACAAAAACTCAAACCGCAGCTCCAGCTGAGCAAGGAATCGGTCGAGTTGCTCGAGAACCATCCTTGGCCGGGCAACGTCCGTGAATTGGAAAACACCATCCAGCGGGCCGCCGTCCTCTCGACCAGCGACGTCCTCCTGCCCAAAGACCTTCCGCTGGGACAGGCCGCCGCCGCGCAACCCGGCGAAGCTGCGGTTGCTCTCCCCGCACCGGCCAATCTCGACGAGGCCGCACGCGTCCTTTTCGCAGCGGCCGCCGCGCAACCCGGACTCGAACTGCTCCCTTGGCTCGAGCAGGAATTCACCCGCCGCGCCATGGAGTCCACCGGGAACAACCAGTTGCGCGCGGCCAAGCTTCTCGGCATCACCCGCGCCACCCTGCGCAAACGCCTCGAGCATTTGCGCGGCGCCCTCGCGTGAAAAGCGCCCCGCGCGCCTGGCTCCGAAGCAACGGCTCATGGCAGCCGGATGCCACCCTTCCCCTGACCGACCGCGGGGCCCGCTACGGCATGTCCGTCTTTGAAACCATCGGAATTCGCGCGGGCCAGCCGCTTCTCCTGGCCGAACATCTCGCCTTGCTTGCCGCAAGCGCTGCGGACCTCCTCGGCACAACCTTGCCCGAAATCCAACTGCCTGCCTTGGCCCCCGACGCCACCGGTATCCTCCGCCTCTACTTCACCGCCGGTGACGGAGCTCCCACCGCACCGGTTGGCGAACCACGGCTCTTCGCCCTTTTCGAACCGCACGATCCCGCCGGCATTCCGGACGAACAAACCGCGCGTTTGCACCCCGAACCGGTTACCCCTTTTGCGCACGGACGAAAAACGGCAAACTACTGGCTGAATTGCGCCGCGCAGACCGCGGCCCGGAAGGCCGGGGGCGATCATGCCCTCCTCGCCAACCACGAAGGGAACCTCCTTTCCGCCGCCTTCGGCAACATCTTCTTCGTCCTCGGCGGCGAACTCTGCACCCCTTCACTCGCCCTCGACGTCCGCGCCGGGGTCATCCGTTCCCGCCTCATGCAAAGTCAGACCGTGCGCGAAGTGGAATTTCCCGCCGCGCGCCTCCCCGAAGCAAGCGAACTCTTCCTGACCAACAGCCGGCTCGGGGTCATGCCCCTGCAATACGAAGGCATCACCCCCGGCCCCCTCGGCCGCGCCTTGCGTGCGACCCTCCTCCGCGAAAACATCGTGCCGTGAACCACGAGTTTCTTTCCGCCGGCGAGGCCAGTGCCGCCGCGCGGGCCTGGCTCGAGGCCGTCCGCCGCGGGGCGCCCGCCGTGGCCGGAGGCGCCGCCGCCCCGGCCCAGCCGTTCCTTGCCGCATGGTTGGCCGCCAATCTGCAGCGGCCGGTCTGCGTGATCTGTGCCGACGTCAAACGTCAGGAAGAATTCCACCACGACCTGCAATTCTGGAACCAACGCGCCCTCTTCGTGCCGGACCTCGAACTGGCCGCCGCTGGCGTGGGCAACCCGGATCCGGAAATGGCCGCCGCCCGCCTCGCCGCACTGCGCGAACTCGACACCGACCCGCCGCCGCTCATCGTGGTCACCGCCGCCGGACTCGATCATCCCGCGCCCTCGCGGCAAAAGTTGGCCGGCGACACCCTCACCCTCCGGCGGGGAGAAGCGCTGCCGCTGGCGGACTTGGTCGCGCAGTTGGACCGCACCGGCTTCACCCGCGTGCCCACGGCAGCGCAACGCGGCCACTACGCCGTGCGCGGCGGCATTGTCGACGTCTTCCCTTGGCAAACCATCCTGCCTTTGCGCCTCGAATTTTTCGGCGATGAGATTGAATCCATCCGCTCCTACGATCCCGACTCCCAGCGCTCGGTCGAAACACTCGAAAGCGGCGAACTTGGCCTCGGGGACGGCGGCGGGGCGGATGACTCCACCTTGCGCGCGCACTTTGCGCCCGACACGCTTTTCCTCTCGATCGAAGACGCGGCCCCCGAAGCGCCGGCCCGACTGCATTCCGGCCCCGTGCTGGCCGATGACGAAGACCTCGACATCCTCGCCACCGATCACCCGCTCGGGGATTTCGCCGCCGGGGACATCGTTCTTCTCGAGCAACGTCGCCGCGATCTTTTCCGCCAGATCGCGCAATGGCAGGCCGACGGATGGACGGTACGCATCGTCTGCGCCAACGAAGGCGAGGCGACCCGGTTGCGCGAGTTGGCCGCATCCGGGGAGACCACCCCGGGCGAACTGCCCGTGCTCTTCGGCACCCTGACCCGCGGATTCACCCTGCCGGAAGCCAAACTGGCCCTCCTCACCGATGCCGAACTCTTCGGCCGCGCCGCCAGCCTCGAACAACGTCGGGGCGGATGGGCCCGCGCCCGCGCCGCCCTCTCGCGCCAGACTTTGCGCTTCGATGATTTCGAGACAGACGACCTCGTGGTCCATCTCGATTACGGGATCGCGCGCTACCGCGGGCTGCAGGTCTTGCCCGGACAAGAGGACGCCGGTGAAGTCCTCACCCTCGAATTCGCCCGCGGGTCGAAACTCTACGTGCCGCTCGAGCAGGGGTGGAAAGTTTCCCGTTATGTCGGGGTCGGACGGAAAAATCCCGCGCTGAGCGAACTCGGGGACGGCCGCTGGCAACGCGCGCGGAGCAAAGCAGAAAAGTCCGTCCTCCTTTACGCCGAGAAACTCCTCCGCGTGCAGGCCGAGCGGGAACTCGAGACCGGCGTCGTCTTTCCCCCGGACAACACTTGGCAACGCGAATTCGAAGACTCCTTCCCCTTCGACGAAACCCCCGACCAACTCCGCGCCATCATCGACGCCAAAAAGGACATGGAATCGACCAAGCCGATGGATCGCCTCATCTGCGGCGATGTCGGCTTCGGGAAAACCGAAGTCGCCATCCGCGCCGCTTTCAAAGCCGTCATGGGCGGCCGGCAAGTCGCCCTGCTCGCCCCCACCACCGTGCTCGCCCAACAACACTGGCAGACCCTGCGCGAACGGATGTCCGACTACCCCGTCGCCGTGGGATTGCTCAGCCGCTTCCGCACGGTCAAACAGCAAAAACAGACGCTGGCCGGACTGCGCGACGGCAGTGTCGACATCGTGGTCGGCACCCACCGCCTGCTCGGCAAAGATGTCTCGTTCAAAAACCTGGGACTCGTCGTGGTCGACGAGGAACAGAGGTTCGGCGTATTGCACAAGGAACGGCTCAAAGAAAACTTCCGCGGCGTCGACGTTCTCACCCTCTCGGCCACCCCCATCCCGCGCACCCTCTATCTTTCGCTCCTCGGGGCGCGCGACATGAGCACGATCGAGACGCCGCCGGCCAACCGCATTCCGATCGAGACCGTCATCTGCGGCTATGACGAACGCCTCATCCGCGACGCCATCCAACGCGAGCTGACCCGCGGCGGTCAGGTCTATTTCCTGCACAACCGGGTCAAATCCATCGGCCTCCTCGAAAAGCGCCTCAAGGAACTCCTGCCCCGCGCGCGCATCCTGACCGGACACGGACAAATGCCCGAGGAGGAACTTGAAGACATCATGGCCACCTTTGTCGCCGGCCAGGCCGACATCCTGCTCTGCACCACGATCATTGAAAGCGGCCTCGATATTCCCAACGCCAACACCATCATCATCGACCGCGCCGACCGCTTCGGCCTGGCCGACCTTTACCAATTGCGCGGACGCGTCGGACGCTCCAACCACAAGGCCTACGCGTATCTCCTCCTGCCGCGCGACATGATGGGTGCGGGCGAGGCACGCCAGCGCATCGCGGCCATCCGTCAGTATTCCAGCCTCGGGGCCGGATTCCGCGTCGCCATGCGCGACCTCGAAATCCGCGGTGCCGGCAACATCCTCGGCACCGAACAAAGCGGGCACATTCTCGCCATCGGTTTCGAATTTTACTGCCGCCTGCTCAAAGCGGCGGTGGCCAAGCTCAAAGGCGAAAGGGCTCCCGGCCGGCCGGACATCAAGGTCGACCTCGACTTCATCGCGCCGGACCCCGCGACGGCCCGCGGGGGGCAACTTCCCTCCTGGATCCCGCCCGATTACATCGCCGAACCGAAGGAGCGCATCGCCGCCCACCGCGCCCTGGCCGAGACGGAAACCCTCGCCGGGCTCGACCAGCTGAAGAACCAGTGGCGCGACCGCTACGGGCGCCTCCCGCCACCCGCCCGGAATCTCCTCAAGACCGCCGCGGTCCGTCTGCGTGCCGCCGCGGCGAACATCGACCTGGTCGAAACAGAGGGAAAAGTCCTCCGCTTCCGCCGGGGGGGGGATTTTATCATGATCGGGCACCGCCACCCCCGGCTGGACTCTGAAGATCCCGCCTTGAAATTGCGCCAGATTCTTACACTCTTGCAACAGTTGTGATCACCGCTGTCCGCTTCCTGCCAGGTGCCCTTGCCCTCACCCTCGTCCTTCTCCCGCTGACCGCCCCGGGTCAGCAGCGCGACCGACTGGTCGACGGCATCGCCGCCGTGGTTAATTCAAACGCCATCACCTTCGGCCAAGTTCGCGAACTCCTCATGTTCCGCCAGCGGTCCCTCTCCGAAATGTATCAAGGAGACGAACTGCGCGCCAAAATGAAGGAATCCCAAGACGCCGCGCTCAAGGACCTCATCGACCGCCAGCTCATCATCGATTACTTCAACACCGAAGGTTTCCAAATTCCGGCCTACGTGGTCGAAGACCGCGTCAACACCATCATCCGTGAGGAATTCGGCGGCGACCGCCAGGCATTTATCCGCACCCTCAAGGCCCAGGGCTTCAGTCTCGGACGCTTCCGCGAAATCGAACGCGACAAAATCGTGGTGCAAGCGATGCGGCAGCGCGCCGTGCGGTCCGACTTCATTATCTCGCCCGACAAGGTCGACGCTTACTACCGCAAGAACCTCAAACAGTATTCCACCCAAGCGGAAATCAAGCTCAACATGATCGTCCTGCGGCCCGAATTCGACGGATCGGACAACCCGGTCGAAGCCAAACGCGCCATGGCCAAAGAAATACGCGAAAAGCTGGCCAGCGGCGGCGATTTTGCCGGCATGGCCCAAATGTATTCGGATGACAGCACGGCCGACTTCGGCGGCGATTGGGGGTGGGTCGACGAGAACACACTCACCGGATCGCTGAACAAAATCGCCTTCGACCTCGAACCGGGAACGCTGAGCGAGGCCATCCAAGTCGGGGACACCTTTTACATCATGCGCGTCGAAGCCAAAAAGCCGGCCGTGGTGCAGCCCCTCTCGGAAGTACGCGAGGAAATCACCAAGAAGCTGATCGAGGAAGAACGCATCCGCATGCAGGACCGCTGGATCGCCACCCTTCGCGAGAAAGCTTACGTCAAAATCTACTGAGCGTGCCCGCGCGTCCCGTTCTCGGAATCACCACCGGCGACCCGGCCGGGATCGGACCGGAACTCATCACCCGCTGCCTCGGCGACCCCGGACTACCCGTCGGCATCGACTTCCGTCTCATCGGTCGCGCAGACGGACATCCCCCCGGGCAACCGACGCCCGCTTCCGCGCAAGCCGCGTGGGACGCCCTCGAGGAAGCCGCGCGGCTTCTGCAAGACGGCACCATCCAGGGCGTCGTCACCGGCCCGGTCCATAAAGCCTCCCTCCACGCCCTCGGTTTTCCTTTCCCGGGGCAAACCGAATTCTTCGCCGCACGGGCCGGGGCAGAAAATTTCGCCATGTGCCTGACCGGCGGACCGCTCACCGTGGTCCTAGCCACCGCGCACCTGCCCCTGCGCGAGGTGCCGCACTTGCTCCGCACAGAGGAAATCATCCGCACCGGGAAACTGCTCCACGCCTTTCTGCAACGCCGCCTCGGACGCTTGCCCCGCATTGCGGTAGCCGGACTCAATCCCCACGCCGGCGAAAACGGACAATTCGGCCAAGAGGAAAAAAACCTCATCGCCCCCGCCATCGAACAACTCGCCCGCGAGGGTGACTTCACCGGCCCGCACTCGCCGGACACCGTTTTCCATCGCGCCATGACCGGGGAATTCGACGGCGTCCTCTGCATGTATCACGACCAGGGATTGATCCCGCTCAAACTCCTCGCCTTCGACACCGGCGTAAACGTGACCCTTGGTCTGCCCCACCCCCGCACCAGCCCCGACCACGGCACCGCCTTCGACCTGGCCGGCACCGGCCGCGCCAACCACCAAAGCATGCTCGCCGCGATCCAACTCGCGTCAGAGCTGCTTTGACCGCAGTCGGTGGATCGCGCCGTCCCGGCGCGATACCCTCACGAAATGGCGATGGGGACCTCGCGGTCCACCAAATCCCTCAACCTTCAACTCTCGACCCTCAACTCCCCCTCAAATCATATACTCTGGCCCGCCCGACAACTCGTGCAGACCGCACTCGCGCTTTAGTCCGCTAAAACGCGTGTCTTCCGCTTTCATCCCGTCGGCATACCGCACGGTGCTGTGCGTGTCGCCGATGCTGATGTAACCCTGTTCCCAGAGCGGATGATAAGGCAGACCGTGCTCGCGGAGGTATTCGCCCACTTGCCGGTCGGTCCAGTCGACGATCGGATGAATTTTGAGCACCCGGTTCTGGCGTTTGATCACGGGTAAATCTTCGCGGGTCGAGGCATGCTCGCGGCGCAGTCCGGCCATCCAAACGCTGGCCCCCAATTCTTGCAGTGCACGGTTCATCGGCTCGACTTTGTTCAGGCGACCGTATTTCTCGAGCCCCTCGACCCCCTGCTCCCAAAGTTTTCCGTAAAGCGCCTCCTGACGCGCCGCGGTTAGCAAGGGCGAATAGACCTTCAAATTCAGCCCCAGCTTTTCCGTCAACTCGGCGGCAAACCGGTAAGTCTCGGCAAAAAGATAGCCGGTATCGACAAAGACGATGGGAATCTGCGGGTCGACCCGGGTGACCAAATGGAGCATGACGGCCGCCTGCACCCCAAAGCTCGTGCTCAGCGCGGCATGACCGCGGAACTCCTCGAGCGCCCAGCGCACGCGCTCCGCGGCGGATTGTCCCCCGAGATCGCGGTTCCAGACCGCGACTTGGGCATCGTCAAATTCGGGCTGGAGCGGCTTGGTCATCAAAAAAGGCCTTGCCGAATACGCCTCCCGGGCCCCTGCGGCAAGCAGCAAATAACCGGGAATTCCATGGACCACGGCCGGCCGGACGCGCCATAAAACATCCCGTGCCGCACCGTTCCATCTTGCCCCTTGCCCTCGGCGCACTGCTTTTTATTGCCGGTTGCGGAAAAAAAACTCCCCCGGTTCTGGTCGAAACAGACAACCCGTGGGCGGTTTGCGATTTTGCCCGCCATATGCCGGCCTCGAGTGAAGCCTTTTTTTGGTGCCGTCACCCCGCCGCGACCTGGCCGGACATCGCGACCCCCGCGTCTCCCCTGCTCAACGATCCCGGACTGCGCGAATCATGGCGAGGCACTGCACCGGGACGGCTCTTCAACGCATGGCTCGAAGCACCGCGCACCCCGGAAATCCTCACGGCCCTCGCTCCGGTTACGAACGACGAAATCTTCCTTGCCCTCGGCAGCGGCACCGGATCGCAACTGGCCGCCCTGCAGCAGGTCAAACGACTCTTCGAGGTCGCGCGACTGCGCAATCTCTTCACTCCGCAGCCCGCCGAAGATGCCCCGCCGGAGGGAAACATCCCGCTGGAATCCCTGCCCGAGGACCTCGCCGGGGCGGCCTTCACCGAAGTCATCACACCTCTCGCCCCTGCCATGCAGGAGGTGCTGGAAAAGTTCGTGCGCGATGCCACCATCCCGCCGCTCCTCATCGGCGCCAAACTGCCGCCCGACTCCGCCCTGCCGCGACTGGTGCAGGAATGGGTGTCCACTCTTCCGGAAAAAATCCCGCGCGATCGCGTCGAGGCGGACGAGCACGGGAAGTTCGCCCGCGTGCGACTCCCCCTCACCCTGCTCGTGCCGACCAATGTCGCGGTGCGCGCGCGGGACATCCTCGCCGCAAACATCGGCGACCCATACGCCGCCACCTACATTGTGCGCGACCTGCTGGCCAAGATCACCACGCTAGGATTCGGACACATGCACGGCTATTTCGTCATTTCGATCGGCACGGACTCCGGCCTGCCAACCTTGGCCGCCGGGCCCGCCGATGCCTTGCCCTCCACCCCCGTCATGCAACGCGTCGAACCCTTGCTCGCCGCGGGTGCCGACGCCGTATTCTACGCGGACCCTCTGGTTGTCAGCCTCGCCGCCGCTCCCCCTCCCGTCGCCGAATATCTCGAGGCCGCCCTTGAAGCGGCCTTGGAATTCGCGCCGGCCGAAACCATCGATCCCCTGCGCGCCCAAGCCGCCCCCCTCCGCGTGCAGGCGGCGGACCTTTTCCGGCCGCGGGTGTCCGCCGTCGGAGGCCTCGCCCGATACAAGGCAAATACCTGGCGCGCCGAAATCTTCGGCGGTTCCCTCGCTCCGCGCCTGGCCGTGGGCAACGCCGCCCCCTTGCTCGCGCCCGAGACGGGCGTGGATCTTTTGTGGACCGAAAATTGGGAGGCCGGATACGTGCGGCGATTGACCGATTTCACCGCGGGGCTGGCTACCTTTGCCGGCGAGTGGACCAAAGCGCTCGGGCCGGTTTTCCTCGACGACCAACACCGGACTACGGTCGAAGCGCTTCTGCGCCTGGCCGCCGGACCATTGGAACAACTCAAACCCAAGGCCGGGCCGCTCCTCGAAACCGCGCTCGGAACGCAGGTCGCCCTGGCCGTTTCCTTTGATGGCTCCATGCCTCCCCCTCCGCTGCTGCCGCCCGCCGCCGCGCAGGCCATCTTGCCGCGCGTCGCCGTGGCCGCCGCCCTGCGGGATCGCGAAGCTCTGGGCCGCGGTTGGGAGGCAACAACCAAGGCGGGTGACACCTCACGCTGGCCGGCACCCGTGACTTCGCCCGAGCCCGGCGGGGCCGTGACCTACGCCTACCCCTTGCCCCTGGGCGGACCCAATCTCGGTCTGGCCGTCACCATCGACCGCAACCGTTGGGTGCTCGGCAACTCCCGGGTTTTCAACCTGCAGGTTGCCGCGTCGCCGCCCACGGCAGCCAGCCGCGACGCGGTTCAGGCCGTGGAATTCCACACCGCACCGCTGGCCACCTTCGCCGCCGTCTGGGCCTCGGCCTTGGACGAGGACCCCTCGCTGACCGGGCTGACCGCTGGACTCATCCCTTCCGATCCGCAAACCCTATCCGCCGCGGCTGAGGTGCTGAAAACACCGCGCCGCTTCCGTTACGAAGCCCGCTGGGAGCAGGACATGCTGCACCGTGTGCTCGAGCTCTCGCCGGTTCCCTGATTTGACCTTGTGACCCCGCACCGCGTCTCCTAATTTTTACGTCCCATGTCCGTTCTCATTGTTGGTTCCATCGCGCTCGACGACGTCAAAACTCCCGTCGAGGAACGTTTCGATCTTCTCGGCGGCTCTGCGTCCTACGCCTCCGTCGCCGCCGGTTACTTTTCCCCGGTTAATCTCGTGGCCATCGTCGGTGACGACTTCCCCGCTGACCACTGGAACTTCCTCCAAGAGCGCGGGATCAACCTCGAAGGCGTGCAACGTGCCCCAGGGAAAACCTTCCGCTGGTCCGGCGAATACATGTGGGACATGAACACCCGGGAAACCCGCTCGGTCGCCCTCAATGTCTTCGAGACCTTCGCCCCGAAGCTTCCGGACCACTTCAAATCGAGCGACTTCGTCCTCCTCGCCAACATCGCACCCGACTTGCAACTGCAGGTGCTCGACCAGATGGACAAACCGAAATTCGTCATCGCCGACACGATGGACCTCTGGATCAACATCGCCCAACCCGCCTTGCTCGACCTCCTCAAGCGGATCGACATGCTCATCCTCAATGACAGCGAAGCACGCGAACTGACCAAGGAAACCAGCCTGATCAAAGCCGGCAAAAAGATCCAATCCCTCGGCCCCCGCATTGTCGCGGTGAAAAAAGGCGAACACGGCTGTCTGCTTTTCGGCGAGGATGATGATTTCTTCAGCTGCCCAGCCTATCCGCTGGAGGATATCCACGATCCCACCGGCGCGGGCGACACCTTCGCCGGCGGCCTCACCGGCTACCTGGCCAGCCGCGGGAATCACGATGTCGGCTTCAAGGCGCTCAAGACCGCCGTGGTCCTCGGCAGCGTGCTGGCCAGCTACAACGTGGAAGCCTTCAGCCTCGAGCGCCTGCGCTCGGTCGAACAGAAGGACATCTTCTCCCGCTTCACCGAGTTCCAAGACCTCGCCCACTTCGACGCCGATCTGCCGTAGCCGCATCTGGACCAAAGCTGACCAAGGACCGTTCCGGACTTCGTTCCCTTCGTTACCTTCTGTTCAAAAATTCCCTACCCGGCCAATTGCGCCGACGGGAACCAGATGTAGAGCATCAGGTAAACGATCACGCCGGTCACCGAGACATAAAGCCAGAGCGGCAAGGTGATCCGCGCCCACTTTTTGTGCCGGTCATATCTCGCGCGCAACGCGGGAATCACCGTCATCAAGACGAGCGGCACAATGGCGGCAGCGAGGATGACGTGGGTGATCAGGATGAAAAAGTAGAGCGGATGAATGAACGGGTGCTCATAAGTGAAACGCACCGACCCGACATGGTAGTGGTAGATGACGTAGCTGATCAGGAACAGGGTCGAGACCGTCAGCGCGGACACCATGCAGATGATGTGCCGGCGTTTGTGCTCATGCTTGATGAACCACCAGCCCGCGAGGAGAAGGAGGGTGCAAATGGAGTTGAGCGCGGCATTGACCGCCGGAAGATCCGCGACACTCATTGCGCGGAACCATGTCCGGCATCGACCGTCTTGATCGTCTTCATAACAAACCAACCCAATCCGCTGCACAGCGCGAAAAGGAAGACCAACATGGCCACCACGCCCCACGAGAAAGCGATGCCGGCCATCACCGTGGCCGCTTCGACGTCTTCGCCGGGTTCACGGCAACCGGCACAAGCCCAAGCGGGGGCGCGAAGCAGGAGGGTTGCGAGAAGGATGGCTGGCGCTTTCACCAGATAAAAATACCCTCCATCGCCATTCAGAGCAAGTCACGGGTGGCGTCCGCCCGCTCCTGAGAACCAACGCATTTTTCAACACTGGGCGGACGGTTGCACCGGCCATTGCCACCGGTAAGACGCATGGGGACTTCATTTCTACCGGGATGAAATTCCTGCTGTCAGTGACCGCATCGGCAACTCGAATCCATTTGTCAGACTTGAAGTCCGCTCCTACCATAAAAAGTGTGATCAAAAGCAAAGCAGCTTTCTGTTTGGCAACCGTGCTGGCACTACCCGCTTGTGAACCCGCTTCCCAGACGGAAGACGATGTGACCACCGCACCTTGGGAATGCCTTTCGGCTAAAGTGACCATCGGTACCAACTCGATCGATACAGTCGTCCGCTACCACAAGTTTAATGGCGAGGCTCAGTTCCTCAATTCGGTCTCCTTCGCTTCGAAGACTACAGGCGCTCAAGGCAATGTGATCGGATGGGTTCCTCTCGGTGATTTGCGACCGGCTGTCCAAGAACTGATCCAGCGCGAGGAGGCTGCACAGCAACAGGCGCCAATCGCCACCCCAACCCCGACTCCCGAGCCGAAAAAGAAACCTTAAGGCGCCAAAGGCGTTCGTCGGCCCGTCTCGAGAAGGAAGAAAGGATTGCCGGCCCTGGCCCAGCGGTCAAAACTTGTAGCCCGCGCTGAGGTAGAGGTTCTGGCTGCTGTTGTCCTCGTTGGCCGCCGAGGCGCTGTAGATGAAAGTCGCCTGCCAGCGTTCGCCGAGGCTCACCGTCACGCCCGCGCCGCCGTAAAAGTTGTCGCGCGCCGGCGATGACGTGTTGTAGTTGAAGGGCGCAGCGGGTCCGCCCGTGGCAAAACTCGAGTTGATCGTATACCCGTTCTGCAGGAATTCATGCTGCCAGCCGGCAAAGGCCACCGGTGTGATGATCACGTCCTTCGACAACTTCCAATTGTAGGCTGCCTGCGCACCCAGAGTGTAGAGCATACTACTCGAGTCGTAGGGACTCACGTCGAGGTCGAGCGCATCGGCCCCCGTCTCGGTGAAGCCCTGCACACCCAGGTAGGTGTATTGCAGGGTGGTGAAGGGTCCGAAAGTCAGGTCACCGGCCTGGAAATCGTAACCGGTGCCCAGCGCCAGGTTGAATTCACCCGCACCCGGACGTCCCGTCGCCGTCCGGTCGAGTCCGCCGAAGTCGATGTTGCGGCTGACCGTATAGCCGTGATACGCGCCGCCGACCAAGGCGTTGAAGTAGAAGTCTTCCACCTCGTAGGTGCCGAAAACACCGAAGCGTACCGCGTTGTCGATCGTCCGGCCGCTGTCGTATTCGGCCTGTAGACCTTGGTATCCGACATACACGCCGGTGGCCAAGGCCTCGTTCCAGGAGTAAGCGGCGCCGGTCGACACCCCGCCACTCTGCGAACGGTAATTCTGCACCGAGCCGGTGCTCGAGGCGTTGGCGAAGACCCCGTTACCGTCGACGAAGGTCCCCCACCGGGTTTCTTTGGAGGGATTGATGGCAAAGACGCCCATGTCGTCCGTCCCTCCCATCTCGCCTTGCATCGGAGCAAGATTCATCCCGGAGGAGGAGAAACCGCGTCCGCTGGAACGCACCGCCCACATGCGCTGGAACAACGAACTGTTCAGCGCATTGGCCACGTTGAAAACCATGCTCGGCAACGACGCATACTGTGAGGGCATCAATTGTTCGAAGGCCGCCGGATATTGCGAAATCGCGAGGGTGTCGAGTGCGGCGCTCACCGTGCCGCGGTCTCCCGGCGCTCCGATGAAGGTGTCCAATGCCTTGGCCACGCTGACTTGGTTCGGGGAGATGGCGAAGGACTGGTAGCTGATATCTTGAGCGGTCAGATAAAGGGTATTCCCGTCGATGGACAACGTGTAGCTGCCCAGCCCAAGCACCCCGAAATCATCGGTCGAAAGCGTGGGAAGATTGGTCGAGGACAACAGTTTCACCGGACTGCGCGGCAAGGCGGCCCCAGCCAGATTGAAATTGTTCACCCCATTGGTCAGCTTGAGTAACCCCGTAACATTGAGGAATTGTCCGTTGCCCGCCCCAGGCATCGCAATGACCGCAGCCCCATCCCAGAGCAGGGAACCGATGTCGAGTTGCGACTGCAACTCCAGCGTTCCGCCCAGCAAGGTCACGCCTCCGGTCCCCAGCGCGGTCTGTGATTGCGCGACGAGCGTCCCGGCGCTCACCGTGGTCGGTCCGGTGTAGGTGTTGGCTCCGGAGAGAACGGTCCATCCGGTTCCGAGTTGGTTCACCATACCGGCACCGGAGATCACGCTCGAAACGGTCACCGTGTTGCTCTGGTTGAAGTTGATCACGCCGGTGCCTGCGCCGAAAGCGATGGTCGGCGCGGTGATCGTACTCGCCGCTCCGTTGGCTCCGAAACGCCCGACGTTCAAGGTGCCGGAGGAGCCATTCGAGGCGGCAATAACAATGTTCGCCGCGGCGATCGTTCCCCCTTCAGCCACGGTCAGAGTATTGCCGGTGCCTTCAACGCCGACAAAGAGCGTATCGCTGTTCGTCCACGTCGAGCCCGACCCCGTCACTAACACGCTGTTGTTCGAGGAGTCAGCGTAGAAGCCGATGAAGCCATCGCGATTGGCCACCGTTCCCCCGTTGGAAATCACTAGGCTGTTGCCGCTACCATAATTGCCGACATTGAGCTCATTCGCATTGGTCCAGAGTGAGGTACTTCCAGTCACCAGCACGCTGTTGTTCGAGGAGGTTGAGGCCACGCCGATGTAGCCATCACCGCTACTCACCACGGTTCCCCCGTTAGTAATGACCAAACTGTTGCCGCTGCCATAATAGCCGACATTGAGATCGCCACTGTTGGTCCAGAGTGAGTTGCTTCCGGTCACCAGCAACGAGTTGTTGGAGGAGGTTCTGTACAAGCCGATGTAGCCATCATTGCTACTCGCCACCGTTCCCCCGTTAGTGATGACCAAACTGTTGCCGCTGCCTGAACCGCCGACATAAAGCTCTTCCGAATTCATCCAAAGAGAGCTGCTTCCCGTCACCAGCACGCTATTGTTCATGGAGGTGGGGCCCCCGCCGATGTGGCCATAGGTATTTGCCACCGTTCCCCCATTGGAAATCACCAGGCTACTGCCGCTGCCATCAGCGCCGACCAAGAGATCACTCGAGTTGGTCCAAGTGGATCCCGCGCCGGTCACCAACACGCTGTTGTTGGAGGAATTTGGATCGTAACTTATACGAGTCATGCCACTCGCCATCGTGCCGCCGTCGGATATAACCAGACTGTTGCTGCTGCCAGAATTACCGACAACGAGATCATTCGAATTGGTCCAAAGAGAGTTGCTGCCAGTTACCACCACGCTGTTGTTGGAGGAGTCAGCGTAGAAGCCGATGTATCCGTCGGAATTGACCACCGCTCCCCCGTTGGAAATCACTAGGCTGTTGCCGCTTCCATAATAGCCGACGAAGAGATCACCCGTATTCGTCCAAGCAGAATTTGTTCCAGTCACCAGCACGCTGTTGTTCGAGGCGGTGGATTGATCGCCGATCAAGCACATTCCAGTCACCACAGTACCCTCATTGCTTATCACTAGGCTGTTGTCGCTGCCTGTATTGCCGATTAGGAGTTCAGTCGTGTTTGTCCAGGCAGATCCTGTCCCTGTCACCAGCACGTTGTTACTGGAAGATTGTATACCGATACGACCATTCAGACTCGCCACGCTACCCCCATTGCTTATCACTAGACTGTTGCTACTGCCTTGATATCCAACAGTGAGTTCATTCGTATTCGTCCAAGCAGAGTTCGTCCCAGTCACTAGCACGCTGTTGTTGGATGAGGTAGAATCGAAGCCGATAGTGCCATTTCTACTTTCCACATTACCTCCATTACTAATCACCAGACTGTTGCTACTGCCATAAAAGCCGACGATAAGAGAACCCGTATTCGTCCAGGCAGAGCTTGTTCCCGTAACTAGCACGCTGTTGTTCGAGGAGTTGGCTTCGGAGCCGATGTATCCGTCGGAATTGACCACCGCTCCCCCGTTGCTGATCACCAGGCTGTTGCTGCTGCCCAAATAGCCTACGTAGAGATCTCCCATGTTGGTCCAGGCCGAGTTAGTTCCCGTCACCGTCACAATGTTATTGGAAGAATCGTAAGTGCCGATAATTGCACTTCCGCTCACCACACTACCTTCGTTACTGATCACCAAGCTGTTGCCGCTGCTGCCCAAATAGCCCACGTAGAGATCTCCCGTATTCATCCAAGCAGATCCCGCTCCCGCAACCGTCACAATGTTGTTGGAGGAGGTAGAGTCGGGGCCGATATAACCCGTCCTATTCATCACGGTACCCCCATTACTAATCACTAGGCCGTTGCTGCTTCCATAAGTGCCGACGAAGAGATCATACGTATTCATCCAAAGAGAGCTGCTTCCCGTCACCAGCACGCTATTGTTGGAGTTGTAGTTGCCGATAATTCCATTTTCACTCAGCACACTACCCCCGTTACTGATCACCAGACTGTTGCTGCTCCCATTAAGGCCGACGTAGAGATCGCTACTATTATTCCAGGCCGAGTTTCTCCCCGTCACCAGCGCGCTGTTGTTGGAGGAATTGGTCTCGAATCCGATGTAGCCGAAAAAGTTTTCCACTCGCCCACCGTTGCTGATGACCAGGTTGTTGCCGCTGTTGGTAGAGCCCACGTAGAGATTGTTGGCTGCGGCCGCGTCACCATTGACCAAGGCCAGCCCGCCGTTGTCGATGTAGGCGTCGTTGGCCGCTCCGGGCACGGTGTTGTCGATCCAGTTCGCCGCGTTGGTCCAATCCCCGGCGTTGGTATTCCAGAGGTAGCGGGGCGCGTCGTAGTTGAGCACGAGACCGGTGGCGTTGGTGCCGAGCGAGAAGTTGGCCAGATCGAATCCGTTGGTCATGCTACCCGCGGCCCAGTCGAGCGAGAAATTCGTCCCAGCCCCCAGGCTAGGGCTCGTGCCGGTGAAGATGGTCCATGAGTTCGTCGCCCCCGGTGCCCAGAACGCGTCGCTCGCATCGACGGAAGGACCGAAGAACAGCTCGAAGGTGGAGCCCAAGTCCACGCTTAGGTTGTTGGCGGAGAGATCGACCGCGGGGGTGAAGTTGCCCGCGCCGCCATTGGTATTGCCCAGCAATTGCCAGACGAACGCGCTGCCGGTGGTGAAAGTGAAATCGCCGGCAATGACCAGCGCGTCGTCCACCCCGGGCGCGAGTTTGCCGGTGTTGGTCACGGTGACAAATCCCGTGCCCAGCGCATTGGTGGATGTGGTGGCCAGCAGGCCATTGGCGATGACCGTGCCGCCTGTGTAGGTGTTGTTGCCGGAAAGGACGGTCGTTCCGTTACCGATCTGGGTGAAACGGCCCGAGCCCGAGATATTCCCCGAGACCGTATAAGTATCACCGCTTGATGGGGCAAAGATGAGTGAGGCATTGTTGCTGATACTTCCTGCCACAGGCGCCCCTCCTGCAGTCACTCCATCACCGAACTGTAGCGTGCCCTGTTTAATTCTGGTCAGACCAGTGAAGTCGGAGTTGTTCCCGGAAAGGACGGTCGTTCCGGTGCCGATCTCGGTGAGGCGGCCCGAGCCGGAAATATTCCCGCGCACTACGTAGGTGTCGGTCGATGCAGGAGAGAACACCAAGGAGGCGTTGTTGCTCATATTGCCTGCCACAGGCGCCCCTCCTGCAGTCACTCCATCACCGAACTGCAGTTGGCCATTTGTGATCGTGGTCACACCCGTGAAGCGGGAGTTACTGCCCGCCAAGATCGTCGTGCCGGAGCCGAATTGATTGATCGTGCCCATACCCGATAGGTGGCTGGTCAGGGTGAGGGCGTCGACCTGGTTGAAATTCAACGATCCGTTGGTACTGAGAAAACCCACTCTAATATGTGAAGCTGTGATCGTCCCTGCCGTGTCGCTTCCATTGAGAGCGCCTACATTGAGCGTTCCGGGAGACTGGTAGGAAATGTCGATGAAATTGGTAGCTACGATGGAAGCGCCGTCAGAGACTGTGAGCGTGCCGGATCCCTCGTAGTTTCCACCCACCGCAAGATCGTTGAAGCTCAGGAGTGAACCGGTTCCGGTGACCAGGACCGAGTTGTTGGAGGACTGGGCAAAGCCGATCGTCATGCCGATGTTATCCAGGGAGATGACCTGTCCACCACTGGAGACCGTGAGCGAGTTTTCATTAGCCCATCCATTTCCTCCCTTCCCCACCATCATCCCTCCAGCGACAAAGAGCCGAGACCCTGAACCATCAACCATCACACTGTTGTTACTCGCATAAGAGCCAACTAAGACTCCGTCTCCGTTCCCCAGATCGACACCGCCGTAAACAACGCCCCCATTGGAAACCACGAGGGAATTCCCGCCGGCAAAGGGACCTGCACCGACAAATAGCTGGGCACTGTTGCTCCAGCTAGAACCCGCATCGGTGACAAGGACATGGTTGGAATCGACCGACGGCACATCAGTGGTGTTCACTCCAACATAGCCATTACTGCTCACCACTTTTCCACCGCTGGAAATCACCAAACGATTGCTAGCTCCGTTACCCATACGAAGATCGCCTAAATTCGTCCAGAGCGAGTTGCTTCCCGTGACCAGAACGCTGTTGTTCGAGGAGGTTGAGTCCAAACCAACAAAGCCCGCCGCACTCGCTACTGTGGCCCCATTGCTGATCACCAAACTGTTGCTGCTGCCAGAATAGCCGACGTAGAGATTCTCTGAAGTCGTCCACCTTGACCCTGTTCCCGTGACCAGCACGCTGTTCCCGGACGAGGTGAATCGATCCCCGATAGAGCCAGCGGTATTCGCTACCGTGGCCCCATTGCTGATTACCAAACTGTTGCTGCTGCCTGCGTAGCCGACGTAGAGAGTTCCTGAGTTTGTCCAAGTTGAGTTCGTGCCCGTGACCAGCACGCTGTTGTTGGAGGAGCTGGAATTGGCACCGATGGCGCCAGAAGTATTCGCCACCCTACCCTCATTGCTAATCACTAGGCTGTTGCTGCTGCCAGATTGGCCGACCGTGAGGCTCCCGCTGTTCGTCAAAAGGGTGCCGCCATTAAGGACGTTTAGTTGGTTGTCGGACGTGGCACCTCCGACAAGGGTATAGTCGTAGAAATTTATTCCGCTGGTGATGTTGGTGGTTCCGCCATCGACAACAAGGTCTTGGGCAAAAACGAAGTGGCTCGTGACTTCTCCCAAGCAAAGCAACGCGGCGAAAAGATGGATTTTTTTCATGAGCGTGTTTTCGGGCTATGGCGGGCAGCGGTCTACCGGCACATTTTTGTAATCATGGGAGGCACGCAGCACCAAGGGCCTGAAATGAAAACAACAGACTGAAAACTACCTCACCCCTTCGACCGGGCAAGCTGTTTTGGTTGCCGGGGACACTCGGCGCGTCTTCAACGCTGATTTCCCCGGACTTGCCTGCGGACAATCAGCCGGGCGGCCGTTCTTACGATCCGGAAGGATTTACCACGCCCTGTTCTCGCAGGAGATTTCCGGTGTCTGTCAGCACCTTGGGAATTAATTCGGGGTCCTCCAGCATGCGAGCGCTGCGCACCATGCCGTTACCGTCCACGATGAGGAACATCGTCCCGTGGACCGGTTCGCCGTTTTCCTCGGCCAGGTGCTGCATGAAACCCTCCGTGACCAGTCTTTCGATCACCGCCTTGTCCCCCGTGAGGAACTTCCAGCGCTCCGGGTCGGCAAAGTTGGCTTCGGCATAGGCTTTGAGCACCTCGGGCGTGTCATGTTCGGGATCAACCGTCACCGAGACAAGTTTCACCCCGGGTGTTTTGACCAGCGCTTTTTGCATTTCAAGCATGCGCGCGGTCATGAGTGGACACGGGCCCGCACACCGGGTGAAAATGAAGTCGGCAATCCAGATTTTACCGCGCAAATCGGCCGTGGTGACCTCGTCGCCGTTCTGGTCGGTCAAGGCAAATTCCGGGACGGCACGGATGACCGGCAACTGTTCGACATCGCGCCGCACCGAAGCCTGCCACATCGAATAGCCCATGGTCACGGCGAGGACGAAACCAAGAAAAGCCCCGGCCCAGCCCAGCTTGTGCATCCGGCCGCGGATGATGTCTTCCTGGTGGTGGTCGTTCATGGAGTTCGGCGATGGACACGCCGACAGCTCAAATCAAATACAACACCGAGTAGAGAAACAGCCAAACCACGTCGACAAAGTGCCAATACATACCGGCAAGGATCAGATAGGTATGGCTTTGCGCGGTGTAAGCGCCGCCGAGCTGGCGGATCAGGGCCCAGGCAATCATAAGCACGCCGATCAGCACGTGCAGACCATGGAACCCGGTCAATACGAAGAAGGAAGCGCCATAAGCCCCGCCTTTGTTGAACCACAAGCCTTCATGGTGCATGTGATACCATTCGTAGGCTTGGACTCCGACGAAAAGGCTGCCGAGGAGGACGGTGATAAACAGCCAGGCGACTCCGCTCTTTCCCTTCTTCACCGCGACTTCCGCCGCATGGAAGGCGAAACTGCTGGCAATGAGGAAGACCGTGTTGATCCCGGTGAGCAGGATAGGCAGCTTCGGTAAATCCGGCGAAGGCGGCCACGCCGGGGAACTCAAACGCAGCACAATATAGCCGGCAATCAACCCCGCGAAGAGCATGGCTTCGGAGGCGAGAAAGATGGTCATGCCGAAGACCGCCGTGCGCTGCGAAGCATGGTGGTCGGGTGAATGGTCGTGTGCGGTCAGGGCGGCGGAGCTCATGGACGGTTATTTCAGGTGAAAAAGGTTTTCCAGACAATGACCAGCATTCCGAGAAAGAAGGCAAAGACCGCGATCCCGGCGAATAGCCGGCGGTTGGCCTTTCGGATTTGGGCATCGGGTGATTTCATTCATCCGGCCAGCACCATCAGGGCGAGGAGAAACGGCAGGTAGGCAATCGAGGCGAGAAAAAGCCAGCGGGCCGCGGGGACCGATCCGCCGCTCACCGCAAAATTGGCCGCCACCGAGGCAAAGCCCGCGCCAAGGAGGAGCGCGCCGTAAAAGTAGAGGGCCGAGTAAGCGAAGAAGACGGACGGCAACAAACTCACCGCCAAAAGCGCAAGGGCGTAAATGAAGGCCTGGCGCCCGGTAACCGCGCCACTCTCGTCATTTTCGGACAGCATGCGAAAACCCGCTTGCGCGTAGTCCGACCGGTAGAGCCAGGCGATGGCGAGAAAGTGCGGCATCTGCCAGAAGAAAAGGATGGCAAAGAGCGTGACTCCCTCTGCATTGATCGAACCGCGCGCCGCAGTCCATCCGATGAGCGGCGGCAAGGCACCGGGCACCGCCCCGACGATCGTGTTGAGGGTGGTGACGCGTTTGAGCGGAGTGTAGACAAAAATATAAGACGCGATCGTCGCGGCGGCCAAAGCTGCGGCCAAGACGTTGGCGAAAAGCGCGAGGCAAAGAACGCCGCTCAGGGAAAGCCCCACACCTGTGAGCAGCGCGTCCGAGGCCGCCATCCGTCCGGCCGGCAGGGGACGTTCGCGTGTGCGTTTCATCCGCGCGTCGAATTCCCGCTCCCACCATTGATTGAGGGCCGCGGCGCCGGCCGCACTCAAGGCCGTCCCGGTAACCGTAGCGGCGAGCAGCAGCCAGCTCCACGAGTCCTTCACCCCGAGGGCGAAACCGGCCATGGCCGTAACCACGGTGAGCAAGCTTAGCCGGGCTTTGACCAAATCCGCCAGATCAGACAGGGCAGAAGTGGTGCGCGGACGGGACTGGACGGCGGTTTTCATCAGGCGTGGACAAGCTTGGCCGTCTCGCGCTTGAGCTCGGCAGCCCGGGGCGAGAAGACTCCCAAGAGGAAACACTGCGCCACGCCCAAAAACAAGATCAGGGCCCCGACGGCCACATGGGCGGTGGTCACATCGGCCGCTTTGCCGGACCACACAGTCCAAGCCCCGAGGGCGATCTGGACGAGGAGGAGAGCCAACCACCAGCGCGAGGCAAGGCGCAGCCCCATGGCGGCGCGACGGGCTTTCCATGCGTAGACCAGAAAGAGCGCGGCCAGCACGACGGCCATCGTGCGGTGCAGCATTTGCAGGTGGATCTGCCCGATCGTGGTTGGCACCTCACCGGAAGAAATACGTTGCGCATTGATCACGGCCAACCGCTCTGCATCGACCATCGGCCAGACCTGACCGTAAGCCAACGGGAAGTCGTGAATGGAAAGCCCGGCGTGCTCGTGGCGCATGGTCGCACCGAGGCCAAGCTGCAGGTAAACCAGCACGGTCAGCGCCACCGCCCAACGCATCAACCCGGGCGCATGCCAGCGCCAACGCGCCCCGCCGGTGGCAAAGGCCTTGCTCGTCGCGACGGCAATGACGACCAAAAGCGAGATGTAAGCCTGGGCCAGCATGCCGTGGAAAATGCCCAGTTCGTCGAGAATCATGGTGACCCGCAGACCCCCGAGTACCCCCTGCACGATGACCGCGGCCACCGCGAGGTAACCCAGCACGCGCACCCACTTGCGCGGCTCGGCCATCCAGAGCGCAAGAGCAAGAAGGATGGTCATGAGTCCGACGCCGGAGGCAATCAAACGGTGGACGTGTTCGTAAAAAATGCCTCCGACCCAACGCGAGAGGGGGAAGAGAAACATGTTGTAGCCGTAACTGTTCGGCCAGTCGGGCACGGTCATACCGACACCTTTCGAAGTAACCAGGCCGCCGCTCAGGAGGAGGACGAAGGCCGCCGACACGGTGAGCACGGCGTAAGCGAAGACCAGCCTCCGGGCGGTGCCATAGTGCGCGGTGTTCATTGGCAAAAGTCGCGGCGGGGACGGCGGAAGACGGCCTTCATGACAGCCTCCCGCACAGCCTCAATGCACCTCCAACCGTGCGCCTTCCGGTGCCTTTTCGTCTTGCCGCAGGAAGTCTTTCTCCATCCCGGGCACGCTGTATTCGTAAGGCCCGTTGTAGACGGTCGGTGTTTTCTCGAAGTTGCCGTGGCCGGGAGGCGACGGAACGGTCCACTCTAGGGTGGTCGAATTCCACGGATTTTTCCCGGCCAATTTGCCGTGGCGCAGGCTCCAGATGAAATTCCAGAGGAAGATGAAGGTGGCCAGACCCATGCCGAAGGCGGCCCAACTGACGAAAATATTGATCGGTTGCAGCGCGCGCAGGTGCTCGTAGACCGTGGGATCCGCGATGCGGCGCATCATTCCGCCCAACCCGAGATTGTGCATCGGAAAAAAGGTCAGGTTGAAAAAGATAAACGTCGCGTAGAAATGAATCTTACCCCACGTCTCGTTCATCATCCGCCCGAACATTTTCGGATACCAAAAGTAAATCGCGGCGAAAGCGCCGAAGAGGCTGCCGCCGAAAAGCACGTAATGGATGTGCGCGACGATGAAATAGGAATTGTGGACGAAGAGATCGACCGGGGTGGAGGCCATGAAAATGCCGCTCAAGCCGCCGATGACGAACATGGAGACAAAGGCCAGGGCGAAAAGCATCGGCGTGGTGAACTCGATCGACCCGCGCCACACCGTGCCCATCCAGTTGAACGTTTTGATCGCCGAGGGCACGGCAATGATCATGGTCGATACGGAAAAGGCCGCGCCGAGGGTCAGGTTCATCCCGCTGACAAACATGTGGTGGCCCCAGACAACGAAGCCGAGGAACCCGATGGCCACCATGGCCCAGACCATAGCCTTGTAACCGAAGATCGGCTTGCGGGCGAAGACCGGGAGGATTTCCGAGACCAACCCCATGGCCGGCAGGATCATGATGTAAACCTCCGGGTGCCCGAAGAACCAGAAAAGGTGCTGCCAGAGAAGCGGCTGTCCGCCCTGAGCGGCAAAGAAGGTCGTGCCGAAATTCAGGTCGGCGAAGAGCATCGCGGCCGCCGCGGAAAGCACCGGCACGGCGAGAATGAGCAGCCACGCGGTGAGGAAGAGGGCCCACACCGAGAGCGGCAGGCGGAACATGGTCATGCCCGGCGCACGCATATTCGTGATGGTCGTGATGTAATTGGTCGCTCCGGCAATCGACGACAACCCGTTGACGAACAAACCGACGCACCAGAGGCTCTGCCCCATCTGCGTGTTGTTCATGTAGGCCGGAGTGGAACTCAAGGGCGCGTAGGCCGTCCATCCCGACTGGGCCGCGCCGCCATCAACGAAGAAACTGGCCAAGATGATGATGCCGGAAAGGACGTAGAGCCAATAACTCATCGCATTGAGCGTGGGAAAGGCCATGTCCCCCGCCCCGATTTTCAGCGGGATCAGGTAGTTGCCGAAACCGCCGATCAGCAACGGCATGACAACCAAGAAGACCATGACCGTGGCGTGCATGGTGAAAAGCATGTTGTAACCGCCCGGCAAAATGACGCCGTCAATCGCAATGGTGGAGGGCAAGAGCGCGCCAATCAGGGGGACTTGCATGCCCGGGTAGGCCAGCTGGAAACGGATCCCCATGGCCAGCAGGCCACCGATGAGCAGGAAGAAGAAACTGGTCCAAAGGTATTGCAGGCCAATCATCTTGTGGTCGAGCGACCAGATGTATTTGGAGAAGAAGCTCTGCTTGTGCTCGTGGTGCCCGTGCTCGACGGGCGCGGGGCCGGCGCCGGGAATGAAGGTTGTCGCGCTTGTGCTCATAGTTTGTTTTCCTTGTTACGCGGGGCGGGGCCGGACGGATCGCTCGCCGCGGTCGAAGTGCGCAGGGCGCGCGCCGCAGCGGCCGCCTTCGCTTCCTCGGCCTTGGCCGCAATCTTGCCGGCTTGCCATTTGGCGAACTCCTCCTGGGAGACCACGCGAATCGGGGCTTTCATGTTGTAATGGCCCGATCCGCAGATCTGGCTGCAGGCCAGTTCGAAGTTGCCCGTGCGGGTCGGCTCGAACCAGACCCAGGCAATGGTGCGACCCGGCACGGCTGCCTGATAAAGACGGAATTGCGGCACGTAGAAGGAATGAATGACGTCGCGCGAGTGCAAATAAATGTGCACCGGCCGGTTCACCGGGATGACCAGCTCCGTGCTGGAAAAATCGTCGTCCCCGGCCGCATCGTCCGGGACCAAGCCGAACTTGTTGTCCACCGAGTAACTGTGCACATCGACTTCCCCGAGACGTCCGTCCGCCCCCGCATAACGCATGTCCCAACCGAATTGGTAACTGACCACATCGACCCTCACCGAGTCTTCCGGGGCCGGACTGTGCAACTCGGCCCAGAGGCGGTTGCTGTAAATGACGAGGCCGAGGAAAATTGCCGTGGGAATGGCCGTCCAGATGATCTCCAGCTTGTTGTTGCCGTGGCTGTAGTAGGCTTTCGAACCGGGGCGCCTGCGGTATTTGACCAGATAGTAAATGTAGACGCTTTGCGTGAGAACAAAGACCGCAGCGGTGAGGTAAAAGATGAAGTTGAGCAAGGTGTCGACTTTTTTCGCACCGACCGTCGCTGCCTCCGGCGCCCAATACAGATTGCGCTCGCGCACCTCCGCCATCACATCAAAGCCGGCGGCGAGAAAGATCACCACGCTCCAGAAAACCAAATAGGCAAGTCGGTGTTTCATAGTCACGCGGCGGCCGGGGTGGCTAGCGGGGTTCCTGCCGGGGCGGGCGGCGGCACGTCCGCTCCCCCGGGTGCGGTTTGGCCCTCCGGGGCAGGCGGGGCCGCTGATTCGTATTTGATTGCGGGGATGGCCTGTAATTGGGTCTGCGTGTAGGGCTCGGTCTGCCCGGCAGTTTCCTCCCGGACCTTGGCCACCTGCTCGGCCGTGATGGGCGGAGCGCTGTTGCCCCATTCGTTCCGAATGTAAGTGAGGATCATGGCGATCTGCTCGTCCTTCAACTGCTTCCACGGAGCCATCGCCCCGTTGTAGGTGCTGCCTTTGACCTGCACCGGACCCTGCAGCCCGTGGAGCAGAATGCGAATAAGATGGTTGTCGCCATGCCAGTCGCCGCTCAGCACCCACTCGCTCCCGGCCAGCGGCGGAAACTGCCCGGCCACGCCCAGACCGGTCGGTTGATGGCAAGCCACGCAATTCGCGGTGAAGAGACGTTTGCCCACCACCATGGGATCGGGCGGACCTTTGACCGCCGCCCCACCACCTGCCCAAGACACTTGCACCGGATCGAAAACATCCGCCTGGAATCCGCCGCTGTAAAAGGACAAGTAAGCCCCGGCCCAGAAAACCAGCGCCATGAAGGCCGAGACCAACCACAGCGGGATCGGTTCATAGCCGTCGCGCGGATCGTCTTTCTCGCGCAGGATCGCCCCGTGCACATCGCGCACGTTGAGCCCCTCCCCCTCAAGGTGGGACTGCAGCTCGTCGGAGCCGGCCTGGTGCGGGTCGGGGATCATTGCGGCGGTTCCGGAGCTTCCGGCAGCGGGTAGTTGCGGTTGAGCGAGACCAGATAGGCGACGAGAGCCTCCGCCTCGTAGGTGGGGACAATTTCGTAGCCCTCCGGTGTATTGTCCGGCGGCAGCAAATCGATCGCCTCGGCCGAACGCTGACCCTCGATCTTGCGCGTCTCGTAAAGATAGCGGTAGCTCGGCATGATCGAGCCGGGACTGACCACCGCCGGTTGATAAAGATGCTGGTGGTGCCACATGGCGGAGGGCTGCCGCGCGCCGATGTTGGTCAGATCGGGTCCGGTCCGCATCGTGCCGAGAAAGACCGGACTTTCCCGCATGTAATCGCGGGCTACGGTGGGACGCGATCCCCAGCCGCGTGCGAGGTCGCTGCCGTAGCCGATCTGGCGGACCTGCTGGCTATGACAATAGATACAGCCGGCCGAGGCGTAGACTTGCTGGCCGCGCTCGGCCAGACCCGAGAGCGGCGGCGGGTTGATGTCACCGGTGTTCTCGTCGACCACCGGCGTGTATCGCGCCAGGTTGAAATACGGATAGGCGACCAACCCGAGCCAGGAGCTGAGGAAGGTCAGGAAGACCCCGATAACGATGACCGGCATCCTGTTCATGCGTTGAGCGGCTCCGGTTGGCGGTCTTGGTCCGTCGCGAACAAAGTCGGCTCGGAGCGCGTGGCCCCGGCTTTGAGCAGGAGAAGGGTGAAGCTGACCGCGAAGACGATATGCCCCGCGGTGAGGAGCAGACCCGAGATGCTGCGCAGGAAAAGCCACGGCTTGGTGTAGTCCAGCGAGGCCATGAAGGTGATATCGGGGTCAAGCAGGGCGAGCCCCTGCAGGAGGCCGCCGAGGGTGAGGACCACGACCATCATGCCGATCCCGATCGCCACCAGCCAGAAGTGCCAGCGGATGAGGCGGGCCGACGGCCATTCCCATCCGACCACCCGGGGCAGGATGTAATACATCGCGCCGAACATGATCATGGTGAAAAACGCGTAAAGTCCGAGGTGCGCATGACCGACCGTGTAATGCGTGAAGTGCGTGACCACGTTGAGGGACGGGATGGCCATGGAAATGCCCTGCAGGCTGGCCAGGGTGTAGCACATCGCGCCGAAAACGGTGAAACGGAGCGTCGGGCTCCATTTCAGCGCCTGAAAATTGCCGCGCACCGTCATGTGGTGGTTGATTGCCGTGGTGATGACCGGAATGAACATCATCACGCTGGCCACCACGCTGGCGCTGATCAACCACGCAGGGAACGGTCCGCCGATCAAATGGTGCATCCCGTTCCAACTGTAAAAAAGCGCGAGCGACCAAAATCCCAGAATACTCAGATAGTAACTATGGATCGGACGGCCGAGGACTTTCGGGATGAGGTAATAGGCGGTAGCCAGCCCGATCGGGGTGAACCACAATCCGAGCGTGTTGTGCCCGTACCACCAGTTGACCGCACCCTGCCCGCCGCCCTGGATCGGCTGGAAGTTGAGCAGGATGTTCGCCGTCGAATAAAGCCACGGGAACCAGAGAAAAGCGGCCAGAAGATACCATTGGCTCACGTAAATGTGCCCGGGTTCGCGGAAACGGAACATGAGGATGGCCCACACCGCAATCAAGCCGAAGGCCACGAAAAGCATGAAGCTGGCGTAGTTCGGGAATTCCAGCCACTCGATCGAGCGGCCGTCGCCGGAAAGGATGCCGAGGATCCCCAGCAGGACGCCGATATTCCAGAAGATGGCCGCACCGATGAGCAGTTTGCTGTGCCGCAAAGGCGTGCGGCAGAGACGGGCCATCAGCCAGAGCGACGTGCCGATGCCGGCCGCCGAGGCCCACCCGTAAACCACCGCATTGAGGTGCGCCGGCCGCACCCGTCCGAAGGTCAGCCAGCCCCACTGGTTGAGCAGAGTCGGCTCGTTCAACTTGAACGAGGCCAGCAGCGCGAGGAGCGAGCCAATGAGCAGCCAGAAGACGGCCGAACCGTAGAACAAAATGACCGGCAACCGCGTCGACTCGTCAATGAGCGCACGACGCGTCTTCTCCATTTCAGGCGTCACGGTGGCGGGATGGGCGAGGATTGCGCTCATGGTGCGGAAAGTTCAGCGCCGCGCCGGAGGGGACGGTCGGCCGTCTTGTCGGCAAAGGCGTCGGTTGCCGTGCCCAGCGGTTCGTCTTGATCAAAAATGGATTTCGCCCCGTCTTCAAGATTGCGGAATTGCCCGCTTCTCGCCGCCCAGTAAAAAGCGGCCAGGGTGGACCCACCGAAGAAGACGAGACCGGTCGCGAGAAGAAGGTAAACAATCGTGTTCATGGGGCGGGGGAGGCAAGTGGAAGAGGGGCCGGCTCGGCCACGGGCGCTTCGGGCGCCGCAACAGGAGTCGGGGCGTTGAACGGAGGCGGGGTCGGCTGGGCCGCGGCAAAACCACCAGGCTTCACCACGGAACCGAGCGGTATATTGGGATCGATCGGATAAGCGGGCCGGGGCTCGCTTTGCGCGGACAATTTGGCCACTGCCATTGCCATGGCACGGTCGGTCGGGATGCGTACCGTGCCTTTGGCTTGGTCGACCCAGCCGTAAGCGGTGGTCAGATCCTTGCTTTCCTCCTGCACCTTGGCCAGAATGTCATAGCGCTCCTTGGCGCGGATCGCTTCCTCGTCGAACGAAGCGGCATCGCCGGAACGCAACATCCAGAGAACGAACCCGGCGAAGAGCGCAAAAAGCAAAAAGGAGCCGGCGAACATCGGCCAGATGCTCTTTTCGCGCGGGGCAGTGCTGTGCGGGGCGGGGTCCATCAGTTGCGGAGTTTCAGCGAGTTGCCCAGCCGCGGATCCTTGACCGGCCAGAGGGGCGCATCACCGAGGCGTTTCATGAAAATGGCCGCCAGCGTCGCGCCGATCGCGAGCAGGCAGACGAGGTCAAGCCAATGGAACGAAGCACCGGCCTTGTGATAGGTCGGCAACACCACGATGTACATGTCGAGCATGTGCATGAGGAGGATCCATGCCGCCACCGCGCAAAGGAGGAGCGGTTTCTTCTTCGTTGCCTGGAAAAGAAGAACGACGAAGGGCAGGAAGAAATGGCCGATGACCATGATGATGTTCAGCGTGTTCCAACTGCCGGTGTTGCGACGGAGGAAATAAATCGTCTCCTCCGGAATGTTGGCATACCAGATGAGCATGTATTGGCTGAAGCCGATGTAGGCCCAGAAAACGGTGAAGGCCAGCATCAGCTTGCCCATGATGTGGTAGTGCTCGATCGTCACCACGCCCTGCAGGTATCCCGCGCTGCGCAAGGCGGTGACCAGAAGGACGAGGACGCACATCGAACTGAGTGCCGACCCCGCAAAGATGTAAACCCCCCACATCGTGGAGAACCAGTGGAAGTCGAGGCCCATCAGCCAGTCGAACGCCCCGAAGGTCAGGGACAACGCGAACAAGGGGAGCATCGGGAAGACCATCTTGCGCGAGGACCACGTGTACCGCGGGTCGCCATCCTTGTCTTGCCGCACCGAATTGCGGCGGAGCAGGAAGGCCGCCAAGCTGAAGAAGAGAAAATAAAACCCGGCCCGGGCCCAGAAGAACGGCTGGTTCAAATACGCCGCCTTGCCGTCGAGCAAAACATCCTGGCCCGGCGCGATATTCATCCATTTGAAAAGCGTCGGCGCGCTGAAAATGATCGGGATGAACAAGATGGCCAGGACCGGGAAAAGCCAGGCCACGTTTTCCAACTGCCGCCGCACCACCACGCTCCAATCGGCATCAACCGCATGGTGGACCAGAATCCAAAACAGCGAACCGGTCAGAATGGTGAAGAAGAAACTGAAAGCGAAAAGCCAGGAGAAGGCGAATTGCTTGGTCGAAAGGAATCCTCCCCACGCGGCCAGGGCCAGCGAGATGACGGCCAGCGCCACGGTGAAAAGCAGTTTTCCACCGAACCCCTGGTAATCGAAGTATTCCTTCGCGCTCACTTTGCTTTCGGTCGCACTCATGGTTGCGGCGGCATCTCCAGTTTGGCCCGTTCGTCGGCCGGCACGTCGTTGATCGTCGCGGTCTGCGCCATTTGCAGCGCACGCACGTAGGACACAATGGCCCAGCGGTCGTCGACCGGAATCTTCGCCCCGTAACCAAGCATCGTGTTCTTGCCGTGGGCAATGGTGTTGTAAATTTCCCCGTCGGCCATCACGCGCAGGCGGTCCTGATGGAAACTGGCGATGGCCACCAGACCGTACTGACCGGCTACCCCGTTGCCGCCGCCGCTCGCCCCGTGGCAGACACCGCAATAAATGGTATAACGTTCTTGCCCGCGCTGGAGCAGTTCGGCCGTGACCGGCAGGGGAAAACCCGTCCCCCACTGGTCGCCGAAGCGCCCGGTGTTCTTGTAGTCCGTGCCGGAGGCATAACGCACCATGCGGTATTTGCCCTCGTCGGGGAAGGGATTGTCCTTCGAAACCGGCGCCTCGTAGCCGATCGGCACCGTGCCGGCCACCGGCAAACGGTTGCCGCGGTCATCGGCAAAAAAATTGCTCGGTACCTGGGCCTTCACTTTCGGCTGATGGTCCATATCGGGGAAAATCTCGATCGGCGGCTTGCCGCTTTTTTGTCCGCGGAAACCGGCCACCGCAGCCAGCAGCACAAAGAAAAGCCCGAGGGCGATGAAGAAATAGCGCAGCATATCAGTCCCCGTAAATCAGCGTGATGTGCTTCGCCCCGATGCCCTCGAGCATGGCCCGGGTCGACTCCTCGTCGAACTTCGGATCGGTCGCCTCGATGGCGAGGAAAAAGCCGTCGTTGCTCACCTTCTTGAAAAGATCCCAGTTGAAAATAGGGTGGTTCCACCGCGGCAGCCCGTTCAGCGCGAGCATGCCAAAGGTCGCGGTGAAGGCGGACAACAGGATGGTCAGCTCGAACATGATGGGGAAAAACGCCGGCACCGTGAAAAAGTTGGTTGGCTTCCCCGCCACGACGAGCGGGTATTCGATCGACGACGGATAGAATTGCAGTGCCGCCGCGAAGGTCAGCCCGGTGATGCCAGCGATGAAAACCAGCGCGCTCAGCCAGGACTTTTTCAACCCCATGGCATGATCCATCCCGTGGATAGGAAACGGCGAATAAACATCCCACCGCGAGTAGCCCGCATCGCGCACCTTCTCCGCGGCCTGGTAGAGGGCCGAAGCCGACGGCACTTCGGCGCCCATGGCGAAAAGTTGCGACCGTGTGTTGCCCATGATTTCCATCTCAGTGCACGCCCTCCTTCATGGCGGCGGCAGGTGTGTGGTCGTGCCCGTCGTGCCCGTGGTGCGGATCGGCTTCGGGCAGCACCGCTTTGACTTCAAAAATACAAATCATGGGAAGCCAGCGAATGAAGAGCAGGAACAGGGCGAGGAAGATGCCAAAGGTGCCGACGAAGGTCCAGATGTCGACCCAGGTCGGATAGAACATGTTCCAGCTCGAGGGCAGGAAGTCGCGGTGCAGCGAAGTCACGATGATGACGAAGCGCTCGAACCACATGCCGGTGTTGACGAACATGCAGACGATGAAAACCCAGAGCACGTGGCGGCGGAAGAAACGGAACCAGAACAACTGCGGCGCCACCACGTTGCAGAAAATCATCGTCCAATAAGCCCACCAATACGGACCCGTGGCCCGGTTGATGAAGGCGTATTGCTCGTACATGTTGCCGCCATACCACGCGATGAAGAACTCCATGGCGTAAGCGTAACCGACGATCGAACCGGTCAGCAGGATGATCTTGCACATCTTGTCCACGTGGTCGTCGGTGATCAAATCATGCAGCCCGAAAATGGCGCGGGCCGGCAACATAATGGTCAACACCATGGCGAAACCGCCGAAAATGGCCCCGGCCACGAAATAGGGCGGGAAAATCGTGGTGTGCCACCCGGGAATGACCGACGTGGCGAAGTCGAAGGACACCACCGAGTGGACCGAAAGGACCAGCGGGGTGCTCAAGCCGGCGAGGACGAGATAAGCCATCTCGTAATGCTTCCACTGACGGTTCCCGCCGCGCCAACCGAGGGCGGCGACGCCGTAGAAAAATTTGCGCAGCTTGTTCGTCGCGCGGTCCCGCAGGGTCGCCAAGTCGGGAATCAGACCAGTGTACCAGAAGAGCACGGAGACCGTGAAATAGGTCGAGACCGCGAAGACGTCCCAGAGCAACGGACTGCGGAAATTCTGCCAGATGGCATTCGAATTCGGCACCGGAGCAAGGAACCAGACCATCCAGATGCGGCCGACGTGGACCGCCGGAAAAATGCCGGCGCAAACCACAGCAAAGAGAGTCATGGCCTCGGCCGCCCGGTTGATCGAAGTGCGCCACTTCTGGCGGGTAAGGAACAAGATGGCGGAAATCAGCGTGCCGGCATGGCCGATTCCGATCCAGAACACGAAGTTGGTGATATCCCAGGCCCAGCCGACCGGATGATTCAGCCCCCACACCCCGACGCCGGTCGAAATGAGGTAGCCGATGCAAAAGACGCTGACCACAGCGAGCGAGGAGCTCAGGGTGAAAGCGATCCACCACCACGTCGGCGCGGCTTTCTCGGTGCACGAAGCCACGTGGTTGGTGATCCACGACATCGAGCGATTGTTCGTCACCAACGGCGCGCGTTTCAGACGCTCCGCCGCGGCCTCGCGACTCTGCATGATTGCGTCCGCCATAATCAGGTTCCGTGCGCCTCCGACGCATGTTCGGCTTCCCCGCCGTGGTGACCGTAACCGTTGGCCCGGCCGACTTTGTCCGCGCCGGGCATGGCCATGTTCGGGTTCTTGATCCGCGCCAGGTAGGTCGTGCGCGGAGTGACGTTGAGATACTTCAGCATTTCATAATTGCGCGGCTCGCTCTTGAGCTTGGCCACGCGGCTCTCCGGATCCCGGATGTTGCCGAAAACGATCGATTGCGAAGGACACGCTTGCTGGCAGGCGCTCTTCACCTCGGGGAACGGCACGAGCGATTTGTCCGACGCACCCGCCTGCACAGTTTGCGTGATGCGCGCCTCCTCGATCCGCTGGATGCAATAGGTGCACTTTTCCATCACCCCGCGCATGCGCACCGTGACATTCGGATTTTTCGACATTTGCAGGCTGTCGGCCATGCCCTTCTTGGCCAGAGGCCCGAGGTAAAGCTGGTCGAGCGGACGCTGGTTGTAATCGAAGAAATTGAAGCGCCGGACCTTCCACGGGCAGTTGTTCGCGCAATACCGCGTGCCGATGCAACGGTTGTAGGCCATGAGATTGAGGCCGTCGTCGCTGTGCACCGTGGCATTGACCGGGCAGACCGTTTCGCAGGGAGCATTTTCGCAGTGCTGGCACATGATGGCCTGCGAGAGCATTTCCGGGTCGTTCTCGTCGCCGGCAAAGTAGCGGTCCATGCGGATCCAGGCCATGTTGCGGCCGCGCGAGACCTGATCTTTGCCCACGATGGGCACGTTGTTCTCCGCCTGGCAGGCGACGACGCACGCGTTGCAACCCGTGCAAGTGCTCAGATCGACCGTCATGCCCCACTGCTCGGGCGAGGTCAGCGGTGGATGGGTGAAAAGCGAAACGTTCGGCGGGATGTGCCCGTCCATCCCCATGGTCTGGGCAAAAGTGGGCTCCTCGGCGTAACGCTCGGCCGTCGCCTCGCGCACCAAATCGCGGCCTTCCATGCTCTGGTGCGTCTGCGTCTCGGCAAACTTGTATTCCGCCCCCGTGCGCTTGAGCGCGACGTTCGAAACGTGGGTCATCCCGCGCGTGGTGCGCAAGGGATAAGCATTGAAACCTGCTTTGTCCGCCACAGGCGTGACCTTCACCCGACCGTAACCGAGCGCGATGCTCACCGCGCCGTCCGCCTGACCAGGCGCAATCAAGGCGGCAGCCTCGATCGCCCGGTCGCCGGCCGAAAGTTGCACCATGTCCCCCGTGGCCACGCCGAGTTCCTTCGCGGTGTGCGGACTGATCAGCGCGGCATTGTCCCACGTGATCTTCGTGGCGAAATCCGGCGTCTCCTGCAGCCAGCCGTTGTTGGCGTAACGCCCGTCATCCAACGTGCTGCTCGGAATGAACTCGATGTCCAGGCCGCCGGCCGACGGTTGGTATTGCGCGGCGAGTGCCGCGGCGCCAGCGGCATTGAAAGCCAACGGGGCCTCGGGCCACGCGGTGTCGGGGAGGAAACCCTGACGCAAAAACTCGGTCCACTTCGCCTCGAGGTCGCCGCCACCCGCCGTCCGGGCAAAGGTTTCACGCACCAATTGCGGGCCGATCGGCTGTTCGTTGCCGGCCAGACGATTCAGAATTTCCACTTCCGCCACCCCGTCCCACAACGGGAGGATCATCGGCTGCACCGCGCAGATCGTGCCGTCCGCACTACGGGCATCGCCCCAGCTTTCGAGGTAATGCGCTTGCGGCACATGCCACTTGCAGGCGGCAGAGGTTTCGTCTTCGTAAAATCCGAGACGCACGCTGACCGGGACGCCGGAAAGAAGATCGCCGAAGCGCAAATCGGCCGGCGCATTGTAAACCGGGTTGCCGCCCAGGATGAAAAGGTTCTGCACCCGGCCGGCCTGCATCGCGGCGGCCAGTTCCCCGATCGTGGCGGCCGCCGGGGCTTCGGTCCGCAGACCGCGCAAAGTCCGGCCCGGCGCTCCCAAGGCGGTATTGATGGCCAAACCGAGCGCCTGCACCGCGGCGGGTTGCTGGTCGCCCACCACGATGACACTTTTGCCGGCCGAGGCGGCCAGATCCTTGGCACACTCCGCGATCCACTTCGGATCGGCGGAAAGCGGGCTGTCGGGGAAAGCAGCCACGACCGAAGTCAAACCTCCATCCCCGGTCAGTGCGGCGACCTGTTTTCCAAGCGCACGGAGGAAAGCTCCGGTCTCGGAGGGCTTGATCCGCAACCGGTGGTCGGCCAGGCCGCCCGTCGAGGAGTAATGCGTCTCCGCGACGTAAAGCCGGTTCATCGCCTGGCCCGGCTCGCTGATCCGGCGGCGGGCCATGAACCCGCGCACTTGGTCGAGCCCGCTGAAGGAGGCGTTGAGGAAATCGCTGTCCACCGCGAGCACTTTGTCCGCGCGGCTGAAGTCGGGTATGACACTGAGATTGCGGCCGAAGCAGGCCGCCGTGGCCGCCACGGTCTCGCTTGCGCCGAGCGGCTCGTATTCGGCCCAAAGAAGATTGGGGAATTTTTCCCGCAGCTGCCCGAGCAGCCGGTCACGGGTTGGCGAGTCAACGCGCTCGACGAGGAAAGCGAGGCCGTCCCCGCCATGAGCCGACGCCGCGATTTCATCCAGCTTGGCCCCCAGCGCGGCGGCATCCGTCTTGACCCCGCCGACCTTGATCGCTTTCGAACGGTTCGGATCGTAAAGATCAAGCACCGAGGCCTGGGCAAAGGTGTCGGTCGCACCATTGCTGATCGGGTGCAGCGGATTGCCCTCCAGCTTGGTCGGACGCCCGTCGCTCGTCGTGGCGATGAGCGGCATGGCGCCGTTGCGGCGCGGCATGGTCGTGGCGTAGTAAAGGAATTTTCCGGGAATGGTCCACTCCGCCCCCTGCGTGAAGGCCACGAGATACGCTTCGGGACGCCGGCAACCGGTCAGACCGATACCGGCCAGCGCCATCGATCCGCCCATCAGCTGGAGGAAATTGCGGCGCGACAACTCACCGCCGTTCCACTCGGAGGCACCTTGCGGGAATTCGCGCTCGAGCTTGGCCGCGAAGTCCGGTGAGGATGACAATTCGTCGAGACTGCGCCACAGCGCGGGCCTCGTCTCGCGGACGGGATGGGGAAGGACGCGTTTCATCTTAGCGGTGGCACCCTCCGCAGCCGACGGGCGGGTTGACGTTCCATTCTTTCTTGTATTGCGCCCCCATGGCGAGCTGGTCCTGCGCGGAAGCCGGACGCCAGTTCAGATTGTAGATTTCGGAAGGAGGACGGAGGAATTTTTCCGGCTCGCGGTGACACTCGAGACACCAGGCCATGCTGAGCGGCTCGGCCTGGTAGACCACGGGCATCTCGTTGATCTGGCCGTGACAGCTGTAGCAGCTGATGCCGCGATTCACGTGAACCGCATGGTTGAAATAGACATAATCCGGTGCCTTGTGGATCCGCACCCATTCGACCGGCGTGCCGGTCTCCCAACTGGCGCGCACCGCGGCAAGCTTCGGGCTGGTCGCCTTGATTTGCGAGTGGCAAGCCATGCAGGTCTGCGTGTCCGGGACATTCGAATGCGCCGCCACCTCGACGTGGCTGTGACAATAACGGCAATCCATCCCGAGTTGCTCCACATGGATGGCGTGGGAAAACGGCGCCGGCTGCTCCGGCATATAACCCACATTGGTGTACTTCGGAGTGAAATAATACCAGATGCCGCCCGTCACCACCGCGCCGAGAACGAACGCAATGACGAGCAACTTCAAAGGGAGCCAATTGGCCCATTTGGGAAAAAAGTTTGCCATCCAATTTACGCAGAATTCGCCCCTGACGGACGACGAACGAATGAGCGTAGTATTAACGCAGCTAATAGCAATCCTGATTCGACCCTGACAAAAAAAATGTGCGCACCCGCCCGCTTGGGTTATTGGTTCCGCCATGGCCACCCCGCATCCCGCCTCGCCTTCCTGCCGCCACAAACCCCGGATCTCCTTCGCGCTGGCTCTGGTCGCGAGCCTTCACCTTGGCCTCGCCACCAGCCCCGCCGACACCAAACCGCAACCTCCCTTGCCAACCATCCGGCTGCAAATCGGGACCAACACCATCCAAGCGGAGGTCGCCGACGAACCCGACGAACGCATCACCGGGCTGATGGGCAGGACCCACCTGGCCGAAGGCACCGGAATGCTCTTTGTCTTCCGCCAACCCCGCCCGCTCGGCTTTTGGATGGGTGGTACCCTCATCCCGCTTTCGGTCGCCTACATCAATGCCTCCGGAGTCATCCGCGAAATCCACGACCTCCACCCCATGGTCGAAACCCCCGCCCGCAGCACCTTTATGGACCTGAGCTATGCCCTCGAAGTCCCCCAAGGCTGGTTCTACCGCCAGAAAATCCTTCCCGGCGACCGTATCCTCGGCCTCCCCGCCCCCCCAACCGCCCAGCCCGACTAAACAGTCCCCCGCTAAAACCCCCAAAAACCCGCGTGGATCCATTAGATCTAACGCGTTGCCTAGGATAGGTTAAAGGTCTACTATCAAACATTCTGCAGAATATCCAATTGTTTGTCTCCGCGCTCTTTGCCTCAGAATTTAAACATGTTGTAACCGGACCACTCGGCCTTCCCAGTTTCAAACCTTCGCACTTTGCTACTTTCGTACTTTTCCATTTTCCAACCGCAACCTCCGACTGCTCATTCACCATTTCTACTCCCCTTACTCGCCAAATAAATACGGAAAACTAGAACCACTGAGCCGTGAGACAGGCCCTAGCCAACACTCGGCACTAAGCCAACTGCGGTTTTGGGCCACAGGGCTTCGCCCCCTGGAGATGCCGCTCGCTCTTGCTTTGCAAAAGATGCAAGGGTTGGAATACTATCAAAGACGGGTGCCGATGCTAAGAAGATGTTTACGGATAAGGTTGTACC
>CAIZMQ010000115.1 GCA_903934135.1 uncultured Verrucomicrobiota bacterium
ACGGGCGGCCGTGGAGCCCTGCTCTTTGCTGCTTGAAAATGACCGGTCCGGGTGAAGTGAGCTTCACCCCCGCGGCGATGAGCAAAAAAAACGGGGAGAGAACTGCCAGGCTGGCGAAGGCAAGCGTCTTGTCCATCGCTGATTTGACCAGCAAGGCCCAGGAGAGCTCGGGGGTGACTCGGAAAACAATCACCGGCGCCGTTCCGAAAGTGTCATAAGCGGGCCGGGCAATCGACGCGCGGAAGTAATCCGCCAACACCCACGCCTCGACCCCCTCCGTCTCGCAGGCGGCAATGGCATCCTGCAGGTGGTCGGTCGCGTGGGTGTCGAAAGCCAGCACAACGCGCCCGACATTCTGCCGGTGCATGGCATCGACCAGAGATGCCACGCTGTGTTTCACCAAATCCACCCGTTCCGCGACATCGATTTCCAGTCTTTGCACGGGGGACAATGCCGCGATGGCCTCCGCCATCCGTTGCGGTTGGCCGGCGATGATAATGCGTTCTCCCTGGGCCCCGCGGCGCAGCCTTCGCAGGTACAAAACGCGGAATACCGCCTCGCGGGCGAGCAAACCGAGAGGGGCGAGGGCGAGAAAGAGAAGAAAGGCCGAGCGACTGGGGATGCTCAACTTTAGAAAAATGACGCAGCCACCGAGGATGAGGCCGAGCCAAACTCCGGCGTAAGAGATTTGCCGCAGCGAGCGGCGCACCGATTTTTCAAGCGGATATTGGTAAAAACCCTGCATCTCGAGCAGCAGTGGGCCGAAAAGAGCGCAAACAAAAAACATCCAGAGGAATCCTTCAAAAGGCGGGATCGCGGGCAGCAGATCGAAGTCGATGATCTGGTAACTGCGCAAGGCGTATCCGGCATAAAGGGCCAGCACCAAGATCAGCCCATCGGCAATCTGGTTAACCTGCAGTGAAATTTCCTGCTTGCGCGTGAGCATCTGATATATGGTGCGTCAAATTTACGGTGGCCTAGACCGTAGGAGCGATGAAATGATACAGGTTCTGAGATGAAACCAAACCGAAAAGCTCTGCCGGCCGCCTTGAGGGTTGTCGCCGCGGCCCACACTCCCGCCGGTGTGCGCCTCGCCCAGGGCCTCGGGGCCCGGGATTGTGGCTACGTGGAGGTACGGTTGGATGCCTTGTTGGCAGGACGTGGATTCAAGGCGGAGGATATCCGGCGGATCGGGCCTCCTGTGCTTCTCACCGCCCGTCACCCCGCCGAGGGCGGGATCGGAGGCCTTTCCTCGTCCCGGCGGCGAGTCTGTTTGGAGGAGTATCTGCCCTTAGCTCGGGCCGTGGACGTCGAACTCCGCTCCGTTCACGCCATGGCAGGGCTTCTTGAGGTGGCAACGCGGCGGCGGGTTTGCCAGGTGATTTCCTTCCACGATTTCCGAGGCACGCCTTCGTTGAAGCGTTTGCGGGAAATTTTCCGCCGCTCTCGATCGGCGGGTGCGGACATCGTAAAAATTGCGACCCATGTTGGCGGTGCCCGCGATCTGGCCGTTCTCCTGCAACTGCAGGCCTCGGCTCGCGCACCCCTCGCCACGATGGGAATGGGGCCCTTGGGAAAGGTCTCCCGTCTTGTCTTGGCGGCCGCCGGCTCCCGGCTCAACTACGGATACCTCGACAAGCCGCAGGTTCCGGGTCAGTGGCCGGCCCTCGAGTTGGTCCGTCGCATCGGGGAGGTTCTGCCGTGAGTGACTGGGCCGCGATTGCTGCCTCCGGGGAACTTACCCCGGAGCAACTCCGCGCCGTGGCCGCTTGGCTCCTTGATGCCTCCGTGCCGGCCGAGGCGAAGGCCTCATTCCTCGGCGCGTTTAACCGGCGGGGCGAAACACCGGGTGAAATCACCGCGCTGGCCGAGGAATTTTTGGGGCATGCCGTCCCGTTCGAGGTTCCCGCCGGCCTCCGCCCGGTCATCGATGTCTGCGGGACAGGAGGAGACAAGCTGGGGCTCTTCAATGTCTCCACGGCGGTGATGTTCGTCGCCGCCGGGGCTGGGGCCCGTCTGGTCAAGCACGGCAACCGTGGGATCACGTCGAAGAGCGGGGGTGCCGACGTGCTTGAGACTTTGGGTATTCCCATGGATATGGACCCCGGCCGGTTACAAAACATGCTGGGCGATGCGGGGGCCGCTTTTCTTTTCGCTCCCCGTTTCCACCCGGCCTTCGCCGCGGTCGCTCCGGCCCGCAAGCTGCTTGCCGAGCGCGGACAGCTTTCCGTTTTCAATATGCTTGGCCCGCTGCTTAATCCGGCGCGCCCCGAGGGCCAGTTGGCCGGAGTCTTCAGCGACACGCTCGTTCCCCTCTACGCCGGTGTGCTGCCCCGCTTGGGGAGGAACCGGGCTTTGATCGTGCACGGCCAGGCGGGGAATGCCGGCGTGATGGATGAGATCTCCACGCTCGGGCCGACCACGGTGGCCCGGCTCGGGCCGAACGGGACCGAAGTTGTGACCATGACTCCGGCCGACTTTGGTGTTCCCGTTGCGCTGCTTGATGATCTGCGGGGCGGCGATGCGGCACACAATGCGGGGCTGATCGATGAATTGCTGCGCGGCAGTCGTCGCGGTGCCATGAGGGATATTGTGCTGGTCAATGCCGCCGCCGCCATCACCGTAGCCGGTTTGACGGATGACTGGGCCGAAGCATGCGAGCGGGCCGAGGCATCTTTCGATTCCGGCGCGGCACGCACCGTTTTGCAACGCATGCAGCGTGTGGCGGGGAAGTCATAGGGGCGAAACCTTTTCCGGGCCCGCCCGGGACCTACCCACCTTCCGAGGCCGCTGCATTCATGATTTTGACCCAAATGGGCAACGCCAGCGTCGCACCGTACCCGCGGTCGACAATCCGCTTCGGTCGGTCGAATCCGACCCACACGCCGCAGGTTGTCTCCCGGTCAAAACCGATGAACCACGCATCCTTGTAGTCATTGGTCGTGCCGGTTTTGCCCCCGGCGTCCTCCCCGCGATAACCGAACGCCGCTGCCACCTGCCCCGTGCCACGCGTCATCGCCTCGCGCAAAATACCCGCCGTGGTGCGCGCCACACCTGAAGGCAGGATGCGCTGCACCGATCCTTTGTATCGGTAAAGGACGCGGCCTTGCGGATCCTCGACCCGGTCGAGCAGGTGGGGCGACGGCGCAACCCCGTCGTTGACCAACGCGGCGTAGGCCGCGGTCAAAGCGCGCAGGGTACCGCTGAACGAGCCGAGGAAAATCGACGGATACTTCGGCACGTCCGTCCCGATGCCTGAGGCGAGGATACTTTCACGGACCCGCTCAATTCCGGCTACGGCGCCCACGCGGACGCTCATCGTGTTGCGCGAGAGGATCAATCCGTCCTTGGCCCGCAACATGCCGCGGTAGGTGTCGTCGCTGTTGGAGGGATTGTAGGCGCCGAAAGCCTTCGGTAATTCGCCGGCCCGCAACCGGTCATCGCTCACCGGCATGTCCGGATGCATGCCCGCGGCAAAGGCCGCAGCGTAGACAAAGGGCTTGACCGCAGATCCGACCTGCCGCTCGGCGAAATAAGCACGGTTGAATTTGCTCGAGGAGTAGTCGCGCCCGCCGACCAACACGCGGATGCCACCGCTATGATTGTCGATCGCCATGGCGGAGGCCTGAAGGTAAGGGGTGCCCCCGCGGCTTTGCGGATCGACGTAAGCTGTATCGGCTTTCTTTTCATGCGGGTATCCGGTGCGATCCTCCACCGCGGCCAGTTGCTCGTCGACCGCGGCCACTGCGGCGCGCTGCATCGTGCCGTCCAACGTGGTGTAAATTTTCAGGCCTGCGCCGTCGATAACGTCTTGCGGAAGGACACGCTCCAGTTCCCGCCAAAGAAGTTCCATCGCCCAATCCTCCTGCGGGGGTTGGGGTCTTTCAGCGGCAAGGAGCAACGGTTCCGCTTGGGCCGCCTCGCGTTCAGCGGCGGAAATGTATCCCTGGTCCTCCATCTGGCGCAGCACGATGTTGCGCTGGGCGAGGGCGCCGTCCGGGTCACGGAAAGGTGAAAGGCGGTTCGGACTGCGGATGAGACCGGCGAGCAGGGCGGATTCGGAAAGGGTCAGGTCGGCGGCCGGCTTGCTGAAGTAGGCCTGGCTCGCCGTTTCGATGCCGAACAAGCCCGCACCGAAGTAAATCCGGTTCATGTAGTGGGTCAGGATTTCATCTTTGCTCAGCACGGCTTCCATGCGTACGGCGAGCGCTGCTTCGAGCACTTTGCGGTGCATGTTCTGGCCGCCGAGCGGGAAGCTGTTGCGGGCCAGCTGCTGGGTGAGGGTACTGCCGCCCTGACGGACACCGCCGGCGCTCAAATTGGTCACCGCCGCCCGGGCGATGCCGAGGGGATCGACGCCGAAGTGCTGCAGGAAGCGAGAATCTTCCCGCGCGATGACGGCGCGGACAAACCACGGGCTGACGCGATCGAGCGGGACCGTGCGGCGGTTCTCGCCGGACAAACGGGTGTAAATCTTCCCCTTGCGGTCGATGACGAGCGAACTTTCTGGAATGCGTCCGACTTCCCGCAGATCGAAGGTCCAAGCCCAGGCAAGGTAGAAACCCGCAACGAGCCCCCAGAGCAGGAAAGAGGCGAGGAGCAAACGCCCCAGCTTGCGCGTGCGGTGCCGCCGCACGCGGCGCTTTTTCGCGCGCAGTCGCAGCAGGCTGACGCGATGGGCCGCCGGATGGCGGGTGGCGGGTCGTTTTCTCGGCATGGGAAGTTTTGAGCTTATCACTTCCCATGCGCTCGTCGCTGGAAAATTCGCTTTCCTCCCGCGCACTGGCCGGACAGGTTGGAGAGGCTATGACTGACGCAACCAACCATAAATCACCAGGCTGGACCATGTTCCAGGGAATCCTCCTCATCGTGTTCGGCGCACTGGCTATTGCCTTCCCGCTGCTCGGCACCATCGTGGTCGAACAATTGTTCGCCGCCCTCCTGCTCATTGCCGGCGGCTACGCCCTCGCCGCCTCGCTCGGCCGCAAGGAGTCCGGCACTGCATCCCGCGTCGTCTCGGGACTCTGGGCGGTTCTCACCCTTGCGACCGGTCTTCTGCTCATGTTCCAAGTTGGGGCGGGTATCCTCACGCTGACCATCCTCCTCGCCGCTTATTTTGCTGCGCAGGGCCTCGTGACAATCATTGCCGCTTTCAAGTTCAGCGGCACAAACACCATGTGGTTTATGCTTTTGAGCGGCATTGTCTCGCTCGTGCTCGCTTGGATGATTTTCAGCGGATTCCCCGGCTCGGCCACGTGGCTGCTCGGACTCCTCTTCGGGATCAACCTGATCTTTACCGGATTCTTCTTTCTGTCGATGTCCTCGACGCTGAAAGCGCAGAATGCCTGAGCGGAGAAAAACAAGACTCAACCGGGAACCCCGCGGAGCAATCTGCGGGGTTTCTTATTTGTGGAGGGGCCAGACCAGCGGGATAACGATCATCGCGCCGATAAAGTAGACGACGTTGAGCGGTAGCCCGATGCGGAGAAAATCAGCGAAACGGTAGCCACCGGCCGAATAGACATAGGTGTTGGTCTGGTAACCGATCGGCGTGGCGAAACTGGCGCTGGCCGCAATGGTGATGGCAATGGCGAAGGGGCGGGGGTCGAGGCCAAGTTGCGCGGCCAGACCGAGCGCGATCGGCATCATCAGCACCACGGTCGCATTGTTGGAAAGCAACTCGGTGATGGTCGAGGTGAGGATAAAAATGACGGCCAGCAACAAGAGTGCTTTCCAGGCGTGGGGCACAAAGTCGGTTGCCCATGAAGCAAGATTCACCGCGATGAATTGCGCGGTTCCGGTGCTTTCCATCGCCACGCCGATACCCAGCGTGCTGTAAATGAGAAAAAGGAGACTCCAATCGACCGAGGCATAAGCCTGACGCGGCTTCATCGTGCCGGTGAGCATGAGAAAAACGCAGCCGACAATGGCCGCAACCGCAATGGGGACAATTTCAAGAGAGGCGGATAAAACCACCGCAGCCATGGTGGCCAAAACCAAAGGGGTGCGGGCGCGCTGGGCCGAGGTGGAAGCGCGCGGACGATCAAGGAGCAAAAGTTCGTTCGTTGCTTTGAGTTGGCCGATGGATGCTTCCTCCCCGAGGAGCAGCAGGGTGTCCCCGGGCTGCAGGGCCACATTTTCGAAGCCGCGGCTCAGATTGGTGCCGCGGCGGTGAATGGCCAAAACAACCAACCCGAAGCGCTGGCGGAAGTTCAGGTCGCGCAAGCTGCGCCCGGCCAACTCGGAAAGAGGCCCAACAATCGCCTCGGCCAGATGCGCCTCGTGGGAAATCATTTTCTTTCCACTTTCGGTGTGTTCGACGTCGAGCTTGATGTCCTGCCGGGCCAGCACATCCGCCACCGCCCCGGGCGCGGCGGCGATGACCAGACGGTCGCCCGTCCTGAGTTGCAAGGTGTCGAGGGGCTCGAAAAGCGGTTCGTTGTCGCGCAGAACTTCGAGCACGCGCACGCCGGCTCGCGGGCCCAGACCCGCTTCGACCAAAGTCTTTCCCGCCGCGGCAGAACCGGCCGCAACCGCCGCCTCAACCACGTATTCGGAGAACCCCCCGTCGCTCAGGCCCTGCGCGAGTGTTTTGCGGTGCGGCAGAAGTTTGGGAGCGAACAAGACCACGAAGGCCGTGCTGATGAAGAGCAGGGGCAAGCCGACGTAGCCCGTTTCGAACATACCGAAGGGCTCGAAGCCGGCATCGGCGACCAAACCACTGGCGAGGATGTTGGTGCTCGTACCCACCAATGTGCAAGTGCCCCCGAAGATGGCGGCGTAGGAAAGCGGAATGAGAAAGATGGAGGCCGATACCCCCGCCCGGTTGGCCAAGTGGATGGCGATCGGCAATCCCACGACCACAACGGGCGTGTTGTTGATGAAGGCGGACACGACGGCCGTAGCCAGCATCATGACAAGGAGCAGTCCGCGCGGTCCGAGCCTGCCCACATTTTCCATCGCGGTAAGGGCCCGGGTCAGGGCTCCGGTCCGCTCCAGGGCGTTGCTCAGGATGAACATGGCCGCCACCGTGATCGGGGCCGCGTTGGCAAAGACCGCGAGTAACTTGGCCGTCTCGGGAAAGGAGCTCTCAAACGGAAGTTGCGAAAGCAGCAACAGGGCCGCGAAGATGGTCAGACCGGTCAAATCGGTCGGCCACCGCTCGCGCACGAATTGGACGAGCGCAAAGGCGACGAGCGCGAGGACGGTGGCGATTTCCCATGTCATGGACGGGGCAGAAAATGACCCGCGACGCGCCTCGTGGCCAGCGCGAAAACCTGCGGTTTCGCCTTGCCGGAGCGGAGATGATGGCGGAGGGTCCGCCGCGTGAAATGGTCATTCCACCTCGCACGGATTGCCGGCATCGACGTCCGCGTCCACGCGACCTTTTTCCTCCTCCTCGCCTGGTTCGGGTTCGTCTACTACGCGGAGGGCGGCCCGGCGGCGGTCTTTACCGGGCTTTCCTTCATCGTTCTTCTCTTTGTCTGTGTCATCCTCCACGAATTCGGCCATGCCCTGGCCGCCCGCGCCTACGGGATCAACACTCCGGATATCACGCTCCTGCCGATCGGCGGCATTGCCAGGTTGGAGCGTATGCCGGACAAACCATGGCAGGAACTGGTCGTTGCACTGGCCGGACCGGCGGTCAACGTGGTCATCGCCTTCGCGCTTTATATCGTGGTCGGGCGCTTCTTTGCTCCCGGGGAATTCCAAGCCGTCGCCGGGGGCGAGGGCAGTTTACTGAGCAAGCTTCTTGCTATTAACGTGATGCTGGTGGCCTTCAATTTGTTGCCGGCTTTCCCAATGGATGGCGGACGCGTGCTGCGCTCTGTCCTGGCCATGCGGCTCAAGCATGCCCGGGCCACACGGATTGCCGCGGCGGTGGGACAGATTGTGGCGGTGCTCTTTGGGTTGTTGGGACTGTTCGGCGGCAATCCTTTTCTCCTTTTCATTGCGGTTTTCGTTTTCTTTGGTGCGAGGGCGGAGGCGTCATTCGCTTCTTTCAAAGAAAATGCCGACGAAACCCACGTCGCAGCCATCATGCAACCCATGGGGCCGGCACTCTCGCCGGGCATGACGGTGGCCGAAGCAGCCGGTTTGGCCATGGCTGGCCGGAACACCGTGGTCGCGGTGACTGATCCGTCGCTGCGGCTCCTCGGGGTGGTCCCGGTCGCCTCATTGGCCGATTCCTTGCGTTGGGATCCATCCGCTCCGATCGACCCACTGGTCCGCCGCGATTTTGCCGTCGTAACATCGGATGCGTCACTCGCTGAAACCGCGACCACCCTGCGCGATTCGGCTCAGCAACTTTTTCCGGTCGTTAATGCGGCGGGTCAATTGGTCGGATGGTTGGCCCGCGAGGAACTGGCCAAAGCGCTCGGTTTCCGCAACGGGACATGAGCCAGATTCCGGTGGGAAACGGTGCGTGCGCCGCTTCGTTGGGTTGGCGCTAGATGGGTGTGGCCTGCTCCCCCGCGGCCGGGAAAAAGTTTCTCCGGCCTTTTGTTTGCCTCGTTCGTCGGATGCGGGTTAGTCTGTCGTGTTTTTGTTATGGCAAATACTCAACAAGCGGAACTAAAGCTACCCGACGGGCAGACCGTCATCTTACCTGTGGTTGTCGGCACGGAGCAGGAACAGGCGGTGGACGTGCGTGCGCTCCGCGACCAGACCGGCTTCATCACTTATGACGATGGCTATGCCAATACGGGGTCGTGCAGCAGTAGCATCACTTTCATCGACGGGGAGAAGGGGATCCTGAGGCATCGCGGGTACCGCATCGAGGATCTGGCGTCCGAATCGATCTTTTTGGAGACCGCATTCTTGATCATTTACGGCGAACTGCCGGACCAGAGCGAGCTCTCCAAATTTCGCGCCCGCGTTTCCTCCAGTGCCTCGGTCCACGAAGGCATGCGTGTCTTCTTCGAGGGATTCCCGGACTCGTCGCATCCCATGGCCATTCTCTCCGCCATGCTCAACTCGCTCGGCTGCTATTACCCCGAGATGACTTCCCACAAAAAGCAACTGGACCAGGGGCATTTCGACTGGGCTGCCGCTTTGCTCATTTCCAAAGTCCGCACCCTCGCGGCCATGTCCTACCGCACCAAGCGCGGCCTGCCTTTTGTCTACCCGCGCTGGGACCTCCGCTACGCGGCCAATTTCTTGCACATGATGTTCTCCGAGCCTTATCGGGACTACAATCCGAAGCCGGAAGTCATCGATGCGCTCGACCTCATTCTTCTGCTCCACGCCGACCACGAGCAGAACTGCAGTACTTCCACCGTGCGCATGGTCGCGTCGAGCGGGGCCAACCTCTTCGCCAGCGTTTCGGCCGGGGTGGGTGCGCTCTGGGGCCCGCTTCACGGCGGAGCCAATGCGGCAGTCATCGAAATGCTCGAGGACATCCAGGCCTCCGGGGATGACGGACACAAAGCGATAGAAGCCGCCAAGAAAGGCGAGCGCCGCCTCATGGGCTTCGGCCACCGCGTTTATAAAAACTACGACCCGCGTGCGCGCATCTTGGGCGAGGCGGCCAAGCGCGTCCTCACCTCGATGGGGATCCAAGATCCGCTGCTCGACATCGCCCAACAACTCGAGCAAGCCGCGCTGACGGACGACTATTTCATCTCCCGCAAACTCTATCCCAACGTCGATTTCTACAGCGGCATTATTCTCCGCGCGATCGGCATCCCGGTGGACATGTTCCCTGTGATGTTCGCCATCGGCCGGATGCCGGGATGGATCGCGAATTGGCGCGAGGTGGCTTCGAATCCCAAAATGAAAATCCACCGTCCCCGCCAAGTCTACAATGGCCCGACCGAACGGGATTACGTGGCGCTTGAGGCGCGCGGGCAGTGAAGATGCGTCGGCTCTGAGGTGGATCGCGCCGTCCCGGCGCGATGCAGGGTGGTGAGTATAATCGGACGAGCGGCCGCTCGTCCCTACCTTAGGAGGGGCGCTTGATCAGCCACGCCGGTTGCTCGACGACCAGTTGCCATTTGCCGCGATGCAAACCGAGCTGGCCGATGAACTCGACTTCCGTGTCCACGGGAAACTGCTGCATCTCGCGACGGAAGTCGAAGTCGTGGGACCACAGCAGGAAGCTGCCGCCCGCAGCCTCGACGGTCAGTGGCTTTTGCACGGAAATACGCCCTTTCACCCGGAAGAACTCGCCGATGTGGCTCGAGGGATCTTGGGCGACACTGCCAGTGAAATCGGTAAGGTCACCGGGCTTGAGCGTCTCGTAACCGACGCGCAGGGGCTCGGACGAACCATCCTCCCGCCCCGGGTTGGCGATTTCCTTGCGGCGGACTTTGTCATCCTCGGCCACCACACGAAAGCGGGCCGCCACCGGAAAATGGTCGCTTGTTCCGCTGCCCACACCGGCATTTGACCAGCGGCGCGGCAGTTGCAGCGGCGTGTGGACATTGACGCCATCGACCACCAGGACTTCGAACGAGTTGTCGACATATTGGATGCCGTTGTAGTCGTAGAGTCCGGGTGTGATCATGTTCTGCATGAGCGTGCCCCACGATCCTTGGTGGTGGTCGGATTTGCGTTCTGTCGGCGGCAGTTCATACCAGAGATTGTAAAGCGCGAACTCGGTGGCTGCAGCAGTCGCTGCCTCGCGGCCCTGCGAACCGAGGATGTCATTGACGCCAGTGGGCGCCATGTGCGGATACATCTGTGACTGATTGTAGTGACTGTTGAAATCACCCGCCAGGAGGATGTCGGCCGAGGGGTTGTCGGAAAAAATCTGGTCGAGTCGTTCCCGCAGGGTCTGGGCGTTGACCCGGCGCGTTTGCTCGGACTCCGTGCTCGAAGCACCGGACTTCCAGTGATTGACGAAAACATAAAACGGTTGTCCCTCGACGGAGA
>CAIZMQ010000116.1 GCA_903934135.1 uncultured Verrucomicrobiota bacterium
GTTCTTCGCGGGGGATTACCCGGCCCGCACGACGGTCGGCGCGCAGCTCATGAATATGCTGGTCGAGATCGAGTGCGTTGTACGGCTTGAGGCCTGACGCGTGACGCGGGCGGTTCCGCGCAGTACCTTTGTCCATGCTCGCCCGCCGATCCAAACGCGCCATCCTGGCCTTTGCCGCCCTTCTTTTGTTCGTCGCGGTGCTGCTGGCTGTGACGGGGCGGTATTTTCAGGTGGTCGAACAAAAGCGGCGCCTGGAGGAGGAGAAAGCCACCTTGAAGCAGCGCGAAGAATTTTTCTTCACGGTCGAGCGACGCACCTTGGAACGCGAGCGGCGTTTTCCGGCGGCGGTGGATCCGTGGCTGGTGGCCAGTGTTCCCGCGGAAGTGACGGGGCGGGTCTCGGAGGTCAAGGTCGAAGCTGGTTCGCTCGTGCGGAAGGGTGACCCGCTGGTGCTGCTCGACGACGAGATCGCGGCCAGCGATTACCGTCGTGCCTCGGCCAAGCTCGAGGAATTGCAGCGACTGCTGGGCGAAGCGGAAATTCTGGGCCAAAGCAAAGTCGTGTCACGAACGCAGGTCGAATCGGTGCGGGCCGAGGCGCGGCAGGCTGATGCCGAGGAAGATGCCACCCGCGCCCGCCTCGAGGACCACACGATTCGCGCTCCTTTCGGGGGGTCGGTGGCGGAGCGTCTTGTGCAGGTCGGCGAGGCGGTCAACGTCAACCAACCGGTCGTCCGCCTCGTTGACACCAGTCGCCTGCGTGTTGTTTTTTATGTCAATGAGCGCGACGTGGCATCGTTTCCCGCGGGCGCGACTGTCCGCCTTCGGCTGCCGGCCGCCCCGGGCCAGGTTTACCAGGTTCCGGTGGTCCACGTGGCGCGTGCTTCGGACGAAGCTACGCGGCTTTTCCGGGTCGAGGGGGAACTGGCTAATGCGGATCTCGCTCTGCGGGGTGGGTTGACCGGGGAGGCCACGGCGACGGTCGCCTTGTACGCGGACCAACTCTTCATTCCCACCGCGTGCGTTCGCCTCGAGGGGGCGGGCGCCTATGTTTTGCGGGTCCGCGAGGGGGAAGGTGGTCCGGAGAGTGTCCGCATCCAGGTGGGGGAGGAGGTCGATGGTTTTTATCCGGTGCTGGAGGGTTTGGCGGCCGGGGACCGCCTCCTTGTCCGGTAGCGGGATTGACGTGGCGGCCCACGCGTGGCAAATAAACAGATTCTCTCTCGCGCGATTAGCTCAGTGGTAGAGCGCTTGCTTCACACGCAAGAAGTCGCAGGTTCGAACCCTGCATCGCGCATGCCTTGACAGCTCCGGCCGGGCAATTCATATTAAAGGACAACCTTTTCTGACGAAAAGTGGGTTTCGGCCCACTTTTTTTTATCCTCAAACCACACACGACCATGAGTAACGAGCTGCTGACCATGCTGGAGTATTTGGAGCGCGAGCGCGGGATTTCGCGCGACACCTTGCTGCAAGCCATGCAGGAGGCCATTATCAAGGCGGCAGGCAAGGGTTTCGGCGGATACACCCGCGAGCTCCGCGTCGAGATCAGCCCGAAGACCGGCAAGATCCGCGGGGTGGCCAATGTTCTCGTGGTCGACAAGGTGAGCAATCCGCAGGAAGAAATGTTGCTCGCCCGCGCCCAAGTGCTCAAACCCGGCGTTCAGACCGGTGACGCGCTGGAAGTTGAAGTCGAACCGGCCGCTTTCGGCCGCATCGCTGCCGGCGTGGCGCGCAACGCCATCATGTCGAGCATCCGCCGGGTCGAGAAAGAGCGGATCTACGAGGAATTCAAGGACCGCGCCGGCGACATCGTCAGCGGCACGGTGCGCCGCTTCATCAAGAGCGACGTGATTTTCGACCTCGGCAAATTCGAGGCCGTGATGCCGTCGCGCGAGCGGGTGGTGACCGAGGACTACAGCGTGGGCGACCGTCTCCGGGCCTACGTCGTTGCGGTGGAGAACGGGAAAGACGGCCCGCAGATCATTCTTTCGCGCAGTCATCCGAATTTCGTCCGCAAATTGTTCCAGTTGGAAGTGAGCGAAATTGCCGATGGCACGGTGCAACTCAAAGGCATCGCCCGGGAAGCCGGCGTGCGCACCAAGGTTGCGGTGGCCAGTGTGGACAGCAAGGTCGATCCGGTCGGCGCGTGTGTCGGTATGCGCGGTGCGCGCGTGAAAAATATCGTACGCGAACTCAACAACGAGAAAGTCGACATCATCAAGTGGAGCGACGATCCGAAAGAATTTGTGGTCGAGGCGCTCAAGCCGGCCAAAATCAAGTCGATCGAGATCAACGAGACCGACAAGCGGGTCAA
>CAIZMQ010000117.1 GCA_903934135.1 uncultured Verrucomicrobiota bacterium
CCCCACGTGGACAAAAAGTCCATGGACCAATTCGAGCGCCGCACCCACAAGCGTCTCCTCGACATCCTCGACCCCACCGCCAAAACGGTGGATGAACTGCGCCGCCTGAACCTACCGGCCGGCGTTGACATCAACATTCAAATTTAGCCGCCACCATGAGCCTCGGATTACTCGGTAAAAAACTCGGCATGACCCGCGTCTACGACGACAAAGGTGTGTCCACGCCTGTCACGGTCATTGCCGCTGCAGGAAACAAAGTCCTGCAGGTCAAAACCGGCGAAACCGATGGCTACGTCGCGGTGCAGGTCGGGTTTGACGAGCAAAAGCCCTCGCGCGTGGACAAAGCGCAGGCCGGCCACTTCGCCAAAGCCTCGGCCACCCCTAAGCGCTTCATCCGCGAGTTCCGCAATGGCGAGGCCGAAGCCGGAGCCGAAGTCCCGATCAGCACCTTTGCCGTCGGCCAGTTCGTCGACGTCATCGGACAGTCCAAGGGCAAAGGTTTCCAGGGCGCGATGAAGAAGCACAATTACCACGGCCAACCGATGAGCCACGGTTCCATGATGCACCGCCGCACCGGCGCCATCGGCAATCGCTCCACTCCCGGTCGCGTTTGGAAAAATATGGGCATGCCCGGCCATATGGGCGACGAACGTGTCACCGTGCAGAATTTGCAAGTGGTTCAGGTCCGCGAAGAAGACGGCATCATCCTCGTCAGCGGTGCGGTGCCGGGAGCCAAGGGCACCTACGTGGTCGTCCGCCCGTCCATCAAGAAAACCGCCAAAAAGAAGTAAACCATGAGCGCCAAAGTACTTACCGCCGACGACGCCAAGAAGGCGAACATTGTCATCATCGAAAATGGCAAGGGAACGCAGGCCGTCCACGATGTGGTCACCGCTCTGCGGGCCAACCGCCGCACCGGTTCGGCCAACACCAAAACCAAAGCCGAAGTGAATCTTTCCGGGGCCAAACCGTGGCGCCAAAAAGGCACGGGCCGCGCTCGCGCCGGCTACAAGTCCTCGCCGATCTGGCGGGGCGGCGGCGTGGTCTTCGGACCCAAGCCCCGCGACTATTCGAAGAAGACGCCGAAGTCGGTGCGCAAGCTCGCCCTGCGCAAAGCGCTGAGTGCCCGCATTCTGGCCGGCGATGTCCTCCTGGTTGACGCACCGGCCATTCCGGACGGCAAGACCGCCAAATTCCTCGCTTACGTGAAGAGCAATGCGCAGGACGCCCGCAATGTCCTCCTTGTCTCCCCCGCCTTCGAGGAAACGACCTTCCGCGCCGCGCGCAACGTGGGGAATGTCCTCCTCGTCAGTGCTTCGGACGTCAACACCGAGCACCTGCTCCGCTACGACAAAATCCTTCTGACCGGCGATGCGCTGGCCAAAATTTCCGAAAGGACGGCAGCATGAAAGAGCCCTTTGATATCATCCGCACGGTCCGCCTGACCGAGAAGTCCACTCTCCTCACGGACAAATCGAACAAATACGTCTTCGAGGTCAATCCCGCCGCAAACAAGCTCGAGATCAAGGCGGCTATCGAGAGCCTCTTCCAGAAGAAGGTCGTTTCGGTCAACACTGCCAACTACGCCGGCAAGAAGAAACGGGAGCGCCGTGCCGATTTCGGACGCCGCCCGCATTGGAAGAAGGCCATCGTCACGCTTAAAGAGGGCGAAAAACTCGACCTCGTCTAAATTCACCCCACGCCATGGCACTCAAAACTTTCCGCCCGCTCACGCCGTCCGCGCGCTTCAAGGCTCTCCCGTCCTTCGACGAGATCACCAAGAAGAAGCCGGAGAAGAGCCTGGTCACCACCCGCAAGCGCACCGGTGGCCGCAACAACCAAGGCCGTTTGACCTGCCGCCATATCGGCGGTGGACACAAGCGCAAGCTGCGCCTCGTCGATTTCAAGCGCCGCAAACACGGGATGATCGCCGATGTTATCGCCATCGAATACGACCCGAACCGCACCGCGCGCCTCGCCCTCCTGCAATACGCCGACGGCGAAAAGACCTACATCCTTGCGCCCGACGGATTGAAAGTCGGGATGAAAATCTCCTCCGGCCCCGAAGCCGCACCGGAAGTCGGCAACTCGCTGCCTCTCGAGCGTATCCCGCCCGGCTCGGCCATCCACAATATCGAGCTCATGCCCGGCCGTGGCGGCCAAGTGGCACGCAGCGCCGGCCAGCAGGCCGTGCTCAACAACTTCGAGGCCGGCTACGCCCTGGTCAAAATGCCCTCCGGCGAAATCCGCAAACTCAACGGCAAGTGTCACGCCACGATGGGTCAAGTCGGCAACTCCGAGCACATGAACGTGTCGAGCGGCAAAGCCGGTCGTTCCCGCTGGCTCGGCATCCGTCCGACCGTGCGCGGCATGGCCATGAACCCGATCGATCACCCGATGGGCGGCGGCAACGGAAAATCCAAGGGCGGCGGCGGACGCCAGCATCCGGTCAGCCCGTGGGGCCAGCTGAGCAAAGGATTCAAAACCCGCAAGAAACACAAACCTTCGGACCGCTTCATTATCGAGCGCCGTAAGAGCAAGAAGAAGAATTAAGCCATGAGTAGATCGCTCAAAAAAGGCCCGTTCGTCGAGGCCCACCTGCTCGAAAAAATCGACCGGATCAACGAAGGCGGGCCGAAAAAACCGATCAAAACCTGGTCGCGACGTTCGATGATCACCCCGGATTTCGTCGGGCACACCTTCCTCGTGCACAACGGGAAAATTTTCAATTCAGTTTTCGTCACGGAGAATATGGTCGGGCACAAGCTCGGCGAGTTCTCGCCTACGCGTATCTTCAAGAAACACGGATCGCATACGGCGAAAGTGACGAAATAAACGTGGCCTCGTTCGGCAGGCTGGTCCTGGCCGGGTGTCTTTTGATCACCCTCGCCGGGAACAGCTCCGCACAAAGCCGCAGCTCTTTGACAGACCGAGATTCTGGGGACGCCGCAAAAGTGGCGCGCCTCAACGAGCAACTATTGCTCGCGCGGGAGTCCATCCGCAGTCTCACCGAAAGCCTGGCTCTCGCCAACAGCGAGGGTGAGGTCTTCAAGCGCCAAGCCGAGGATTTGCAGGCCAAATTCGACGTGCTCGGGCCCGGTGGTGACAGCGGCGGGGAAATCGAGGAACGCCTTCTTTCCACCGTCAACGAACTCACCCGCCTGCAAAAAGAAAACGCCATGCTGTTCGAGCGCCTGCTTGCCCTTGCCGAGGGAGTGCAGATTTTCCTCAAAACTGTGGAAGCCACAGACAACGAAGAACGCGCCGCTTTCGAGAAAGAAATGCAACTCAAAGCAGCCGATGCCTCGAACTCCGCCGCGCAGGCCGAAGCAAAAGCGCTGCTCGACGCCATGACCCGTTCCCGCAGCGCGCAGGCCGAAGCCCGCGCCTCGCTCGAGATGGAACTCCGCGCCGCCGACCGCATGCTGGGTGTCGGCGCGGGCGACGACCTCGACGCGGGACCGACTCTGACCGATGCTTCCGTCGTGGAGGTCAAGCCCGAGTTTGCCCTCGTGGTGGCCAACATCGGCCGCAACGCAGGGGTGAAGGTCGGAATGCCCTTCCAAGTGTGGCGCGACAACCGGCGCATCGGCGATGTCCGCGTCATCGATGTGCGCGACCGCATCAGCGGTGCCGTAATCCAGAATCTCGTGTCCGAAGAGGACTCGATCCAAACGGGTGACCGCCTCAGGGTGGACGCCCGCCGCTAGCCAACAACTTTTAGAAACAATTTTAACAATATGGAAACCAAGTCGATTTATCGATTCGCCCGCATTTCGCCCTTCAAGGCGCGCGAGGTGACCCGCGAGATCCAGGGTCTGCCCGTGCAGAAGGCCCTTGATCTGCTGGCCTTCACGCCCAAGAAGGCCGCCGGCCTCGTGGCCAAGACGCTGAAAAGCGCCATGGCCAACGCGGAAAATAATCATCAGGCACGCGTCGAGGCCCTCGTCATCCGCGAAGCCGTGGTCGGCGAGGGGCCGACCTTCCAGCGCTTCATCCCGAAAGCCCGCGGCAGCGCCGGCCCGATCCGCAAACGCACCAGCCACATCCGCATCATCCTGACCGACGAAATCGTCATCGAAACACGCGAGACGCGGCGGGCCGCCAAGAAAAAAACCGATTCCAAAAAACCCGCCGCGAAGAAAAAAGCCGCGGTGAAGAAAGAGACCAAACCGGCCACCGAGGCCGCCGCGCCGGCCGCGGAGAAAGCCGAATAACACCATGGGACAAAAAGTTCACCCGATCGGCTTCCGCCTCCCCCTCACTCGTGACTGGGGATCGAAGTGGTACGCCCCGCGCCGCGAGTTCGCCGACCACCTGCACTCCGATCTCCGGATCCGCGAGTTCCTCAAAGGCAAGCTCCGCCAGGCCGCCGTCTCCAAGATCGTCATCGAGCGGGCCTGGAACAGCCTGCGTGTCACCATTTTCACCGCCCGGCCGGGCCTTGTTATCGGCCGCAAGGGCTCCGAGATCGAGAATATGACCAAAGAGGTTTCCGCCATCAGCGGTGACAAACAGGTCAAGATCGACATCCAAGAAATCCGCTCACCCGAGACCGAGGCGCAACTCGTTGCCGAGAGTGTGGCCGGGCAACTCGAGCGCCGCATCGGTTTCCGCCGCGCCATGAAGAAGGCGGTGCAAATCGCCATGGAGCAAGGCGCCCTCGGCATCAAGATCCGTTGCTCCGGCCGCCTCGGCGGGTCGGAGATTGCCCGCACCGAACAGTATCGCGAAGGCAAGGTACCACTCCACACCATGCGCGCACCGATCGATTACGGCTTTGCCGAGGCCCGCACCACGGCCGGTATTGTCGGGATCAAATGCTGGATTTGCAAAGGCGAGGAAGCTGCACCGAAGGTCTCGGTGCGCGAGGACAAACCCGCAGCCCCGTCCACCCCGTCGCCCGAAGTGGTCGCGACTGCGGTGGCTGAATGATTTTTTAAGGAGATTCTGCCATGCCCTTAATGCCCAAACGCGTCAAGTTCCGGAAGTCCCAGCGGGGAAGCCGCAAAGGAACCGCTTCGCGCAACATCAACATCGATTTCGGAGAGTTCGGCCTGCAGACCCTCGAACGCGCCTGGATCACCAACGTGCAAATCGAAGCCGCCCGTGTTGCCCTGACCCGCAACATGAAGCGCAAAGGCAAATTGTGGATCCGTATTTTCCCGGACAAATCCGTCACCGCCCGCCCGCCCGAAACCCGGATGGGCAAGGGCAAAGGCGCCCCCGAGTATTGGGTGGCCGTTGTGCGCCCGGGGAATATTCTTTTCGAATTGGACGGCGTCTCCGAGAGCGTGGCCCGCGAGTCGTTGCGGCTCGCGGCCAACAAGCTGCCCGTCCGCACCAAGTTCATCACCCGCCACCACGCCGCCTGACGCCATGAAGACCAAGGAAATTGCCGAACTCAGCGTGGATGAACTCCGCGGCCGCAAACGCGAACTGCGTCACGAAATCTTCAACCTGCGTTTGCAGCAGCAAAGCGGACAGCTCGAAAAGCCGTCCCTTATCCGCATCCTGCGCCGCGAGGCCGCGCGGGTGGAAACCTTCCTCTCGCAGAAAATCAAAGCAGGAGCAGCCAAATCATGAGCGACACCGCCACCACCACCGCCCCCGCCGCCCCGCGCGGGATCCGCAAGTCCCTCGTCGGCGAGGTCGTCTCGGACAAGATGGATAAAACCGTCGTCGTCCGCACGGTCAACCGCGTCCCGCACCCGCGGTTCGGCAAGATCGTCAAACAGACCGCCAAATTCCACGCCCACGACGAGAAAAACGAAGCCAAAACCGGCGACAAAGTCCGCATCACGGAAACCCGTCCGTTGAGCAAAACCAAGCGCTGGCGCCTCGTCGAAGTCCTCAAACACTAATCCTGCCATGATCCAGCTCCGCTCCCGTCTCGACGTCGCCGACAACACCGGCGCCCGCATGGCCACCATGATCGGTGTCATCGGCAAGAAATCCGCTTTCGCCTCGGTCGGCGATGTCATCACAGCCAACGTGAAAGAGGCCACGGCCGGCGGCACGGTGAAGAAGGGCGAAGTCGTCCGCGCCGTCATCGTCCGGACCCGGCAACCGCTCAAGCGGCCCGATGGATCCGCGCTGCGTTTCGACACCAACGCCATCGTGATCATCGACAAAGATCTCAATCCGCGCGGCACCCGCATCTTCGGCCCGGTGGCCCGCGAATTGCGCGAAAAGAATTTCATGAAGATCGTTTCCCTCGCACCGGAGGTCCTATGAGCCGCGCGAAAACCCACGTCAACAAGAACGACATCGTCCGCGTCGTCACCGGCAACCACCGCGGTGCCGAGGGCAAGGTATTGCAGGTCATCCGCGGCAAAAATCAGGTCCTTATCGAGGGCGTGCGCATGATCAAGAAGCACACACGCAAATCGCAGGAGCATCCGAGCGGCGCCATCGTCGAACGCGAGGGTCCGGTCCACATTTCAAACGTCAAGCGGATCGAAGCCGCCACCAAAGAAGAGGCCAAGCCCGCAGGCAAGGCCAAGTCGAAGTAAGCCATGGAAGTCGAACTTTACAAAGAATACACCGGCAAGGTCGTGCCCGCGCTCAAGACCAAGCACGGCTACACCAACCTGCACCAAGTGCCCCGCGTGCAGAAAGTCGTGATCAACACGTCGATCGGATCTTCGCCGGACACCAAAGAAGCACTCGAAATCGCGGTGTCCGAGCTCCAGACCATCACCGGCCAGACCCCCGTGCGCACCAAGTCGAAGAAAGCCATTTCGAACTTCAAGCTGCGCAAGGACCAGCCGATCGGGGCGAAGGTCACTTTGCGCGGGCGCAACATGTATGAATTCCTTGAGCGCCTGATCAAAATGTCGCTGCCGAAAATCCGCGATTTCCGTGGCATTTCCCCCAAAGCCTTCGATGGCCAGGGGAACTACACCCTCGGGGTGGCCGACCAGAGCATTTTCCCTGAAATCGAGCTCGACAAAATCAAGCGCAACGTCGGTTTCGACGTGACCATTGTCACGACGGCCCGGACCGACGAGGAAGCGAAATCGCTCCTCGGCGAGCTCGGTATGCCTTTCACCGACCGCGCCAAGAAACCCGCCGCCCAAGCATCCTGATGACCTCCAACGATCCTATCGCCGACCTTCTCACCCGCCTGCGCAATTCCACCCGTGTCCGCAAGGCCGAGCTGCTTGTGCCCTACTCGCGCATGAAAGCCGACATCTCCGCCATCCTCAAAAAGGAAGGCTATATCACCGATTTCGAGGTGAAATCGGAAGGCAAGCCGCAACTGCGCATCGTCAACAAGTTCGCCGGAAAAACCCCGGCCATCACCGGTCTCAAACGGGTCAGCCGCCCGGGCCTGCGCCGCTACGTCGGGGCCGAAGACATCCCGCGCGTCCTCGGCGGTATGGGCATTTCCATCATTTCCACGCCGCGCGGCGTGCTCAGCGGTCGCGAGGCGCGCCGCCAGAAGGTCGGCGGCGAGCTGCTGGCCTACGTTTGGTAAGGAGGAACGCACCATGTCACGCATCGGCAACAAACCTGTATCTCTTCCCGCCAAGGTGAAGGTGAATCTTTCACCCGATCGCTCTGTGCAGGTCGAGGGACCAAAAGGCAAACTTTCCTGGCGCCTGCCCGAAGGCATCGAAGGCAAGGTCGAGGGCGAAACCCTTACCCTCGAGCGCAAGTCGGAGACCCGCCAAGTGCGCGCCCTCCATGGCCTGGCCCGCGCTTTGCTCAACAACATGGTGACCGGCGTGAGCACCGGTTTCACCCGCAACCTCGAGATCCAAGGCGTCGGTTTCAAGGCCGCCGTGCAGGGACAAAAGCTCAATCTTTCACTCGGTTTCTCCCATCCCGTGGTCTTTGATATCCCGAGCGAGATCAAAGTCACGGTGACCGATAACACCAAGCTCCTCGTCGAGGGGATCGACCGCCAGTTGGTCGGTCAAGTCGCGGCCAATATCCGCGCCTACTACCCGCCGGAGCCCTACAAGGGCAAAGGCGTGCGTTACTCCGACGAAAAAGTCCGCCGCAAGGAAGGCAAAACCGTCCAGTAAACGCCATGACACGCCACGACAGCATCAAACTCCGCCACAAGCGCCTCCGCAAAAAGGTGTCCGGCACCACGGAGCGTCCGCGCCTCGCGGTCAATTTCTCCGGCCGCCACATCCGCGCGCAGGTCATCGACGACACCAAAGGCGTCACCCTGGCCGCGGCCAGCACGCAGGAAAAAGCGGCCAAAGCCGGCGCCAATGTGGCCAACGCGACCAGCGTGGGCAAACTGGTGGCCGACCGTGCCAAAGAAAAATCCATTTCCAAAGTCGTCTTCGACCGTGGCGGCTTCCAATACATGGGCAAAGTCAAAGCCCTCGCCGACGCCGCGCGCGAAGCCGGCCTCGAATTCTAAAAACATCATGCCTCCTAATGCACGCAACACCGGACGCCGCGACAATCGCGGTCCCAGGGAACCCAAAGAGCCGTCCGACACGGTCGAGAAAGTCGTTTTCATCAACCGCTGCGCCAAGGTGGTCAAAGGCGGTCGCCGTTTCAGTTTCAGCGCCCTCATCGTCACCGGCGACCACAAGGGCCGCGTCGGTTGCGGTTTCGGCAAAGCGAAGGAAGTCAGCGAAGCCATCCGCAAAGCCTCGGATTCCGCGCGCAAGGCGATGAAAGTTTTCTCGCTCGCCCAAAACACCATTCCGCACGAGGTGACTGGTGAATTCGGCGGCGGCCGCGTCTTGCTCCGTCCGGCCTCGCCCGGCACCGGCATTATTGCCGGCGGCGGCGTCCGTGCGGTGTGCGAAGCCGTCGGTATCCGTGACGTCCTGGCCAAGTCGCTCGGCTCGAACAACCACGCCAATGTGGTCAAGGCGACGATCGAAGCCCTCTCCAAACTCCGCCCGCGCGAAGAAATTTTCCGCGTGCGCGGCATCCAGATGAAACCCACCAAAGCGGAAGCGGCGACCGAACTCGCCCCCGCCTGATCACCATGCGACTGCACACACTTGCACCCCGACCCGGCGCCAAAAAACGCCGCAAACGTCTCGGCTCCGGCGAAAGCTCGGGCACCGGCAAAACCAGCGGCAAGGGACACAAGGGACAGAAAGCCCGCTCCGGCGGCAGTATCCGTCTCGGTTTCGAGGGCGGACAAATGCCGCTTATCCGCCGTCTGCCCAAGCGCGGATTCAACAATGCCGCGTTCAAACTGCGCATCGCGATCGTCAATCTCGATGACCTCAACGAGTTCGCCGACGGTGCGACGGTCGATGAAGCCGCCCTCCGCAAGGCGGGTTTGGTGCGTGGCACGATTGATGGCGTCAAAATTCTCGCCCGGGGCGAACTGACCAAAAAGGTCATCATTTCCGGTGCCAAGTTCAGCGAGGTGGCCAAGCGCAAGATCGAAGCCGCTGGCGGCACGATTTCCTGAACGGATGAGTGCGGCGGAACCGGTTCGAACTGGCGCCGCCGGCATTCCTGCCGTCATCCTCCGGACTACACCGCCGGGACGGTCGTCCATCTTGTAAAAAGCCGATGATCTCCGCGTTTACCAACATCTTCAAAATTCCCGAGCTGCGGCAACGCGTGCTCTTCGTGCTGGCCATGATTGTCATCGTCCGCGCGGGTTCGGTCATCTCGACCCCGGGGATCAATGCGGAAGTCCTTCGTCAATGGTTCCTCAACGTGGCCGACGCGCAGGCCGGCGGCGGCGTGGCCGCGCTCTTTAACCTCTTCAGTGGTGGCGCCCTCGGCAACTGCGCCATCTTCGCCCTCGGCATCATGCCTTTCATCAGCGCGTCGATCATGATGCAGCTCATGACCGCGGTGATCCCGAAACTGAGCCGTCTTTCACGCGAGGACGGAGGGCGCCAGAAAATTTCCCAATACACCCGCTACGTCACGATCATCCTTTGTTTGCTTCAGGGTTATCTGCTCGCGCTCTCCTTCGAGAGCCCCGAGTCCAATCCCTTCCTGCCGGGCATCATGGACACGATCAACAGGCTCGGCGTGCCGCTCGTCTCGGATCCGGGCCTTGGATTCCGTCTGCTCACCGTCATCACGCTCACCGCCGGCACGATGTTTCTCGTCTGGCTTGGCGACCAGATCACCGAGCGCGGCATCGGCAACGGTATTTCCATCATCATCACCGTCGGCATCCTCGCGCAGTTGCCCGCCGGATTGATCCAAGCCTGGCGCACCTTCGTCCCGGCCGGCGGGGAAGCGGCCCCGGTCAGCCCGGTCGTTCTCGTGCTGCTCATCGCCTTTTTGATCATCGTTATTGCCGCGGTCATTGCCGTGACCCAGGCCACCCGCCGCATCAGCGTGCAATACGCCAAGCGCGTGGTCGGACGCAAAGTTTACGGCGGCCAAACCCAATACATGCCGCTCAAGGTCAACTACGCCGGCGTCATGCCGATTATCTTCGCGCAGGCCATCCTTCTTTTCCCTTCGACCATCCTGAGCATGGCCTTCCCTACGCATCGCTGGGCCAACGAGCTCTCCGCCATGCTGGCCAGCGGCTGGCTTTATTACACCCTCTTCGGAGCGATGATTTTCTTCTTCAGTTATTTCTGGGTGGCGACGCAATTCCAACCCGCACAAATCGCCGACGACCTCAAGAAATACGGCGGCTTCATCCCAGGTGTACGTCCGGGCAAGCCCACGGCCGACTTCCTCGATTACACCATGACGCGCCTGACCTTCGCCGGTGCCGTCTTTCTGACCCTCATTGCCATCCTTCCGCAGATGCTGACCGAAGGCATGAAGGTGCCCTATATGACCGCGCAGTTCTTCGGCGGCACCGGATTGCTCATCATCGTGGGCGTCACCCTCGACACCATGAGGCAGGTCGAAACCCACCTTTTGCAGCGTCACTATGACGGCTTCCTGCGCCGCGGAAAAATCCGCGGACGATTCGAGCGCACCGCCGGCGGCAGTGGCCGCGTCATTTCTTCCAACGCGCTGGTTTGGATCTGGGCCGTCATCGGCATCATCGTCATTTCCGGCACCGCGGCCTATCTGGCCAGCGGCAATTAGTCCGCGTCAACTGCCTGTGTCCGTTCGGTTTCCTTTCCTGTCGTCGATGATCCCCATCAAGAACGAGCGCGAGATTGAAGCGATGCGCAAGGCCTGCGGGGTCGCCTCCGGAGTCCTCGACAAATTGGAAAATCTGGTCACGCCGGGCATGACCACGCGCGACATCGACGAAGCATGCGCCCAATTCATCGATGAAGCCGGGGCGAAGAGCGCGTTCCTCGGCTACCGCAAATTTCCCGGCCACCTTTGTATCTCGGTGAATGAAGAAGTTGTCCACGGCATCGGCGGCGACCGCCGCCTGGCTTACGGCGACATTCTCAAGCTCGACGTCGGCGTGAGCAAAGACGGCTGGATCGGCGACAATGCCACCACCATCCGCATTGGCGTGGTCCCGCCCAAAGTCGACCGCCTGGTGGAAGACACCGCGCGTATCTTGCGCGACGTCATTCCCCATGTGACCCACGGCCGCCGGGTGGGGGATATTTCATCCTTCATCGAGCAGGCCGCCCTGGCCCGAGGCTATTCGGTGGTCCGCGAGTTCGTCGGGCACGGGGTGGGGCGCAAATTGCATGAAGATCCGCAGATCCCCAATTACGGCAAAGCCGGCCGCGGACCCAAGCTCAAGGCCGGAATGACCTTAGCCATCGAGCCGATGATCAATCTAGGGGTCAGCGGAGTGCGGGTTTTGGACGACAAGTGGACCGTGGTGACGGCCGACGGGCTGCCCTCGGCGCATTTTGAACACACCGTGCTGGTGACAAAAGATGAACCGGAAGTTTTGACATGGCGAAAAAAGACGTTATTAAAGTAGAAGGCAAGGTTGACGATTTGCTGCCGAGTACGGTGTTCCGGATGGGTTTGCCCGACGGTCATCGTACCCTCGCACACAATTCGGGCAAGATACGCCAGCACTTCATTTGCACCTTGCCAGGTGACCAGATCATGATCGAGTCGTCTCCGTACGACTTGAGCTAAGGACGCATCACCTACCGAAAGAAATAAAAGGATCACACCATGAAAGTCAGAGCTTCAGTCAAACGCCTTTGCGAAGGTTGCCGGGTCATCCGGCGGAACAACGTCGTGCGCGTCGTTTGCAAAAACCCGCGCCACAAACAAAGACAAGGATAACACGCATATGCCACGCCTCCTCGGGGTCGAAATCCCGCCCAACAAACGCATCGAAGCCTCCCTGCCGTACATCTACGGCATCGGACCGACCGTCGCCAAACGCGTCCTGGCCGAAGCATCCATCGATCCCAACACCCGCGCCAAAGATCTTTCGCCCGAGCAGATATCGCTCATTGTGCAGATCATCGGCAACACCGGCATCCTCATCGAGGGCGACCTCCGCCGCGAATTGCAGGGCAACCTCAAACGCCTGCAGGCCATCAATTGTTACCGCGGCATCCGTCATCGCCGCGGACTCCCCGTGCGCGGACAGCGCACATCGACCAATGCCCGCACCCGCAAGGGGCCTCGCAAGACGGTTGGCGTGCAGAAAAACCCCGACGCCAAAGCCGGCAAAACTTAATCCCAACGAAGTATGAGCGACGAAAAGAAAGAAACTCTCGGCGAATCACAGGATGCCCGCCGCAAGGACGAAAATGCGGAACACCATCCCGTCACGGAGGCCCGGGCTGAAGTGAAGGCGGAGGTTGCGGCGGAAGTTGCTCCGGCCGCTGACGAAGCCAAACCCGCCGCGGAGAAAAAAGCGGCCAAGCCCAAAGCGGCCAAAGGCAAGACGGCCAAGAAAAAAGAAGGCGAAGCCAAAGCGGCCGAGGCCGCCGCGCCGGCCGACGACATGCTCTCGCTCGACGCGCCCATCGCCCCGGCCAAAGTGGTCAAAGCCAAGGGCAGCAAGAACGTCATCCAAGGCATCGCCCACGTGCTCGCTACCTTCAACAACACCATTGTCAGCATCACCGACCAACGCGGTGCTGTGCTCGGTGCCTCCAGCGCCGGCAAAGTCGGTTTCAAAGGCTCGCGCAAAAGCACGGCTTATGCCGCGCAGCTCGTGGCGCAGGATGCCGCGCGCCAAGCCATGGGCCACGGACTCAAAGAAGTCGAAGTGCGGGTCAAAGGCCCCGGGGCCGGACGCGAGTCCGCCATCCGCGCGCTCCAAGCCATCGGCCTCGAAATCACGGTGATCAAAGATGTCACCCCGGTACCCCACAACGGCTGCCGCCCTCCCAAAGCCCGCCGCGTGTAGTGCGGATCACTGAAAACTGAACACTGTAAACTGAATACTTCCTCATGGCACGTTACACCGGACCCAAAACCAAACTGAGCCGCCGCTTCGGCATTTTCCTCGTCGGCTCGCCCAAACATTTCGAGCGCCGGAGCTATCCGCCGGGCATGCACGGACAAAAAGGCATGCGCCGCAAGACCTCGGAATACGGCTTGGCCCTGCTCGAGAAGCAGAAGCTCAAAGCGCAATACGGCGTCCTCGAGCGCCAGTTCCGCCG
>CAIZMQ010000118.1 GCA_903934135.1 uncultured Verrucomicrobiota bacterium
CAGGCGAAGATGACCGGTTTGGCGCTGAGGAGGAAAAACCCTTTGAGCAGGAGGCGTTCTTCGGCGCTGAGGTCGAGGATGATGGCGGGTTTGCCTTCGTTGAGTTGGGGCAGGATTTTTTCGAGCAGGGCGAGTTCGGCCTTGGCCTGCGCGTCGCCGCCGCGGGCGTTTTTGGCCAGCTTGTCTTTGCGTTTCTCGAGGGCGGCCATGTCGGCGAGGATCAACTCGGTGTTGATCACCTCGATATCGCGGACGGGGTCCATCGTGCCGGCCACGTGATGAATGTCCTCGTTCTCGAAGCAACGGACGACTTGCACGATGGCATCGACTTCGCGGATGTGGCTGAGGAACTGGTTGCCGAGGCCTTCGCCTTGGCTGGCGCCTTTGACCAAACCGGCGATGTCGACGAATTCGATGGCGGTGGCGATGGTCTTTTCCGACTTGGAAAGCGCGGTCAAAGCGTCAAGCCGTGGGTCGGGAACACTGACGATGCCGACGTTCGGCTCGATCGTGCAGAAAGGAAAATTGGCCGCCTGCGCCTTGCGGGTGCGGGTGATGGCGTTGAAGAGGGTGGACTTGCCTACGTTGGGCAGTCCGACGATTCCGGCTTTGAGCATAGGACGGGCGAAACTACCGGTCGGGCCCCTGCGATGAAAGAAGATTGCAGAGGTGTCGCGACGGGACGGGTGTGTTCAGGAAGATCTCGGCGTGAAATGAAGCTTGTAGACGCGAACGTCGTTGTCCATTCGTCCGAGCGCCTCGTGGGGACCGGTGAATTGCAGCTTGATCGTCGCTTTGCCGTCGAGGCGAAGCAGGGCTTCCTTAGCTGCGGTCACCTCGTAGTTCCAGCGGCCTTCCACGGTATCAGCCAGCGTCTCGTTCCGGGAGACGCTGACTAGGCGGTAACGTCCATCTTCGAAGAAGGTAAACGTGTATTTCGCATGGTTGTCCGCATAACGCATCTGCGTCCCGGATAGTGTGCGCAGCGTGGATTGAGGATGGTCGTTCGAGGAGTGTTGTTGGTCGGTGGATGTCTGTATTTGGCTGCAGGCGGGGACCAGCAGGATGAGGCTGAGCGCTCGCAGGATTTTTTTCATGGTTTTGCTTGGTGGGCAGGTCGGAAGAGGCGTGCGGCGACAAAGAGGAGGACAAGGAGGCCGGCGAGCAGAAGACCAATGGCGAGGAGAAGCCTGTTCCACGCATAATCGACCGTCAGGCGGGCCTCTTCGGAGGTGGTTTTGAGAAGGCTTTCGAGCGGCAGCGATGAGGAGTTGGTGAGGGACTTTTCCAAAAGCTCCAGCGTGGCGCGCATCTCACCGGCGGTGGCCCGGGCTTCCCGCAAGGTGGCGGCGGTGGCTTCGGGTGTCCAGGTTGAGTCCGTCGACTGCCCTTCGACGGGCTGCAGGATCCGCTCGGTGATCTCCATGATCGCGCGGGAGTCGGCGATACTTGACTGGATGCCGGGCAGGAGCGCGCCGAGCACTTCGGAATTTTCTGACAAAGCGAGAGTGATTTTTTCGGGCATCTGCTCGATGGCTTGGGAAGTCTGCCGGGCGCTCTCGGTGAGACTGAGCACGGTCGGCGAGGCGCCGGTTTGGGCCAGAGCCAACGCGGTCTGCATCGTGGTCAGGCGAGGTAGGCGCTCGACGTAAAACATGAGCCGTTCTCCGTATTCCACCGCGGCGTCCAACTCGCCAACGGCGCGGCTCACATCGGCCAGCAGCGGAATGCCCCCGCTTTGCTGACCCGCGGCCGTGCGCGCGCCAACCAAGTCGCGCAAGCGGACATCGGCCACATAGACATTGCCGGGGTTGGTCCGAGAGTAATCAGCGATGAGGCGATCGAGCTCCTTGCGTTGTTCTTGGGTGAGTGTTTTTGACAGGACAACATCGAGGTCGGCGCGGAGATCGCGGTGAGCTTTGATCAGGGACTCGCCGCCATCGCCGAAAACCTGGGGCACCCAGTAGTCACGGACGGAGCGTTGGGCGAGAGCGGTGAAAACTGCCATGTCGAGGAGGTTGCCGGAGGGATTGCGTCCGGCGGCGATCTCCATCGAGGCGGAGGAGTAGAGAACTTTGAGGTGCTCGGCGGCGGAGCGCTTGAGCGGGTCTTTTTCGGACCGGATGAAAGTGTCGAGGGCCTGCCAGATCCGCATGGTGTAGCGGTCGGAGAAATCGATCATCCCTTGCTGCAACTCGCGAGCGCGGGTCGGTCGGCCGTTATCGGTGGCGAGGTGGTCGGAGTCGGAGCGCTTTTTCTTCGCGAAAAGATCAAAGCCGCTGGCGGGCCCGGTTGGCAACAGGAGAAGCGCGAGGAAAAGCCGGAGAATTTTCACGCCTGCGACCTTTGTTCAATAAGATTCGACGCGGTCGATCTTCATCTGCCAAGTAGCTTCACCCGGCTTGAGCTTGTATTGGAATTGCCGGAAGCCGCCGCTGGGAGAGGCATTCATATCGCCCTTTTTGTAAACCGGAAAGCGACGCACGAAAGTGTTTTCCATCACCTCGTAATCGTCATGTCCCATGTAGCCGTCGAGGTCTTTGGGCGAAGGTGCCTCGATGATGATCGGCGTGAGGCTCTTCTTGCCGTTTGTGGACCACGCGAGGACCTCGCCGTAGGAGCCACTGCCGGAACTGGTCAGCACGACAAAAAGCTCGGTCACATTGTCGCCGTCCATGTCGGCGAGAAAAGCTCGCGTGACGGTGCTGTCCACCGCCAGGGCGATTGGGTCGTTGGTGCTTTGCAGGCCTTTCGGCTGGAGCGTGACCGTGTTCCCCTCAGGTGTATTCGGCGAGGTGATGCGAACGGAAAAATCTCCGTCCTCAAGCGTCTTGTCGAAAGAATTGGTTAAGCCTGCGGCAGCCGAGGCCAAGACTGCGAAAAATGCAAAGGACAACAACTTCATGAGTTGGCCGAAGTGGAAAGGAGAAGGCCTTCAAGACGGCGAGTATACGCGGTGTGCCGGGAGGATGTTTCGCGGCTATCGATTTGCGCCAAGGCAACGCCGATGACTTCCGAGACGGATTTGGCACTTGGTGCGCTGGGCTTCCAAGCGAGCGGCGGAATGTTCGCAGCTTGGCGACCGCAAGCCGCTATCTCCGCCCGCAGCGCCACGGTTGAAATCTCGAGCAGCACGCACCGGATGCGGGTGGCATCGAAGGTGATCCTGGTTCTCACGGGAATGAAGGTTGGTCCTCTCGGCACAGCCGTAAGTCGCGTGCCGGCTGCGGAATTTTTCATCCAACCTGATAGGGGATAGTAGAGGGTGGCCTTGGTTGCGTTGCCTGCTGGTTCGACATGCATGGGCGCCCGGCAGTCCACAAAGCAAAGCGGCGATTGTCCCAGAGGGGCGCGTGTAATAGTGAAGGAATATTTCCCTGTGCCCCGGACATGGCTCTTATGTTTCGCCCAAACGTGGAAAGTAAAGCCCTTGGCTTCCTTCAGGCTCTTTGTGCTGAGGACTGTGTGACGCTCCAGCGGTGTTTGCGTTTTGTTTTTCAGGCGAGCAAAGATTCAGGCGGCATCAAATGACCTCACAGACGCCGGACCGTAAAGCTAATTATGCCCGTCCGCTACAATGCCGGGGTTGGGGAATTGGATTGAGGCGGGCGGCGACGTAACCGAAAATCGAGCTATGGCCAAACTCGACGCGATCATCTCCTACGCGAACCACTATCTCAAGGTGGAGGAGGGCGAAGACGCGCCCGGCGCGCATAACGGCCTGCAGGTGGAGAACTGCGGGAGGGTGACGCGCATCCTCGCCTCGGTCGATTCCGGTCTTGCGGTGATCAAGAAAGCGTCGGCGGCCGGATCAGGCTCCTTGCTCATCGTGCACCACGGGCTTTTTTGGGGCGGCGTCCAACCGGTCACCGGCACCTTCGGCCGGAAGCTCGAGTTGATGCGTGCGGCCGACATGGCGCTCTACTCCGTGCACCTGCCGCTCGATGCGCATGCGACCGTCGGCAACAACGTGCTGCTGGGCAAGGCGCTCGGGTTGCGCCGGCTTGAACCGCTCCTCGGTTTTGGCCGGTCGGGTTCCTTCGCCGGATCGCGGGATGAGCTGGTGCGGAGGGTGATGAAGACCACGGGCCGCGTGCCGCAAGTTTGCGCGGCGGGTCCGGAGCGCCCGCGCCGCGTCGGGGTGATTACCGGCGGGGCGGGCGACCTGCTGGAAAAAGTGGCGGCCGCGGGTATCGACACCTTTGTCACCGGGGAGGGTCTGCAGTGGACCTGGCTAAGGGCGGAAGAGCTCGGGGTCAACATGATCTACGGCGGGCACTATGCCACGGAGACTTTCGGAGTGCGGGCGCTGGCGGCGCATCTGGCGAAAAAATTCCGGGTGCCGTGGCAGTTCGTCGACCATCCGGTTCCGCTGTGATTCCACGGGAATTTTTCACCCAATCGCCGGTTGAGTGCGCGCGGACACTGGTCGGTTGCGAATTGGTCTGGGGTGCGTGCAGCGGGATCGTGGTCGAGTGCGAGGCCTATGCTGCGGTTGGCGATCCGGCCTGCCACACGTTCACCCGTCCGTCCGCCCGCCAATTCGTCGCACGCCATCGCGCCGGCACGGCCTATGTTTATTTGAACTACGGGCTGCATTGGATGCTCAATGTGCTGACCAAGGGCGAGGAGGAAGGCTTTGTCCTGATCCGCGCCATTGAGCCGCGGCGGGGCCTGCCGGCGATGCAGCGGCGGCGCGGCGGGAAGGTCGGTCGCGCCCTGACCGGAGGTCCCGGCCGCCTCACAGCGGCCTTGGGAGTGACAGGACGGCACCACGGCGGGGATTTCTGCACGACAGAGCGACGATGCTTTCTGGCCGGTGAGGTGACCGATGTGGTGGCGGACGGCCGGATCGGTATTTCACGGGCGCGCGAACTGCCCTGGCGGTTCACTTTGCGCGGTAATGATTATCTCAGTGCTCCCCTGAAAAAAGAAAGCCGCGGGCATACACCCGCGGCTTGTTGAAAAAGGGATTCCCCTTAGGTCAGCTTACTTGCTGTAGCTGGCGGAAACCGGAGCCGGTTTCGGTTTGCTGGCGCAAGCGCCGAGGCTGAGCGAAGCAGCCGCGACGGCTACGATGGCAATAATTTTAACGATGTTCATTCTGGATTCACCTCCTTCTGTGCTTTTTTGCAGGCAGTCATTCTTGACAGGTGCGCCTCGGGGGACAACGAAAATCGTCCTTCTGCTTCAGATGGAGGTGCCGGGAGACACCGGTGGCGGGGGCAGGATTTCGACCGGGGTACCGGCCGGCACCATGTCGTGAAGCGTGATCATGTCTGCGTTGCGCAGGCGGATGCAGCCGTGGCTGGCCGGGGTGCCGATGAGTTGCTCCTGATTCGTGCCGTGGATGTAGACAAAGCGTTCGAGGGTGTTGGCGTTGCCGGGATCGAGCCCGTCGAGGGTCAGGATGCGGGTCAGGACAAGGTCCTCCTCGCCGCCGGGCACGGCCAATTCGCCGGTGCTTTCGCGGGCCCGGAAGACAGTCCAAGCCGGGGCGCCTTGGCCGATTTTGGCGCGGACGACGAATCGTCCCGTCGGGGTGCGGAAGCTGCCCTCCTCGCAGCCCAGGCCGAAGCGCGAGGTGGAGACGGGGAATTCGGCGGTCACGGACACCCCGTCCATGACCCGCAGGGTTTGCCTGCCGACATCGACCACGATGCGGTGGGCGGAGGGTGTTTGCGGGGCGGGATGTGCTTTCGTGATGGCCATGGCGACGGTGGATGTTATTTTTCCCGCCTTTCCGATGGGCAGGAACTATCATGTAGCGATCGTGGGCGCAACCGGTGCGGTGGGCATCGAGATGATGCGCGTGCTGGAACGGCGGAATTTTCCCGTCGGCCAACTCACCTTGCTCGCCTCGGCGCAATCGGCAGGCAAGCAGCTTGAGTTCCAAGGCGTGCCGGTCGAGGTGCGCGAGTTGACCGCGGATGCTTTCGACGGGGTCGACTTCGCTTTGTTCAGCGCGGGCGGGTCGATCTCCAAGGAATTCGCCCCTGCGGCGGTCAAAGCCGGCGCGGTGGTCATCGACAACTCGTCGGCCTTCCGCCTGGATCCCGATGTCCCGCTCGTTGTGCCGGAGGTCAACCCCGAGGCGGCGCGTGCGCACCAAGGGATCCTGGCCAACCCGAACTGCACGACGGCGATCACGTTGATGGGACTGTGGCCCTTGCACCGTGAGTTCGGGGTGAAGCGTTTGTGGGCTTCGAGTTACCAGGCGGTCTCGGGATCCGGGGCGAAGGCGATCGAGGAGCTGAAGACGCAGGTCGAGGCTCTGGCCCGGGGCGAAGAAGCGCCGCGCGCGGTTTATCCGTGGCAGATCGCGTTCAACGTGATCCCGCAAGTGGATGCGTTTCTTGAGTCGGGATACACGAAAGAGGAAATGAAGATGGAGAATGAGGGGCGCAAGATCATGGGGCTGCCGGATTTTCGCGCTTCGGTGACGTGCGTGCGCGTGCCGGTCTATCGTGCCCACAGCGTGGCAGTCAGCGCGGAGTTCGAGCGCCCGGTATCGGTCGCGGCGGCACGGGCTGCGCTGGAGAAAGCGCCGGGCTTGCGGGTTGTCGATGAGCCGTCGCGGCACGGATATCCGGTGCCGCTGCACGTGGCGGGGAAGGACGATTGCGAGATCGGACGCTTGCGGCTGGATTGCGCGCTGGAGAACGGGCTGAGTTTTTGGATCTGCGGCGATCAGCTGCTCAAGGGTGCGGCGCTCAATGCGGTGCAGATTGCGGAGTTGCTGGTGGAGTGAGCGGTAGCGGCGGGGGTGGATGCAGGCGGGAGTTTGGAGGTGGCATCGGCATCTTGCCGATGGTTTGAGGTCGCGACGGGCGGGGACGCCGCGCCCTACCTTGCGGTGTGCAGGTGGATGGCGGCGGCGATGATGGGCTGGGCCCAGTCGGGGGCGTTGGAGAGGTCGGCGGGAGCAGTGATTTTGCCGCGTTGTATTTCGAGGAGCAGAACGGGCTGGGGCTGCCGGCCGGCGGCGGGGTCGGCTTCC
>CAIZMQ010000119.1 GCA_903934135.1 uncultured Verrucomicrobiota bacterium
AAAATCGAGATCGGCATGCGGATGTCGCCGGCCGAAACGATCACGCACGCATTTTATCCGGTGGCCATGGATCAGAAATACGAACTCCTGTCCGGCTTGATGGAGAAAACGAATTTTGATTGCGTCTTGGTGTTCTGCCGGACGAAGGACGGGGCCGACCGCATTGCGCGCCAGCTGAAGAAAGAGAACCACTCGGTGGTGGCCCTGCATTCCAACCGCACTCAGCGGGAGCGCGAGGAGGCACTGGAGGGATTCAAGAACGGTCGTTATGAGGTGCTCGTCGCGACGGATATTGCGGCCCGCGGTTTGGATATTGCGGGGGTGTCTCACGTGATCAACTATGACATCCCGGGCCACCCGGAGGACTATGTGCACCGCATCGGGAGGACGGGCCGGGCGCAGGCCGTGGGCGATGCCTTCACGCTGGTGACGGCGGAGGATCTGGCCATGATCGAATCCATCGAGCGGTTCATCGGAATGAAAATTGCCCGGCTGAAGCTCGACGGATTCGATTACAAATATACGACGCTGCTGGATCCGGCCGCGACCCATGTGAAAGCGCGTGCGGCGGGCGGGGGAAGGCACCGGAGCGGGTATTCGTTCGGGATCAAACGGAGAAGGTAGGCGGTAAGCCTCAGACCTAAGTTGGAAGCTTGAGTAAGGGTGTGCCGCCGGCGCGCCCAGCCGCCCCTACCGAGGGAGGAGGAAGTTGACGGCTTGCTGCCAGGTGGATGCGGGAAGGACGTGGAGGAGATCGTTGTGGTCGGCTTGGGGGGCAAGGAGGAGAAGTTTGGGGCCCGAGTAGGCGTCGTAAAGTTTTTGGCCAAATTTGGCAGGGACGATGGTGTCCTTCGCCGCGAGGATGATGGCGACCGGGCCTTGATAATTTTCGAGCCAATCCCCGGCCGGATATTGGTCGCGCATGATCCAACGGACGGGCAGAAGCGGGTAATGGTGCTGGGCGATTTTGGCGAGGCTGTCGAAGGGGGTGAGAAGGAGGAGTCCGGCGATGCGGTCGGAGTAAGCCGCGGCGGTGGCGCAGGCCACGCCGGTACCGATGGATTCGCCGCAGACGATGACGGGCACCTCTTCCGGGATATTCGCCACGGCTTCACTGGCGGCGACGAGCAAGGATTCTTGGGAGGGGTGACCGGAGCGTGCGCCGTAGCCGGGGTATTCGAGAATGTACACGGAGACGGCACGTTCGGGCGCGGCAGCGCGAAGCAGTGAGGCGTAGTCGGCGCGATGCATGGCGTGGCCGGCATTCCCATGAAAGATGAGTATGGCGACAGTTGGACGCGCATCGGTGGGGGATGGGAGGCTGCGGTATCCGATCACCTCTCCGCGGGAAGTTTTCCAGGGCTCGAAACCGCGCGCCAAGGCGTCACGTCCGAGACTCGTGGTGTCAGCTTTGGAGGGGAGATAAATCATCGATCGTTGGGAGAGAGCGAAGAAGGCAAGCAGACCGAGCCAAACAAGGACAACGACACGGGTGACCTGCCACAACCGGGTCAGCGCAGAGGGACGCGTCGGCCAGCGGTTGCCGGAGTCAGGCACCATGGAAGAGTCGGGCATGCTCGCGCAGGAGGTAACGGTCTGTCATGCCGGCAATGTAATCGCCGGCGGCGCGGTGGAGTCCGCTGTTCGGCACGCGGCGGGTCGCCTCACGGCCGATCTGGCTTGGGTCCTGCAGGTAGGCACCGAAGACATCGGCCATCAGGTCGCAGGCGCGCTGGTTGGCGTCACTGACTTCGGGGTGAAAGTAAAGGTGGGCATAGAGAAAGGAGCGAAGTGCTTTGGTTTTGGCCGCGGTGCCTTCGCTGTAAGCGATGAGGAGATCCGGGTGACAACGGGTGTCATCGGCCGTCATCACTCCTGCGGCCGCGATGCGGACGGCGCTGGTTTCTAGCACATCTTGAATGAGATGATTGGAGAGTAGTCGGGCCAAACTGAGGCGCGCCGTCTTGGCGTCCGTATCGGCGAGGTCGAGACCGTGGTCGTGGGAGACTTCGGTGCAAAGGGCGACGTCGGCCAGTTGGGCCGCCTTGATCAGTCCGGCCTCCAGACCGTCCTGCAGATCATGGGTGTAGTAGGCGATTTCGTCGGCGAGGTCGGCGATTTGCCCCTCGAGGCAGGCAGAGGGGTAAGCGCCGAGGCCGGGCGCGACTCGGGCGGTGGCATGTTTTTGCACGCCCTCGAGCACTTCGTAGGTCAGGTTGAGCCCGTCGAAATCCTCGTAGGGGCTTTCCAGCAAAGTGACCACGCGAAGGCTTTGCCCGTTGTGGTCGAAGCCACCGTGGTCTTTGAGCAGGCGGTCAAGGGTTTCCTCGCCGGAGTGCCCGAAGGGTGAGTGGCCGAGGTCATGGGCCAGAGCGACAGCTTCGGCCAGGTCTTCGTTCAGTCCGAGGGCACGAGCCAGAGTGCGGCTGATCGAGGCAACCTCCATCGTATGGGTGAGACGTGTGCGGTAGTGGTCACCGGTGCCATTGAGGAAGACTTGGGTTTTGTATTCCAGGCGGCGGAAGGCGGCAGAATGGATGATGCGGGCGACGTCGCGCTGGTATTCGCTGCGCCAGCGGTGGGCGGGCTGCGCATGCCTTCGGCCGCGGGTCGCGGAGGACTTCTGCGCGAATGGGGCAAGAAAGTGCTCCTCTTGGCGCTCGACGTCTTCGCGGGTGCGGAGGAGATCCATGTCAGTCGATCCGCTGCTCGGTAGCCGGGTCAAAAAGGAGAAGTTTGGCTGAATCCGCACGGAAGAGCATGCGGTGTCCCGCTTCGCGCGTGTCGATGATGTGGCGACTGCGGCAGATGAGAGTGTTGGCGCCAGTCTGGAGATAACAAATGGATTCGGCGCCAGTGGGTTCGACGATGTCGAGGTGGGCGGGGAAGGTGGCGGCGTTGGGGGTTTCGCCGGGCAAGAGCGGTTGGAGATGCTCGGGCCGGAGACCGAGGAGGACCTCCCTTCCAACCAGGCGGGTCGCGTTGGCCCGCGCGGCGAGCTCGATTTCCAGGGACCCGCTGCCGCTTTCCCGAAAAGCCAGACGGGCACCTTCGCGGGCCTGGAGGGTGCCGCGGATGAAGTTCATCGGTGGGGCACCGAGAAAGCCGGCTACAAAGGAGTTGCACGGCTGGTTGTAGAGATGCAGTGGGCGGCCGGATTGTTGAAGCGTGCCGTCGCGAAGCACAGCGATGCTCGTTCCCATGGTCATGGCTTCGGCCTGATCGTGGGTCACGTAGATGATGGTGGCCTGAAGCCGCTGGTGGAGTTTGATCAGTTCGGCGCGGAGTTGAGCGCGCATCTTGGCATCAAGATTGGAGAGGGGTTCGTCGAAGAGGAAGACGCGGGGCTGGCGGACGATGGCGCGGCCGACAGCGACACGTTGCTGTTGTCCACCCGAAAGATCGCGGGGCATGCGCGGGAGGATATCCTCGATGCCGAGGATGCCGGCAGCCTCGCGGACGCGGCGTGCGATGTCCGCAGGGCCAAGGCGTCGGACACGGAGGCCGAAAGCGAGGTTCTCGGCGACCGTGAGGTGGGGATAGAGAGAGTAGTTCTGGAAGACCATGGTGACGTCGCGATCGCCGGGAGGCAGACCGCTGACGTCGGTATCGCCGATGAGAATGCGGCCGGAGGTGAGACTTTCGAGGCCGGCAACCATACGCAGGGTGCTGGTCTTGCCACAACCGGACGGACCAAGCAGGACAACAAAAGACTTGTCGGGGATTTCCAGAGAGAGGCCAAGGACGGCCGGGATTTCCTCGCCGCGGCGACCGCGGTAGACTTTGGTGACGTTTTGAAGGGTGACGCTGGCCATGGAGCGGGGCGCGTGGCGCGCTTCATGGGCGCGGGTGAGCGACGCGACGCGGTGAATGATGACTGGTGCAGCCCGCGGAGGCAAGGACGCGGGCTCCGGCAGAATCGGGCGTGGACTTGGACGTGACGGACGGGGCCCGCGCACGGTCGTGCGGCCTGTGCTCGCCGATCAGAGGGTGATTTGCGGGGTTTGCGGGTTTGGGGAACCAGTCGGTTGCCGGTGTCGCGAAAATTATCCGGGGATCGGAACCGGATCGAGGTGCCAGATATCTTTGGCATATTCCAAGATGGTGCGGTCGCTGGAAAATTTTCCGACCCGTGCCGTGTTGAGAACGGCCATTTTGCCCCAGCGGGCTTTGTCCTGATAAGCGGCGGAGACTTTTTCCTGGGTCTCGCAGTAGGATTTAAAGTCGACGAGGCAGAGGTAGGGGTCGTGGTAGAGGAGATTGTCGCGGAGCGGGGCAAGAACATGGGCGCCTTCATCCGGGGTGAAGTAGTCGGTGCCCAGCCAGTCGATGATGGCGGTGAGTTCGGGGTCGGAACCGTAGAACTTCTGCGGGTCATAGCCGGCGGCAACCAACTCGCGCACTTCGTCGACCGTGCGGCCGAAAATGAAGATGTTGTCTTCGCCGACTTCCTCAAGGATCTCGACATTGGCGCCGTCGAGGGTGCCGATCGTGACCGCACCATTGAGCGCAAGTTTCATGTTGCCGGTCCCGGAGGCTTCCTTGCCGGCGGTCGAGATTTGTTCGGAGAGGTCGGCTGCGGGGACGATACGCTGGGCCAAGGAGACTCGGTAGTTGGGCATGAAGGTGACCTTGAGTTTGTCCTTGATGCGCTTGTCGTCGTTGATTTTGGCGCCAACGGCGTTGATCGCCTTGATGATGAGTTTGGCTGTGTCGTAACCCGGTGCGGCCTTGGCGGCGAAGATGAACACGCGGGGCGGGATGTCGAGGTGCGGGTCTTTGAGAAGACGGCGGTAGAGCCAGAGGATATGGAGGAGGTTGAGGTGTTGCCGCTTGTACTCGTGGAGGCGCTTGATTTGCACGTCGAACATGGCCGAGGGGTCGACCGCAACGCCGCATTCGTCGAGGATGCGTTTGGCCAGTCTCGCTTTGTTGGCCTGTTTGACCGCCATAAATTCTTCACGGAACTCGGCGTCATCGGCGTGGGGCTCAAGCTTGCGCAGCAGGTCCAGATTGCGCTCCCAGCCGGCGCCTATGGTGCGGGTGATGAGGTCGGAGAGGCGCGGGTTGCACGCCACGAGCCAGCGCCGCGGGGTGATGCCGTTGGTCTTGTTGTTGATTCGTCCGGGGTAGAGGGCGTCGAATTCGGGAAAGAGGTCGGATTTGACCAGCTTGGTGTGCAGGGCGGCCACGCCGTTGACCGAGTGACTGCCGACCACGCTGAGGTGACCCATCCGGACCATCTGCTCGTGGTTTTCCTCGATGAGGGAAAGAACGCGTTTTTTCTCCACGTCGCCCGGCCATTTCTTATCCACTTCCTCAAGGAAGCTCTTGTTGATCTCAAAAATGATCTGCAAATGGCGCGGAAGGACTTTGCGGAGGAGGGCGACACTCCACTTCTCCAGTGCTTCGGGCAAAAGGGTATGGTTGGTGTAGGCGAAGGTCCGGGTAACGATGGACCAAGCTTGCTCCCAAGTAAGGTCGTAGTCATCGACCAAGAGGCGCTGCAATTCGGGGATACTGATCGCGGGATGCGTGTCGTTCAGCTGGATGGCAACCTTTTCCGGGAACTTGGACCAGTCAGCGTTGTCTTTCTGGAACCGGCGGATGATGTCCCGCAGGGAGCAAGCGGTGAAAAAGTATTGTTGAAGGAGGCGGAGCTCTTTGCCGGCCTCGGTGTGATCGTTCGGGTAAAGGACTTTGCTGATCGTCTCGGCCATGTTTTTCTGGCGGACGGCCTCTTCGTAACCACCGCGGTTGAAGGCGTCCAAGTCGAAGTCTTCGGGGGCTTTTGATTCCCAGAGGCGGAGAAAGTTGACCGTCTCGGTGCCGTAACCCGGAATAGGAATGTCATAAGGAACGCCAATGATCTTTCGGAAACCGACCCAGACCGAGCGGGTGTGGCCGAGGCCGTTATCCACCGTTTCGACGTAGCCGTAGACCGGGACCTCCTGTCGGTGGGAGGGACGGATGATTTCCCACGGTGAGCCGTACTGGATCCATGCATCGGGGAGTTCGACCTGGTAGCCGTGGCGGAACTCCTGCTTGAAGAGGCCGTACTGGTAGTGGATGCCGTAGCCGACGGCGGGGAGGTCCAGAGTGGCCAGCGAGTCGAGAAAGCAGGCAGCGAGGCGACCCAGGCCACCATTGCCGAGTGCCATGTCGTATTCTTCATCGCGTGTCTCCTCAAGGGGGTGACCGAGGTTATCGAGGGCTTCGTTGACTTGATTGAAGACCCCCGCGGCAATCATGTTGTTGGCAAAGAGGCGGCCCATGAGGAACTCCATGGACATGTAGTAAACACGGCGGACGTTTTGCTCGTTGTGGACGGCGAGGGTTTTCATCATGCGCTCTATGACGATGCGCTGGATGGCCATCGAGGTCGCGATCCACCATTCCCGGCGCGACGCCGTGGCTTGGTCGCGGGCCATGGTGTATTTCAACTCGTCGATGATTTCCTTCTCGAATTTCAGAGGTGCAATCTGGTGCATGATGTGCGTCGGACGTTAATGTAGAAAACGAATGGTGCGAGAAATATTTGTTCAACGCGCGATGTGGCGGTATTGACAACCTCATGACCATTGTTGTCGGCGCAGGGTTGGCGGGTTCGACCTGCGCGAAGGTGCTCTCGGGGGCCGGGCACCCCTTTGTCCTTTGCGAAGCATCTGACCGTCCTGGTGGGAGGGCGGTTTCCGAGCGGACCCCGGACGGTTTCGTTCTCGACCGCGGGTTTCAGGTGCTGCTCGATTCTTATCCAGCGGCGCGCCGGCATCTCGACTTTACCGCGTTGGGTGGCGGACGCTTCCGGGCAGGCGCCATGTTTGTCGGAGGCGGTCGTCCGAGATGCCTGGAGAACCCCTTGCGCCGCCCGCCGGCGCTGTTTGGCGCGCTACGAGCGGAGGTCATCCCCTGGACCGACTTGCTCCGTTTGCTCCGTCTGGTTACCAAGTCCCTCGGACCCGGGGGAGCGGAGGAAACCTTTTCGACCGGGGCCATGTTGCGGCGCTACGGATTCAGTGAAACTTTTTTCACGCGCTTTGCCCGGCCTTTCTTCGGTGGTGTGTTGCTCGACCCGGAGTTGCGGACCAGCGCGGAGGTGTTCTTTGGTTACCTGAGGCGCTTTGTCACGGGACGGGCCCTGATTCCGGCCCGGGGCATCGGTGCTCTTGCCGAGCAGTTGGTGGCGGGGATTCCCCAAGGCATGGTCCGTTACGGAATGCGAGCGGAGAAGCTGGTCTTCGCGGAGGGCAGGGTTCGCGGGGTGCGCTTCGCCAACGGGGTATTTCTGGCCGGGGACGAGGTTATTTTGGCCGTCGACGAACCGGCGGCCTGCCGCTTGCTCGGGAGCGGCCGGCCACGGGCCGCGTTGGCCACGGCCGTCCATTATTTTGCGGCGGACCGTCCGTTTTATCGCGGCGCGTGGCTCTGCCTTCCGCCGAGGCGCGAAGAAAGTCCGGTCTTGCATGCCGCCTTGGTCAGCAATGCCGCGCCCAGTTTGGCGCCGCGAGGTGCGCATTTGTGGAGTGTAACGGTTTTGCCTGGCCATCCCCGCGCGGCGGACGCGGAATTGGTACGGGCAGAGGTGGCGTCATGGTTTGGAGAGGACCCGCGATTGATGCGTCCTCTGGCATTTATCGAAGTTCCTTACGCGGTGCCCGAGCAGTTGCCGGGCTTCCGTCGCCGTCCTCCGCCCTGGGGCGTG
>CAIZMQ010000120.1 GCA_903934135.1 uncultured Verrucomicrobiota bacterium
GGCAGGAAATCCCTCTAGACTCTGTTATTGGACCGGATACGCAAGCAATGAGCACCAACCCATTCGCGTCAGTTTAAGGCTAAGATTCCTGATTCCACCGGGGATTGGCGGGCTCGCTTGTCTCGCGTGACGTGTCTCGGATCGGGATTGAAAGCTGCGACCGCGGCAAGGTCCGTGGACTTGACCAGATGCACCGCCAGCAGGTCGTAGAGCTTCTCATAACTCAGCCGTGCCCGCCCGACCACGCCGCCGATCCTTTGCGCGATCTTCATCCCGAGCTGGTGGGCGATCATTGCCGCGAGGACCAGCGCCTGCATGTGATGGTCGCCGCTCTTGCGGTTGAGCGCCTTGTCCAGGTTGAGCGCTTGCTTCCAGGCCCGGAACTGGATCTCCACGGCCCAGCGGGCTCGGTAGACGGCCGCAAGCTGGCCCACGCTTGCCTGGTCCTTGCCGAGGTTGGTCAACATGATGTGCCAGCCATCGCGAACAAGCCCCTTCGCGCACGGGGTCTTGCCGCTTTGCCTGGCTTTTTCCCTCCGTTCCGCATGGCGCGCCGCGACGACTTCCGGGGCCGCCCTCACAGCAACCAGGCGGCACTTCTTACCCTGCTCCCCGGCGAAGACCACGAGGCCGATGATTTCTCGCCGCGAGCCTTTCAAGCGCTTCTCCAGCACATCGCCATTGGCCAACGTCACGCCGGTGGTCAGAGGCAGACGGGTCAGCCACCACGCCTCGCGGGCCTCGATGATGGCGAACTCGCCAAGGCTGAAGTAGCCCATGTCCCGTAACACCAGGTCGCCCCTGCGGACTTCGGAGACGAAGTCCTTGCCGATGGTCTTGTCCTGTTCGGTGGCCGCTTGCAGCGAGTGGGAGACGATGGAACCGGAGAGGAGGTCGAAGGCGAAGTCGATCTTCACCCCGGCGGTGGCACCACGGTGGTTACCGTGCGCGGGGAAGTTGTCGCAATTGGCCTTGGGCAAAACTTGGCCGGAGGAGTCCTCGACCAGGATGCGTCGGATGCCGGTACCCCCGAGCGCGGCGACGGCGGGCCGGAAGCGCTGTTCCATGAGATCGCAGAGGACAACCATGAGAAAGGCGGTGGAGCGGATGTCGAAGCGCGCGTGCAGGGACTGGCGGGACATGGCTGCGGGAAGCAGTTCCTTGAGACTTGCCGCGAGTTGGTTGAGCGAGGCAAGCCCGGTGACGACGGAACCCAGCAAAGACTGGAGGAAGCCGGAGGGCGTGAACTTCCGGGATTTACGGACGACCAGACGGGTTTTCGTTGCGAGCAGGTCGAGGTCGGGCAAGCTCAGCCACGAGCGGCCGGCGAGTGAGGGCTTTGACATGCCGAGCTTGCCGGCCCGCTCACCTTGTCAAACCTTTTATTCGGATTTTACCGGATTTAAAGCACTGGTGGCCAACGTTTTACGGCTTAGACTGACGCGAATGGGACCCGGAGTTGAAGCGGGTGGAGACGGTGGAGGTGGGGGTTTATCGGAATCTTATCCGGGAGAAGATGGTAGATGGTAGATGGTA
>CAIZMQ010000121.1 GCA_903934135.1 uncultured Verrucomicrobiota bacterium
AAATGATCAAACAATGCCACGCTCGCGGGATCCGTGTGATTTTTGACGGGGTCTTCAATCATATGGGTCAGCGCAGTTGGCCTTTTCTCGATGTCTTGGCAAAGCAGCAGGATTCGCCCTACGCCGACTGGTTTTCGGTCAAGTCGTGGCGTGATCCCGCCAAGGGCGAAAAATTCGATTATGAGGGATGGTTCGGTCACAAAACACTTCCTGAATTCCGAGAGGACGAGGAGGGGATTGTGTCCGGACCCCGGGATTACATTTTTGCAGCGACAAGGCGATGGATGGACCCGGACGGCGATGGTGATCCCTCCGACGGCATCGATGGGTGGCGGCTCGACGTGGCTTTTTGCGTGGCCCATCCCTTCTGGAAAAAGTGGCGCAAGGTGGTGAAAGAGGTGAATCCCGAGGCTTACGTCACGGCCGAACTGATTGATCCGGTGCCTCAACTGAAACCTTATCTGCAGGGCGATGAATTCGATGCGGTGATGAACTACAATTTCGCTTTTGCCTGCTCCGATTATTTCGCCGATGACAAATCCCGGATCAGCACAAGTGAGTTCGATCGCCGGCTGCGGGAGTTGCGCGAAGCTTTCCCCGCCGGCGTAGCCGAGGTGCAGCAGAATCTTTTCGGCAGCCACGACACCGATCGAATCGGGTCTCATATTGTCAACCGCGACCGGGAGCATGCCGGCAACTGGCAGGCTTACTTCGAGTTTTCCAAGGTGGAGAACGGTCAATACAACCCGCGCAAGCCGACGCCCGGGGAACTGGAGTCACAAAAGCTCTTCGCCATGCTGCAGATGACCTACGTGGGGGCGCCTATGATCTATTATGGCGATGAAGTCGGGCTGTGGGGGGCAAACGACCCGGACTGCCGCAAGCCGATGGTTTGGGCTGACCTGGTCTATGAGGACGAGATTGTTTTGCCCGACGGGTCATCTAAGGACATCCCGGATAAGGTGGAGGTGAACCAGGAGCTTTTCGATCACTACAAAAGGCTCATCGCTCTGAGGCATGCCCTGCCGTCGCTGAGAAGGGGAACTTTTGAACCGCTGATCGTGGACGATGAACGTCAACTTTACGGATTTCGCCGCGAGTTGGACCATGAGGAGGTTGTGGTGATACTGAACAATTCCGACCACGAACAGGTCGCGGAGTTGGCCCTGAGCGGTCAGTGGCGCGATCGTTGGAACAGCACCGAGCTTGCCGCCAAGGACGATGGGGCCAATGAGCTCCTTTTGCCGCCGCGGGGCGCAGCGATTCTTGTGCGGGAAAGCGAAAGCGTCCCCCTCCCGGACTAGAAGAAAAACGGGACCCCCAGAGCAGCGAAGGCGGACTTTTCCTCGGTGAGATATTTGTCGGCCAGCCGGTCGAAGCCTCCGCCCGCGCGGAAGTCGGTCAGGAAGGTATTGACCTGCGTGCGAAGTTCCTCGTCCCCTTGGCGCACGGCAATGGCCCACGACTCTTTTTGCAGGGGGTTGAGCATGGGGCGGGTGGTTCGAGGATTGCGCTTGGCATTTTGGTAAACGGACATCTGGTCGTAAATGAAAGCGTCAGCCTTGCCCTGGGTGACCTCAAGGACGCAGGCCCTTTCTTTGTCCAATCTGATGAGGGCAGCCTTGTGCACATGGGTCCGGGCAAACACTTCGCCCGTGGTGCCTTGGCGGACCACGATGGTGCGGCCGGGTTGATCGAGGTCGGAGAGTCCTTGGGCCTTGCTGTCGGCGGGCACGAGGGCGGCCAGACCTGCGGTCAGATAGGGTTCGGAAAATGCGACGGCTTTGGCCCGCTCGGGCGTCGCGGTCATGGAGGAAATGATGACGTCAATCTTGCCGGATTTGAGCGAGGGAATGAGCCCCAGGAAGGGGATGTTTTCAATGACAAGTGGACGTCCCAGGCTGTCGGCCAGCCCTTGGGCCAGTTCGACCGAGATGCCGGCGGGCTTGCCGTCGGGCCCGATCGTCTCGAACGGCGGATAGGAAAGTTCCATACCCACGCGGAGCGGGACAGGTGCAGCGGCGGCAACGGCGAAGGAGGCGAGAAGGAGAAGCAGGAAGCGCATGCTGCGATGGGAAGCGTCAGGGCGATCCGTGTCAACAACAGCGTTTTTTGCTGGTGCGCGAGGCGGAGGGCGTTCAGTTGTTGGGTTCTATGTTGAACGAATTCAAAACCTTTATCGCCAAAGGCAATGCCATTGACCTCGCCGTTGGCGTGGTGATCGGCGCGGCCTTCGGGAAAATTGTCTCCTCGCTGGTCGACGACATCATCATGCCGCCGATCGGGTTGATCCTTGGCACCGTGGACTTCAGTCAGCTCTATGTCAGCCTCGACGGCAAGGCCTACGAAACTTTGGCCGTGGCCCAAGCGGCCGGGGCGCCGACCTTGAATTACGGCAACTTCATCACGGTCGCCATCCAGTTCGTGATCATCGCGTGGGCGATTTTCCTGCTGGTCAAAGGAATCAACGCGCTGAAGGCAAAGGAAGCCGACAAACCGGCGGCTCCGCCCGAGCCTTCGGCCGAGGAAAAGGTGCTGACCGAGATTCGCGACCTGCTGAAGAAGCAAGCGGGCTGACCGAAGGGCTTGCCCCCGCGGCCAGGGCGTGTTTGATGGCGGCATGGTGGCAGACAAGAAGCGTCCGGTGGTTGCGGTGGCCGGTGCCTCCGGTTTTGTGGGCACGGCTTTGCTTCCGGTGCTGACCGCGGACTTCGATGTGATTGCCCTGAGGCGTTCGCCGGCAGCGGAACTGCCGGGCGTGGAATGGCGGCAGTGCGATCTGTTCTCCATGCTGCAGACGGAACGCGCCCTCGAGGGTGCGGACTACGCGGTCTATCTCGTCCATTCGATGCTGCCGGCCCGGCTGACTCAGGCGCGGTTCGAAGACATGGATTTCATTCTGGCCGACAACTTTGCCCGTTCGGCCGCGCGGGCCGGCGTGAAGCAAATCCTTTATCTGGGAGGCATCATTCCGGACGACACCCAGTTGTCGCGTCACTTGGCCAGCCGTCTCGAGGTAGAGCGTGTGTTGGCGGCACGTGGGGTGCCGGTCACCAGTTTGCGCGCGGGGCTGATCGTCGGCGCGCAAGGGTCGTCCTTCCGCATTGTGGCGAGATTGGTGGAACGCTCGCCGGTCTTGTTGTGTCCGCACTGGACGCGGTCGATGACCCAACCGGTTGGCTTGCGCGATGTGGTCAAGTTGCTGCGTTTTTGCGTGGGTCGGGAGGAAATGTATGGCCGCGCCTTCGACCTCGGCGGGGCCGAGGTGATGACTTATCTCGATCTCATGCGGCGCACCGCCGTGCGGCTGGGAAAAAAGCGCCTGATCATCGCCCTGCCTTTTATTCCGACCCGGCTGGGCGTGCTCGGGGTGCGGTTGGTGACCGGCGGACACCGTGAGCTCATTGCCCCGCTGGTCGAAAGTTTGCGTCATGCCATGGTGGCGCATTCCCCGACTTTGCAGGAGAGGGCAGGGATCGAGCCGCAATCGTTTGACGAGGCTTTGGAGGAGGCGCTGCCGGGCGTCAAGGCGCCGGCTCCCGAAATCGACCAGCATTTGGCCCGGCGCCACGTGCACAGCGAGCAAGGTCGCTATGTGTGCTCCATCCAACGGTTGCCGCTTCCGCCGGGCTATGATGCCACGTGGGTGGCGCGCGAGTATGCCAGTTGGCTCCCGTCGCTCTTCCGGCGGGTCTTGCGGGTGACGGTCGACGATCAACTCAATCTGGCTTTCCGCGTGTCCGGCCTCCGCCGTCCGTTGCTCGAGCTGAGCTATTCGAGCAACCGGTCGTCCGTCGACCGTCCGCTCTACTACATTACCGGCGGGTTGCTGGTCAGGGCGGACGATGTTCCCGACGGCCGGGCCCCGGCGCGGCTCGAGTTCCGGGAAAGTCCGGACCGGCGGAGTGTATTGGCCGCGATCTTCAACTACAGCCCCTCCTTGCCTTGGTGGTTTTACCGCATCACGCAGGCGCCGATGCATCTTTTGGTCATGAAGTTGTTCGGCTGGCATCTGGCACGCCAGCAGCCCAAGCCGCGAAGCGCGCCATCGGGCAGGCCGGTGGGGCAGGCCTGAGGCCCATGCGGGGACGGATAGTCAGCCGGGCAGGCAGTCTTGCCGCCTCAAACTTCGATAGCAGGCCGCTGGAGATTGTGGGCCCGGGGTCGCGAGCGCGCTCTTGCCCGAAGGTCGCTCACGCCGTTCAATCAGTCTTGTGAAAATTAACTCCCTCTGCGTGATATGTCTGGGTGCGTTTTCGTTGGCTTGTTGTCCGGCGGAAGCTGTTTCCGTCGGTGAATCCTTGCCGGATATGCGGCTAAACTTTCTCGGCCCCGAGCCGGTCAACGCAGGAAAGCCGGTGCTGCTCGAGTTTTGGGCGACGTGGTGTCCCCCTTGCCGGGAAAGTATTCCGCGTCTCAACGAACTCCACGCGAAATACAAAGACCGCGGTCTGGTCATTATCGGGGTCACCGAAGAATCCGCCGGCGTCATTCGCAAGTTCCAAAGGGCCACCCCGATAGACTACGCCGTGGCCACCGACTCCGGGGGCAAGCTCAACCGGAAAATGGGAGTGGACGGCATACCCCATGCTTTTCTCGCCGATGCTTCGGGGAAAGTTGTCTGGGCGGGACATCCTACGAGTCTTCGTGAGGAGCAGATAGAGGAAGTTCTCGGTCGCGGTCTGCCGACTTCTGCAGAAACTAC
>CAIZMQ010000122.1 GCA_903934135.1 uncultured Verrucomicrobiota bacterium
CCATCCCTGCAGGCCCAGACTACCAATATCTGGAATTTCAATTTCTCCGGTTCGATCGTCCAATGGACGGTGCCAAGCAGGGGATACTATGACGTGACGGCCTACGGGGCGCAAGGTGGCGGCTACATCAACGCGCAAACCACTAACGGGACGCCCAGCGTCCCCGGCGGCCGCGGAGCCGTGATCGGCGGGCTATTTCTGTTCGAACAAGGAGAGGTTTTGAACATCCTGGCTGGCGGGGCCGGGTCTTATTCCAGCGGCGGCGGCGGGAGTTTCGTGGTGAACTCGTCCACCAATCCTTTGGTCGTGGCCGGAGGCGGAGGAGGAACTGCACTCAATGGAGAGCTTTGGCCGGGTGCCTCGATCACCACCTCCGGAAATGACGCAACGTATGTGAACGAGAACGAACAGGGCTCTGGTGGCACGAACGGCACTGGAGGAACCATTGGCAGTGCTCCATCTTCATCTTTAAGAGGAGGTGCGGGCGGTGGGGGCTTCTTCGGTAACGGGCAATCTCACTACGGGCCAGCCCCCAGTTATGCTGCTTCGGACATGTACTCTGCCGGCGGAACCAGTTACCTCGACGGCGGTGCTGGCGGAAGCGGAGGATACTATTACAATCACGGCCGCGTAGAAGGGTGGACCGGACCGACCTATGCCTCCGATGGTGGATTTGGAGGGGGCGGGCAGGCGATCCTCGGCGGTGGCGGTGGCGGCGGCTACAGCGGCGGCGGCGGCGGCGGAGCTGATATGTTTTTTGGGTACAGCGGCGGCGGCGGCGGATCGTTTCTTGCTGCCTCGGCCTCTAATGACGTGATGCGCGTCGGCCACATCGGCAACGGGCAGGTGAGCATTTCAGCGGCGGCGGTAAGCCTGATGGTAGGCAATAATTCCTCCAACCAAAGCATCACCATCAGCAGCGGCACCAATGACTATTACAATATCGTCCTCGGAGGTAACGTTGGTGACGCGAACAACAGCGTCTCCGTTACGAATGCAGGCACCGTCGTCAACGCCTCCAACTACGTCTTGGTCGGACAGAACGGTTCGAGCAACACTATGACGGTGTCGGGCGGGGCGAGCGTGGCCGATCAGGCATTCAGCGTGGTCGGACTCAACGCCACGGCTTCGGGCAACAGCCTGCGGGTGACGGGAACGGGATCGACCTGGAGCAGCGGCGGCCTTGTCATCGGCGACAGCGGATCGGGCAACAGCATGTCGGTCGAGGCGGGGGGCGGGGTCGTCAGTGCCGGGTCTGGAGTCGCCCTGGGTTACAATGTCGGATCCTCCGGCAACTCCCTCCTGGTCGACGGAAGCGGCTCAACGCTGACCAGCGTTTCCGACCTTATCGTGGGATTCGGCGGAAGCGGCAACTCCGTGGTGGTCTCCAACGGTGGAACCCTGACCAACAGCCATTACAGCTACGGGGGCGTCATCGGCCTCAACAGCGGAGCGACCAATAACTCGGTGCTGGTGACAGGAAACGGATCCGCATGGAACAGTGGCGGAGATCTTTTGGTGGGCTGGGGCGACTCGGGCAACACGCTCACGATCTCCAACGGCGGCGCGGTGACGAGCGGCCAAGTCAACTACGGTGGGGTCATCGGCTTTAATGCGTCCTCGACGAACAACAGCGTGCTGGTGACGGGAACGGGATCGACCTGGAGCAACAGCGGCGACCTGACGATCGGAGATGCCGGCGAGGGCACTCTGACCATTGCCAATGGAGGATCGGTTTCGGCCAACGCCGTCATCATCGCATCGCAAGCTGGTTCCTCCGGCACCCTGAACTTTGGTTCTCTTGGTGGGAGTGACACCGCGGGGAGCCTGATTGGGCCCGGGATCAGCTTCGGATCAGGCAGCGGCACGATCAATTTCAACCAGGTCGACAGCCTGATTGGCTCGGGTTTCTCCGGCAACGGAAGTCTGAATCAACTCGGCAGTGGCACCACGACCCTTTCGGGAACCAACACCTACAGTGGAACGACGACCGTCAATAGCGGGACGCTTGTGGTTCAAGGTCAGCCATCGCTCGGCACTTCCTCTGTCACGGTGAACGGTGGAACCCTCGTGGCAAGTGGAGTCTTCACGGAGTTTCCATTGGCGCTCAATGCCGGAAACATGACCCTCACGGGAGCGGGATCCTCTTGGAATACCGGAACGAACACCCTTTCCGTCGGGAATAGCTCCCAGGGGGCCAGCGTGGTTGTCGCGGGCGGAGCCTCCGTGGTGAGTGAGGGCCTGCTCGCTCTTGGTATGAACGCAGGCGCCTCCAACAACAGCGTGCTGGTGACAGGAACGGGATCGACCTGGAGCAACAGCGGCAGCCTGACGATCGGAGACGCCGGAGAGGGCACCCTCACCATTGCCAATGGAGGATCGGTTTCGGCCAACGCCGTCATCATCGCATCGCAAGCTGGTTCCTCCGGCACCCTGAACTTCGGCTCCCTTGGCGGGAGCGACACCGCAGGGAACTTCCTGCCCCCCGTGATCAGCTTCGGATCAGGCAGCGGAAGGATCAATTTCAACCAGACCGACACGGTGGCGGCCACTGGTTTCTCCGGCAACGGAAGTCTGAATCAACTCGGCAGCGGGACGACGATCCTGACGGGAACCAACACCTACTCGGGAACGACGACCGTCAATCGCGGGACGCTTGTGGTATACGACAAATCATTTCAGGGCACCTCCTCCCTGATGCTCAACGGCGGAACCATGATCCTTGCGGGATCGGGATCCTCGTGGAACACCGGAGCGAATACCCTTATTGTCGGGAATAACTCCCCGGGAGTCAGCTTGGTCGTTTCCAACGGAGCGTCTTTGACGAGTGGCTCTGGGATCCTTGGCCAAGACAGTGGAGCCTCCAATAACTCCATACTGGTGACAGGAGCTGGATCGACTTGGACCAATGGCTCATACCTTTATGTCGGAGACCGTAGCTCGGGCAACTCCGTGAAGGTCAGCGCTGGTGGGACTGTTTCAGTCTTCGCTCTTTATGTCGGTAACTATGGATCTGGGAACAGTCTGGAGGTCAGCGATGGTGGACATCTTGTTACAGGCGGTGATTATTCCGGTAGTTGCAACATTGGCTCCGCCACGGGCTCCTCCAACAACAGCGTCCTGGTGACCGGCTCGGGATCATCTTGGAACAACAGCAGCACTATGAACATCGGACGATATGGGAGCGGAGCTGTTACCGTTGCCAACGGGGGAAGCATGACAGCCGGATATCTGAGCATTTCAACATATGGGGGCTCAGGCGCTCTGAACATCGGTCGATTGGGAAGCAATGACACGGCGGGCACCTTTTCCGCATGGTCCCTTGCGCTTGGTACGGGTGGTGTCATCAACTTCAATCAGTCCGACTCCACGACGTTCTCAACGGTCATCTCCGGCGACGGAAGCGTCAATCAGCTCGGCAGCGGGACAACAACGCTCACCGGAAACAACACCTACACGGGACCGACGACGGTGGAGGACGGCACCCTTTTGGTCGGCGGCCAAATCAGCCTGAGCGATGTGTCCGTCTTGAACGGCGCCGCCATCGGTGGCGCTGGCACGCTCGGCGGCAGCCTCTCGCTGGCGGCCGGCGCGCAATTTGTTTTCAGTCTGAACGGCGCGCTCACGGTTAACGGGGCCTCGGTGACCTTCGGAGACTTCGGGATCGACGACCTGGTCGGGCTGGACAGCAATGTGGCCAACGGCGCCTACACCCTCATCACCGGCAACGCGGCGATCAACTTTTCCAATGTCGCCAATCTCGGCGCGCAAAACGCCGTCGGGATCAGCGGCGGCAAGCAAGCCTACTTCAGCGAAGGCAGCCTCGTGGTCAACGTGATCCCTGAGCCTTCGACTTACGCCTTGCTCGGACTCGGTGCGATTGGCATTTTCGCTACTTTGCGCCGCCGCAGGTTCCTCTGATTCGGTGCCTTTAATTCACGACAAACCCATCGCTATGAAAAAAACCATTCTCAATCCGTTGCTTGCCCTTGCCGGCTGTTTCGCTGCTTTCAACGGCACGTCCACCCTGCATGCCCAGACCACCAATATCTGGAACTTCAACTTCTCCGGTTCGATCGTCCAGTGGACGGTGCCGCAAACCACCATGTACAGCATCACGGCTTACGGTGCTGCGGGTGGAACTGGCACGACCCAATCCGGAGGTCTGGGAGCTGTGGTCTCCGGGAACTTTCAGCTAAACGCCGGGGAAGTCCTCTCGCTCTTGGCTGGCGGCCAGGGGAACGGTAGTGTTGGTCAGTCTGGCGCCGGCGGCGGAGGCGGAAGCTTCGTTGTGCTCGGTGCGACTAACACTCCCCTCGCAGTCGCGGGCGGGGGTGGAGGAGCTGGATACCATACGGACGCGCAAGTAAATGCGACTACCAACACTACGGGAAACAATGCTTGGTCCTCCGGCGCGAATCAGCAGGGCTCGGGAGGATCCAACGGCGATGGTGGGACCATCGGAAGTGATTCACAGGATACTGGAGGCGGAGGTGGCGGAGGATTCTATACGGATGGCGGGACGCATCTCGTGACCGAACTCATTAATAGGGGCCAGGTCAATGTTGCCGGAGGTTCCAGCTATCTCAATGGAGGTGCAGGTGGAAGCGCCGGAATTTCCGGTGGGCAGGCGGGCGGCTTCGGAGGCGGTGGGCAAGCTGGCATTACTCGCGCTCAAGGTGGCGGAGGCGGAGGAGGAGGGGGAGGTTGGAGTGGTGGTGGTGGCGGATCGGGTAACAATAGTGGCGGCTCCGGCGGAGGTGGCGGATCCTTTCTCGCCGCGTTTGCATCGAATGGGGTGATGAGTGTGAGCAACACCGGCAACGGTCTGGTGACTATCACGCAGTTAATCATTGACCTGTTTGTCGGTAATAACGCCTCCAACCAGAGCGTCAGCTTCACGGGAGAGACTAATATCTATCCTACTCTTTACCAAAACATCTTAGTTGGCGTGAACACGGGTGACTCCAACAACAACCTCACGGTTGAAAACGCAGGCACACTCCTTGAGGCTTTGACCAACGTCGTTGTCGGATACGGTGGATCCGGTAATAGCATGATGGTTTCCAACGGCGGCAAGGTGCTGACTGGCGTTGGTACCAATAGCGGCTCAGCGATCGGCGGGGTCATCGGTTACGATACCAACTCCTTCGGTAACAGCGTGCTCGTCACCGGTTCGGGATCGACGTGGAGCAACACCGGGAATCTCACGGTTGGGTACAACGGATCGGGCAACAGCCTGGTGATTTCCAACGGGGGAAACTTGACCAACGGACAACATAGCTACGGTGGAGTCATCGGCCTCAACAGCGGAGCCATCAATAACTCGGTGTTGGTGACAGGAAACGGATCCGCATGGCACAATGGTGGGGATCTCTTTGTGGGTGAGAGTGGAGCCGCTAATTCCTTGGTGATCACCAACGGAGGTACGCTCATTAATGGACAGGTCAGCTACGGCGGAGTCATCGGACTCAATACAAGTGCCAGCAACAATAATGTCTTGGTTGTGGGAACCGGATCCTCATGGAGTAATAGGGGAAACTTGACGATCGGTTGGAATGGGGCCAACAACAGCATGGCGGTCATGTCTGGAGGACAAGTCGTCAGTTCACAAGGCATCGTGGGGGATGTCTCCTCAAACAACAGCGCTGTGGTTACGGGAAGCGGCTCCACCTGGAGCAATAGTGGGGATCTGATTATCGGAGCGAGTGGCTTGTCGAATACAATGGTGATCTCCAATGGAGCGACGGTAGCCAATGGGCAGGTGAACTACGGAGGAGTCATCGGGCTGAATGCCGGAGCCAACAACAACAGTGCACTGGTCACCGGAAACGGATCAGCATGGAACAACGGCGGCAACCTCACGGTTGGGTACGACGGATCGGGCAACAGCCTCGTGATCGAGGCCGGTGCCAGTGTGACGACTGCCGGTTACAATGCGCCGGGTGGAGTGCCGGTTGGTGGAATCCTTGGATACAACGCAGGGTCCTCTGGCAACAGCGTGCTGGTGACTGGATCCGGATCGGGTTGGAGCATTAGTGGGGCGTCCCTTACGGTCGGCAACGGCGGCTCGGGCAACAGCTTGGTCGTCAGCAATGGCGGGCAGGTTTCAGCCGAGTATTCCAACATCGGCCGCAACGCCGGCAGTAGTAACAATAGCGTGCTGGTGACGGGTAGCAGCTCCATGCTGAGCAACACCGAGAATGTCGTGATCGGCAATTCCGGATCGGGAAACAGTCTGGTGATCAGTGACGGGGGAAGAGTCTCCTCAATCAGTGCCTACATCGGCGCCAACGCTGGGAGCAGCAACAACAGCGTGCTGGTGACGGGAAGCGGATCGAGTCTGAGTAACAGCTCGTTTTCTGGCACCATCATTGGAAGCGCGGGGGAAGGAACCCTCACCGTGGCCAATGGCGGCGTGGCGGCCTCAACGCAGCCACAGGGAATCACCGTGGCATCGCAAGCCGGTTCCGTCGGCACGCTGAACATCGGTGGCTTCGGGACCAACGACGTTGCCGGGACGATCAACGCCCCGGCCATCACCTTCGGTGCCGGCACCGGCACGATTAACTTCAACCAGTCCGACACCACGACGCCTTCGACGGTCATCTCCGGCCACGGAAGCGTGAACCAGCTTGGGAGTGGAACGACGATCCTGACCGGAAACTATACCCCCGGGGGAAACACCTACAGCGGAACCACCACCGTGAGTGCAGGAACACTGCTCGCCAGCAGTGCCAGCGGCAGCTCCGCCATAGGTAGCTCAACGCTTATGGTGAGCAACACGGGCACCTTCGGTGGTAAAGGCGTCGTTCAAGGGGCCGCCACCATCGCAAGTGGAGGCACGCTGGCCGTAGGGCTGGACGGAGTCGGATCGCTGAGCTTCAACGGGGGTCTGACTCTTGAGGCGGGATCGACGACCATATTCCAGGTTCATGCCACGGATGACTTTACCTCAGTCTATCTCAGCGGGGGGAGAGTGACCTACGGCGGCGCGCTGGTCTTTAGCTTGGTCGACTTCACACCTGTGGCCGGAGATGAGTTTGAGGTGTTCATCCTGATAGTAGCCGCCGAGAGCGGGAACTTCTCCTCGGTCGAGGTCGGAGGCAGCGACCTGAGCAGCGAACTCAACGGCCTATGGAGCGGAATGAACGCCGGGGTGACCTACCAGTTCAACGTAACGACGGGTATCCTCGCCGTGCAGGCCGTCCCGGAACCCTCAACTTACGCGTTGCTCGGGCTAGGCGTGGTTGCCCTCGGTGCGTGCGTCTTGCGGCGTCGCCGCCGCGTCTGATCGCGCACAACTTTCGGGAAAACCGATCCCTCTCCGTGCCGCAGAGGAGTCTCGGGCCCCGGAGACGGATTTGGTGTTGCGGCATGTTCTGTGCGTGGCATCCTTTTGAGCGCATGAAACCGACATCCCTCGTTGTGGCTTTGATCCTTGCCGCGGCAACCCTCTTTTCGCCTCTCAGTTCTGCACGGGCTGACGCCTCGACCCTGGTTAATAATCTTCCCGGACAGAATTCTTACGGCGGCTGGAACGATTGGCCGTTCGGGTCCGCGCAGCTGACCAACTCGAGCAACTACGCCGCCCAGCGATTCACTTCCGGCGGCAGCAACTACGTCAACCAGTTGCTCACCGTCACCCTGTGGTCCCAGACGCTGGCCGGCGCGGCCGCCATGCCTCTCAGCATCTACACGGGAAGTTCGACTGCCCCGGGCTTCAATCCGGGCAACCCGTCGAACAATTTGGTGACACAGTTGGGTTTTCAAGGTGCATTCGATATCGCCGACGGAACGCTGGTCGCTTCTCCAACCACGTCGAATGCCTATCTCAACCGGTATGCATCCGCTTCCGCCCTGACCTTGTCCGCCGGCCTCAACTACTGGGTGGTGGCAAGTGGCCTTGACGGTTCGGACTTCGTCTGGGACTCCGGCCCCGACCAGATCCCAGTGACCAATGCGCCCCCTGGAACGACGTTCGGGAGTGGGTTCGCCTGGGGCAGTAACGCCCAGTGGGACGGGTCGAGTTGGCAGCCATACAATTCCAGCGAAGCGCTGATGATGGAAGTGCAGGCCGTCCCCGAGCCTTCCTCCTACGCGCTGCTGGCCATCGCCCTTGCCGGCCTAGGGGCGCACGTGCTGCGCCGCCGCCGCTCGGCCTGAGTTTTTCTTTTAATCGTCGCCCGCCAGCAGCAACTGGAAGGTGCGCAGGATTTCCGCGGACGCGGTGCTGTCCAACTCGCCGACGCGTTTCAGCGCGGCGGTGTTGATAGGGCGCAGCAGATCGCAGGCCACCACATAGTCGTCACCGCTCCAGCGGATCTTCACGCGCAGCGGGGTGAGCGAAAGATTTTCGCGGAGCGGACAAACCAGTTGCGTGGGCAAAGCGGACAGGGCGGGATGCTGCAAACCGACGAGATTGGGTCGGGAGATGTCCGCGGTGGAAGAATACAACGGCAGATTCATTCCGCGGCGATCGGCGTTTCTTCGTTGAGCTTGATCGTTTCCAACCGCACGTCCGGCGTGTAGGACGCGACCGCGGTCCGGTAGAAAGCCTCACGCTCGCGGCGCTTCTTTTCCTTGGCCAGCAACTCCTCGACAAAGACCGATTTCGGCACGGCGCCGCGCAAGCTGTCCAAGATGCCGAAGGCGCTGCGGGTCAGAGTAAGAGTCTGCCGATTCGAAGGCGATTTTGAGGCGACTTTCATACGACTAAAATGAATCCACTCCTCCTTTTGTCAACCTCATCCTGCAGAGTTATGCTTTGTCACCTTGGAGGCCTTCCTCGCTGCCTCCGTGCTCTTCGTGTCTCCGTGAGAGGTTTCCTGTTCCCGGGCCAGAGCTCAGGAGGCGGGGAGCGGACATTGCTCTCACCAAGGCACAGGGATCACGGAGAGGAAATGGCCTGAGTTTTGGCCCAGATGACTGGGGCGCGCGCCGCCGTGCGCTGAGGATTTTTCCAATCGAGGCCGGGGAAACGCGCGAAGTCGCTGTCGTAAGTCACTGTCGTTGGTGCAGAGGGTGGCGCGGTTTTCCATCGCGTGGACCGCCAAGGAGGCATCGGAGGTCAGCGCGCCGACAGCAAATTTTAGACCAGGCTGTCCGCGTCGCCACCCGGGCCGGTGATCGTTTCGTTGGATTTTTTGCAGTTCAATTTGACTTCGCGGCCGGGCTACATATTTTGGCGATTCTTCGTCGCAGGGGACGGCCGCGCTTCTCCTCTGATGAAAGCTGTTTTAATCTAATCTGCCTCGGTCGCGGCTTAGAAAAACACATCCCTGAAACGTCATCCGCTCCTTTTTCTTGCCGGTGCTCTCTTTTTGACCTCGTCCTCGGGGAGTGAGGCGCGTGCGGACTGGTATTTTCCGACGGCTTCGTCACAAGACGTCTCCCTTCACCTCACCAACGGCGACGTCGTCGTCTCGTGGGACAAGACACATACGGGTGCGGTGGATGTCGAGTATAGTTCGGACCTGTCGAGTTGGACCACTCTTTCCCAGACTAATATCAACGGCACCTTTCGGCATGAGTTGTCAAATGAACTCACCATGCCTAATCCCAAAGCGCCACCACTGGTTAAAATTGAGACTGTGCTCGTGGGCGACAAGGGCAATGCAGCCGACAGCACCGGCTACGGCGCTGTGGCCGATGTCTTCGCCATCGGCAAATACGAGGTGACGATTGGGCAATACACTACGTTCCTCAACAGCGTAGCCAAGACTGACCCTCACTCACTTTACAAATCGCACATGGCAACGGATCTGAACATTGCTGGAATCGCGCGGACAGGAAGCCGCGGGAGTTTTTCCTACTCGGTGATCGGTAGCGCCAACCGACCGATCTCCTATGTGAATTGGTTTGACGCGGCGCGTTTTGCCAACTGGATGAACAATGGTGCAACCGATGAGGCGAGCACCGAAACCGGGGCTTACACGCTCGATGGGGCGACAACAGGCATCATCCCCAAGAACGCCGGTGCGACTTGGTGGATTCCCAGTGAGGACGAGTGGTATAAAGCGGCCTACTATAAGGGCGGCGGGACCAATGCCGGTTACTGGCTGTATCCGACAGAGAGCGACAGCGCCCCAGGCAACACGATCGGCGGGGCAGCCAATCAAGCCAACTACTACACTTCTGCCAAAAACGGGGTTTTTTCCGTTACGCAGGACAGCGTATATGTTGGCTGGCAAAATTATCTGACCGATGCGGGTGCCTTTAGCGGCAGCGCAGGTGCCTATGGCACCTTCGATCAAGCCGGCAATGTTGGGGAATGGAATGATGCCGTGATCGGTTCGTCCCGGGGCTACCGCGGGGGCTCTTGGGGATATTACGAGAACCAGCTGCAGTCTTCCTTCCGCGGGTCCGCCGCCCCATCATCCAGCGGGCCCCTCGCGGGATTTCGCCTCGCCAGTGTCCCCTATGCGGCGGCGAGAGGATACTACCGATTGCGGCCTGTTCCATCGCCCCCGACGGCGGTGAGGAACCTTACCGTCAAACCGACCGGCGTGGGAACACTCACCGTCTCTTGGAATGCCCCGTCAGAGGGGGCGGCTACGAGCTATACGGTCACCATGACCACACAGCCGTCGAACCAAGAAGAGGCAACAGAAGAGGTCTTCGTCACCACCACGCCTTCGCTCACTGTTGGCAATCTCTCGCCATACGAGACGTTCTCCTTTCAAGTTGCCGCAAGCAATCGCTTTGGAACTGGCGAAAGAACTGTCCTTTCGTATTCAGCAACAACGAATTTTTTAGCCATCGCCTCGTTCACCATGAACCCAACGGCGATGCTCGCGGCGTCAGATGGCTCTGTGTGGATTGGATACGAGGATTCGTTAGTGCCGACTGTCGTAGCGAACATCCTCAATGGCGTGACACAGATCCCTGTGCCGCAGAATCTGCCACCTCAGGTGCGCCAGTATGTCCTAAGGGACGGTGCGTGGGAGCATCGAGCAACGATCCTCACGGAGGGCGTCAGCTACGGGCTTGCCGAAGACAAGAATGGAGACATTTGGACTGCGAACAACACGACGCATCAATCGTGGTACGGGCATTTGTTTCCAAATTCGCACACTACAGGTGTTGTTCAGCGGATCACCTCGACGGGCGGCTCGTACGGCATTACAGAAACCCTAGATCTCGACGGCGGCCCGCTCCCCGAGACCCTCATCACGATGCCGAGCGGTGAGCTCTATGTCAGTGTCTATGGGAAGGGTCTGGCCAACGGCGTTATCCAGGGAATTGCCGTTCACCCTGGAACGTCGGCGGTGTTCACTACGTCGTTCGGCCCTTACATGCATCCCATCGTGAGCCTCGCCGCCCGTGATGGTGAACTGTGGGCCCTTGAGTCCGTTCCTTCGGGGCGTGTCTGGGACGTTCCTTCGGAGTTGTCGACACACTCGGTGATTCGTCGCATCGACTTGCACAACCTGTCCGACCAATACTTCAAGTGGGTCAGCCCGGGTGCCAGCGCGATCGCTCTTCTACCACATACGGATTCAACGACGAGTTCCGTGGCCATCGCTGACCACCACAGAGTCCTTAAAGTAACCTTCAATGGCCACCATTTAAAACATGATGGCGACATGCGACTTGAAGGACAGGTGAAGAGTTTCTCGTTTGCTGCTGACGGGTCGCTATGGGTAGCGAGTCGCGGAAAGTTCGGAGCGATCAAGGAGCAGTTATTTTTGTCGATTATCTCCAGTATTGGCGGAATGCCCTTGGAACTCTACGTTGAGCTCGAGCAGGCCTTGGGGAATCTGCCAGAGCCGGAAGGAAAGCCAGGGTTTATTCAACAGATCTGGACTCCTTGGCAGCCATTTGTTGCGGGAGAAAAACTTGAGTTCGCGGGCAGCACTCGTATGGCTGCCGGGGTCAACGCGCCGCTGGCGGCGCCCATTTCGTCCGGCATGTGGGTAAGATCGGCAAACGAACCATTATTCCTGCCCTCGACACCGTTCAAACCTCACGGTCTCGCCGCTGTTTTTGGGCCGGGCCCGGGCCAGATTACGCTTGCTTGGGAAGCGCCCGATGTGAACGGAGGTGTGGAAGTCGTCGGTTATTCCGTCACGGCGGCGCAGGGAGAAAATGTGCGGTCCATGTTTGCAACAGGCACTTCGGTCACGTTCGATGGGCTGTCGTGGGGGGATTCGCCAACATACTTCACGGTCACCGCAGCAAACTTCATCGGCGAAAGTAACGCCGCAACGCTTTTCATCAATAAATACGGCATCCCCATCCCCGAAAAGAACACTGTTGTCGGAATGTCCACCGACGGTGAGGTGGTTCTTTCGAACGGATATGTCAACGACCTGCATAGCCGACGGTGGGGGCTCGACGGTTTTGGCAACACGTATTCCTATCAGGCGATGGGGAACGCCGCGTCGGGCGGGATGCGGGTCGGCAGCACGCTGGCCTGGAATGGGGTGACCTTCGACCTCGCTGACCCGAATCAACCGAACTTCACCTGGGCCGCCGGGCAGACGATTGCGGTGTTACAAGGCAACTACACCACGCTGAACCTGGCCGGTGCGGGAGTGAACGGGTCCCAGCAGAACCAGCAAATCACGCTGACCTTCACCGACGGCTCGAGTGTGGTGTGGACGCAGTCGTTCAGCGACTGGGGTAGCCCGCAGAACTACGGCCACGAGGCGATTGTCTCGACCCAGTCCTACCGCAACACGGCATCGGGCGGCACGAATCAGTTCACCAACCACATCTACGGTTACAGCTACACGATCCCCACCGGCAAGACGCTGGCCAGCATCTCGCTGCCCAATAACCCGAATCTTCGCCTGCTCGACGTCCAGATGTCGAACTCAACCCCAGTGAACCTGTCGGGCGCCTACACCTCGTGGGGCATCGCCAACGGGGAACATCAAGTGGCCAACCATCAGGGCTTCGATGGTGGTGGCTATTACTACTACTCCGGGAATCTCCAGTCCACGATCACCTGGAGCGGGGCGACCTTCCAGTTCGGTCCGGTGCCAAACTCCAGCGACGGGCAGAACAACTTCGTCCAAGCCAAGGGGCAGTCGATCGATCTGCCGCAGGGCGACTATGGCTGGCTCTACCTTGCCGGCGCCGCGGCCAATGGCAGCCGGCCGAACCAGCAGATCACGCTGACCTTCACCGACGGCACGACGGACACGTGGACGCAGTCGTTCAGCGACTGGTGCGGGCCGCAGAGCTACGCAGGCGAGACGATCATCCAGATGCAGCCCAATTGGGTGAACCAAGTCGGCAACGTCCACCCCCAGACCAACTACGTCTACGGCTACGCCTACCAGATCCCGGCGGGCAAGACGCTCGCTTCGATCACACTCCCGAACAACCAGAACGTTGGCATCTTGGGGATGACGATGGTGGAATAGCTGAAGCCCGCGATGACGGTCCCTTTGATCATCCCCGGAGCACGGAGCCACACCGTGAGTGCGGGCCGCGCAAAAAAAAATCAGATCATGAAAAAAACTATCCTTCCCTTGGCGCTCGCCGCCTTGACCCTTAACTTCAACGTCCAGGCGGCGCTGCTCACGATCGACACGGTCACGGTGGGCGATGCGGGCAACGCGGCCGACACCACCACCTACGGTGCGGTGGCCGATGTCTTCGCCCTCGGCAAATACGAGGTGACCATCGGGCAATACACCACCTTTCTCAATGCCGTGGCGGCGACAGACACTTACTCGCTCTACAACCCGGGTATGACAACGGACCAGAACATTGCTGGAATCACGCGGACCGGAAGCAGTGGGGGTTATTCTTATTCGGTGTCGGGCAGTGGCACCCGGCCAATTACTTATGTGAGTTGGTTTGATGCGGCCCGTTTTGCCAACTGGATGAACAATGGCGCGACCAATGGGGCAAGCACGGAGACGGGTGCTTACACCCTCAACGGGGCGACCAGCGGGGTCAGCTTCACCAAAAACGCCGGGGCGACTTGGTGGATACCCAGCGAGGACGAGTGGTATAAGGCCGCCTACTACAAGGGTGGCAGCACCAATGCCGGTTACTGGAATTATCCGACCCAAAGCGACAGCGCCCCGGGCAACGAGGTCGGCGGGGCGGCCAATCAGGCCAACTACAACAATGGAGTTTATTCCGTCACGCGGTCGGCTGATTACTCCGGCCTTCTAAATTATCTCACCGATGCCGGCGTGTTCAGCAACAGTACCAGTGCCTACGACACCTACGACCAAGCGGGCAACGTGATCGAATGGAATGATGCGGTGACCGGTTCCAACCGGGTCATCCGCGGGGGCTCTTGGAACCTTGCCGGGACCTTCCTTCAGTCTTCCCACCGCAATAGCGTCAATCCCGTGGTCGAGGACGGCTACGTGGGGTTCCGCGTGGCCAGCGTCCCCGAGCCGAGCACCTACGCGTTGCTGGCTCTGGCGACGGCGGGATGGGGCGCGCATTGGTGGCGTAGAAAGGTTACCTTTTGATCTTTGGGACTATTGATCCTTTGTGGTGGAAGCGGTGGTAAAGGTGAGGGCAGGTTGCCCCGGATGCTCTATCTCTCCTTCCTCGCTGCCTCAGTGCGCTTCGTGTCTCCGTGAGAGTTCTCAGTTTCCCGGGCCAAAGGCTCGGGAGGCAGGGAGCGGACATTGCTCTCACCAAGGCACAGAGATCGCGGAGAGGAGATGGCCTGAGTTTTGGCCCCAGATGACCGGAGCCGCACGGGCGCTCGGAAGTCTACTGAACAAAGAGGGCAACAGGTTTCCGGGATTTACCTTTGTTCCGTTGACTCCCTCGCTCCTGCTTATCTCGCCTGCGGTGGCCTGTGGCCATCTGACCCGAGCGCCCGCGCGCTCCGGTGCCCGTTATCTTCTGTTGAAACCCGTCTGGGGTCAGGCTGGTGCGAAGTCCAGCTGTTGCTTGAAGGGATCGACGCGGGCCACGACCACTTCCAGTTTGTCGCCGGCTTGGTAGACCTTCTTTTTCTTCCGGCCGATGAAACGTTGGCGCGCCTGGTCGAAAGTGTAGAAGTCGTCGCCCAAGGCGGAGACGTGGACGAGGCCGCCGGCCATGATGTCGGGCAATTCGATGAACATGCCGAAGTTGCGCACTTCGAGGACGACGGCTTTGAAGGTTTGTCCGGTTTTCTTGGCCAGTTGCTGACGGAAAAATTCGAATTTCTTCAAGCGCACCGCTTCGCGCTCGGCCTCGGCCGCGTTGCGCTCGGTCGTTGAAATGTGCCGCGCGATCTCGCCGAAGGGAATGCGTCCTTTCGGTTTGGCGTAGCCGCAGACGTCGGAAAGGACGCGATGGACAATGAGGTCCGCATAGCGGCGGATCGGACTGGTGAAATGAGTGTAGTCGCTCTTGGCCAAGCCGTAATGCCCGGCCGGCTCGGGCGAGTAACTGGCGCGCTTCAGGCTCTTCAACAGCGCGGTCTTCAGCGCATATTCCTCGGGCTGCCCGCGCAGCATTTTGAGGAAGCGGGTCAGTTCCTTGCGCACCGAGAGGTTGCCGACCTTGTGCCCGTGCATTTGCACGCGCTCGCGGTATTCGTTGAGCTTGGCCTCGTCCGGCTTCTCGTGCACGCGGTGGATGGCCGCCGCGGGGGTCATGCGGAAGAAGCGGGCCACAGCCTCGTTGGCCGCGAGCATGCATTCTTCAATCAGTTGATGGGAAATGTCGTTTTCGATCCGCTCGAGGCGCGTGGCGTGCCCGTGCTCGTCGAGCCAGACTTTCACCTCGGGGAAATCGAGGTCGAGCGAGCCTTCCTCGAAGCGCTTTTTGCGCAAGACAGACGCCATGGCCCACGCTTCGTGCAACATGTGATCGAACTTGTCGGCCGGTTTGGCCTGCAGGCGGGCGAAGGCTTCCTTGTAGGTGAAGCGGCGCGCGCTGCGGATGATACATTTGGCGAAGCGCGACTTGCGGATCTTGCCGTCACGCGAAATTTCCAGGAAGGCGGCAAAGGTGAGACGGTCTTCGTCCGGACGCAGGCTGCAGAGCCCGTTGCTCAGCGCTTCGGGCAGCATGGGGATAACGCGGTCGGGCAAATAAACGCTGTTCCCCCGCTTGTAGGCCTCCTGGTCGAGCGGGGTGGCCGGAATGACATAGTGCGAGACGTCGGCCACGTGGACAGTCAGCTTCCAGCCGTCCTTGGTTTTTTCCACATTGATCGCATCGTCGAAGTCCCGGGCATCGTCCGGATCGATGGTCACGACCAGCGTGCCGCGGCAATCCTCGCGCCCGCGCGCGGCGGACTCCGGGACGGTGTCGGGGAACGACTTCGCCGCGGCCAGGACGTCCTCGGGGAATTTGGTCGGCAGGTCGAACTTGCGGATGATCGATTCGATGTCGATGCCGGGTTTGTCCGCGGGCCCGAGAACCTCGACAATTTCGCCTTCCGGATTGGTATGCCGGGAGGTCCACTCGCCGAGTTTGACCACGACCTTGTCGCCTTGGTTCGGACGCAGCGGGGCGGCGGGCTGGGGGACGTAGATGTTGTGGACGAAATATTTGTCGTCGGGCACGACATGCCAGAAGCGGTCCGATTTCTCGAGCGTGCCGACGGCCATGGTGGTGCCGCGCTTGAGGATGCGGATGACGCGTCCGCAGGGTTGATACCCGCGGTGCGGTGGCTGGTCGCGCAGATGGCGGACGACCACGCGGTCGCCGGGCAGGGCGGTCGCGGTGTTTTCCGGGGAAAGATAAAATTCCGGATCGCCCGGTTTGTCGCGCAAGAGGTGGGCCGACCCATCGCGATGGGTTTGCACCGAGCCGACTACGAGGTCGGCTTCCTCCGGGAGAGTGAAACGGTCCGAGCGCACGCGCACGATGTCGCCGGCGATTTCCAAATCATGAAGAACGCGCGCCACGGAGGGTGCGTCTTTGCCGCGGGCTTGGAGGACCTGGGCGATTTCCTGGAGCGACGGAGGGGATTGGCGGCGCTTGCGCACGAGTTCGAGCACGCGGGCGGCCAACTCGGGATCGGAAAGACCGGCGGGGGTGAGGACCGGACCGGGGGTCGGCGGGGTGTTTTCCGGTTTCTTGCGGGCGGCCGGTGGTTTGGCGCGGCGGGGGCCCGCGGAGGCATTTGGGCGGGAGGAGGGCCGGCGGGATTTGGCCTCGGGCCGGCGGCGGGATCTTGGCATGTCGGGGGGAACCATCCTCCTTCTTGGCTCGCGGTGCAAGATGATTGCCGGGGCAGGGCCCCGGAGCTTCTTTTCTGCTCTGCGGCCGGTCACGGATGCGGGTATAAAGCGCCAAGGTGCTTGTTCCGGTGTCATGGATCAAATCCGCGGTCATCGTCGCGCTGGCCGCATCGGCCCTGGGGTTATTCCAACTCTGGCAGCCGGCCAGGCAGGTGGAGTTGCATACCCGGAATTTGCTCCGGCGCGCGTCGGCCCGCGACTGGGTGGCGGTCGAGCAGATGATGTCGCCCGGTTACCGCGACGGGTGGGGGCATGACCGGGCAAGAGCGATCGGCGAGGCGCGTTTGTTGTTTAGTCACTTCTTTGCCTTGCACCTCACGGCCACGGGGCCGTGGCAATTCACGGGGGACGGCCGCACTTGGTCGGCGAGCGGACCGCTCGGGGTTTTCGGCTCCGGTTCGCCGGTGGCCCATGCCGTGATGGACGAGGTGCGGGCGGCAGGGGGAAGGTTCGAGTTTCGCTGGGAGAGAAGCGGCAGCTGGCCTTGGGCCTGGCTGCTGACGGAAGTTGGCCACGAGGAGCTCGCAGCCCGCCACCGGCGTTGAGCAACTATTCGACGGACGGGCGGTTGGCCAGACGCTCGAGGGCGTCGAAATCGATCGCCTCGGCCGCCGCCCGGAGTTGCGCGGGATCGATGTTGTCGCCCTTGATCTCGACCATGAAGCGTCCGGCGACCATCACCTTGGCCGAGCCGGTGCGGTCGATCGTCCGGTATTTTTCCACCCCCCGCCGCCCCTCGTACTCCGTGGTGCGCTCGTATCCGTCGTCGCCCTCGCTGTCGATTTCCGCCGAGATCCATCCGAAATCGGCCATGGCAGCGAGCGGGCCCATCGCCGCGAGATCGGTGATTTGCATCACGAGCTGCGGGGTGCCCGCCTCGCCGTAGTCGCCCGTGGCTTCGGAAACACCCGCGCCGAAAGCACCGGTCTTCTTCCCGCGCGCCGCGGTGCGGCGCAGTCCGGCCGCTTCGGCGGGCAGCAGGGCCCGCAACTCGCGGAAATCGACGGCCGGACGGGCGCCGATGGCGGCCAACGGATTGTTCGTCCCTCCTTGCAAAGCCTGGAACAATTGCGCGGCCGCGGCCAGCGGATCCGGAGTGCCCCCGGGGTCAGAGCCGTCCGGCGAGGAGGCGCCCCGGAAAGCTTTGATCATCCCGGCCAAGGCCGCCATGGGGTCGGGTTGGGGGGCCGGATTGGTGCTTTGGGCGCCAACCCAGACAGGCCAGGCCCCCAGCAAGAGGGCCAGAAAAGGCATTTTCATCGAGGAACAAAGCTAATCCGTCCGGCATCGCGGGCAAGTCCGCAGACCCCAATTTCCTTTGCGGCCGGGGCCCGGACGGATAATTTGCAGGTCCTCCCGCCGCGGCGCGGATGCAGACATGATCAATTTCATCATCAAGAAAATCGTCGGCTCGAAAAATCAGCGCGAGATCAAGCGCATGATGCCCATCGTTCGCCAGATCAACGCCTTCGAAGAGCAATACCAGTCGCTCCCGGACGAGGAACTCCGCCGCATGACCGCCGAGTGGAAGGCGAGGATCTCCGCGATCAAGGACGACCAGGAGCAGCAGAAAGCCCTCGACCAAATCCTGCCCGAGGCCTTTGCCGTGGTGAAAAACACGGCCCGCCGCCTCTGCGGACGCCACGTCGATGTGGTCGGCCATCCGATCGAATGGCAAATGATCCACTTCGATGTGCAGCTCATCGGCGGCATGGTCCTGCACAGCGGGCGCATCGCCGAAATGGCCACCGGCGAAGGCAAAACGCTCGTCGCCACCCTGCCGCTTTACCTCAACGCCCTGGCCGGCCGAGGCACCCACCTCATCACGGTGAACGACTACCTCGCGCGCCGCGATGCCGAGTGGGTCGGTGAAATTTACCGCTTCCTCGGCCTGACCGTCGGCGTCATCCAGCACGACCAGCCCCCGGAATTGCGCCGCGCCCAATACGCCTGCGACATCACTTACGGGACCAACAGCGAGTTCGGCTTCGATTACCTGCGGGACAATGGCATGGCCACGTCGAAGGAACAGCAGGTCCAGCGCGGTCATTACTTCGCCATCGTCGACGAAGTGGATTCCATCCTCATTGACGAAGCCCGCACTCCGCTGATCATCAGCGGCCCGGCCACCGTTTCGACCCACCAATACGATCGTTTCAAGCCGCTCGTCGACCAGTTGGTCCGCAAGCAGACCATGCTCTGCACCCGCCTCATCACCGAGGTCAAGGAGCTCCTCGAAAAAGGCGACACCGAGACGGCCGGTCTCTCGCTCTTCAAAGTCAAACTCGGCGAACCCCGCAACAAAGGACTCCTGCGCCTCATGGAGGAGCCCGAGATGCGCAAGCTGGTCGACAAAGCGGAACTTTCTTTCTATCAGGACACCAACAAAGAGGCGCTCGTCGCGCTCAAAGAGGAACTCTTTTACACGATCGAAGAGCGCCAGCACGAAGCGGACCTCACCGAGAAGGGGCGTTCGTTCATGAACCCGGACGATCCGGACGCCTTCGTCCTGCCCGACCTGATCAACGAGTTCACCGACCTCGACCTCGATCCTGCGCTCTCCGACCAGGAGAAGATCGAAGGCAAAGCGAAGAAGCAGCAGCACTATGACGCGCAGGCCGAGCGCATCCACAATATCACCCAGCTGCTCAAGGCCTACTGTCTTTACGAAAAGGACGTGGAATATGTCGTCGAGGAAAACAAGGTTCTCATCGTCGACCAGTTCACCGGCCGGAAGATGCCGGGGCGCCGTTGGAGCGACGGATTGCATCAGGCGGTCGAGGCGAAGGAAGGGGTGCAGATCGACCGCGAAACCCAGACCTTGGCCACCATCACCATCCAGAATTATTTCCGCCTCTACGAGAAGCTCGGCGGCATGACCGGCACGGCCGAAACGGAGGCCAACGAATTCCACGACATTTACGCCCTCGATGTCGTCGTCATCCCGACCAACCGCGATGTGGCCCGCAAATATTCAAACGACCGCATCTACAAGACGCGGCGCGAGAAATACAACGCGGTCATCGAACAGATCAAAAAGCGGCACGCCGGGCAGCAGCCGGTTCTGGTCGGCACGGCCAGCGTCGAGTCGTCCGAACTGCTCAGCCGCATGCTCAAAAGGGAAAAAATCCCGCACAATGTCCTCAACGCGAAATTCCACCTCCAGGAAGCCGAGATTGTTTCCCGGGCCGGCCAACCGGGCACCGTGACCATTTCGACCAACATGGCGGGCCGCGGCACGGACATCAAACTGGGCGCCGGGGTGCAAGGCGCCGGCGGGCTCCACGTCATCGGCACCGAGCGCCACGAATCGCGGCGTATCGACCGGCAGCTGCGCGGACGCTGCGCGCGCCAAGGCGACCCGGGCAGTTCGCAATTCTTCGTCAGCTTCGAGGACGACCTCATGCGCAATTTCGGCGCGGCCGACCGGATGACCAAGATCATGGAGCGCTTCGGGATGGAGGAGGGCGAGGAACTCGAGCATCCGTGGCTCAACAAGAGTGTGGAGACCGCGCAGAAGCGCGTCGAACAGCGCAATTACCTCATTCGCAAGCGCACCCTCGAATTCGACGACGTGATGAACCAGCAGCGCGGCGTGATTTACGGATACCGCAACGAGGCGATCGAAACCGACAACCCGCGGGCCATGGTCTACGAAGTGATCGATGAAATGGTGCCGAAGAAGGTCGAAGACCTCCTCGCGCCCGGCGAAGAGGGCGAGGCCGATTACGACGGACTGCTCCAGTGGGTCAACCAGACCTTCCCGCTCGGGCTGAAAAAAGACACCGCGCAATTCGAGACGCGCACCGCGGAGGAGAACGGACAGTTCCTCGTCGGAAAAATCAAAGCCGCTTACGAGTTGAAAGCCGGACACGAGCAGGCGGAAGCGCTCAAAATGCTCGAGCGCTACATCTTGCTCAACGCTATCGACCGTCTCTGGCAGGAGCATCTCTACGCCATGGATGGACTCCGCGAGGGTGTCTACCTGCGGGCTTACGGGCAGAAGGACCCGCTGGTCGAATACAAGAGCGAGGCCTACAAGATGTTTGTCGAGCTGATGGACCGCATCCGCGGCGAAATGCTGACCAACCTCTTCCGCAGCACGACGAACCTCGCTTCTTTCGAAACATTTCTCTCGCAGCTGCAGCACAAACTCTCCGGCGGAGAATCGCCCGACGGATCGGCCGGGGCGCGTCCGCCCGCGGCCGAGCAGGCCGAGATGAAGCTGGAATTGCCCGTCCGGCGCGAAGCCCCGAAAGTCGGCCGCAACGAGCCCTGCCCCTGCGGCAGCGGCAAAAAATTCAAATCCTGCTGCGGCCGCAGCGCGTGAGGAGATTTCCGGTGCGGCGGCTTGGCGCCGCTTTTCACCGCGGGTGAATCCCTCTTCGCGTGAAGGGAAAAATGCCGGCTGCGCCGGCGCACGGCAAAGCGCGGCACGCTCCTACCCGACCCACTCGAAATCGACTGGCTTTTCCATCTCCGCGCTCAAGCTCTTGTGTACGGGGCAGGTCAGCGCGGCATTTTCGAGCAGCGCGCGCTGGGGATGCTCGGGTGGCAGCGGCACTTTGATCGTCGTCGCGAGCTTGGCAATGCGGCGCGGCAGGTCCGCCGACATCACCTTGGTCACTTCGATTTGCATCCCGCGCAAATCCAGTTGATGGCGCTCGGCCGCGATGCCCATGATCGTCGCCATGCATGCGCCCAAGGCGGTCGCCACAAGATCGGTCGGGGAAAAGGACTCGCCGCGGCCGTGGTTGTCGACCGGCGCATCGGTCTGCAGGGTTTGTCCGGACGGCCCGTGCGTCGCCGCGCAGCGCAGGCCCCCTTCGTAGCGGATATCGATCTTGACCATGATTCCGGATGGTCATCTTGCAGGTCGCCGCCGACAAGCTTGTTTCACTTGCAGTCGGCGCTGAAGCGGAGATGTTGGTCCCATGATGGTTCCCCGCCTCGGCCTGCCGGTCCTCCTCCTGGCTCTCCTGCCTTGCGCCGCAAGCGCCGTGGTCGTGGCGGGAGCCAACGGGGGCGGCAACACGACGAACAACACGACCTCCGCGCAGATGACCGCGCAATTGGGTCTGACCAACACGACGTTCTATGACAATGTGCTGCCTTACAGCGATGCCGGTTCCGTTTATCTCGGGTGGGCCAACACGTCTTCCGGATCGAGAGCCTACCTCCTTTCGGCCATGCATATCACGCTGAGCAACACCATGCTGATCAATGCCGTTTCCTATTCCGTGACGCGCCAATCGATCAGCGGCTCGGACCTCGCGCTGCTCACCTTGGCCAATGTCGACGGTATTATGCCCTCTTTGCCCGTGGTCGCTCTGGCCTCCTCCACACCGTCCGTCGGAACAAGTGTCATCATGGCCGGCTTCGGCCGCAACCGCGTGCAGGCAGCGACGACCGATGCGAGCGTGTCGGATGCCGTCACGCTGACCAACGGCACCGGCTACACCACCACGTCGCCCCAAGTGCAAAGGTGGGGGACCAACGCCACAGTGCGGGCCAATTCATTTGGGCAGCCCTCGCCCACGACATCCATCAATGTTGGCACGAATCCCACCACGGTACTGGTCACGCAGTTCGACACGCCGGTGAGCAACAGCTGGCTCTCCACCAGCGAGGCGCAGGCGGTTTTGGGCGATTCGGGCGGCGGCCTTTTCACCACCAACGGAACATTGGCCGGCATCGTGGCAGCGGTTTCGGCCAACGGGCTCGAGGCCGAATTCGGGGAAAAAACCTTTTTTGCCAACATCGCGTCCTACAAGACGGCGGTCGATAACGCGATCGGCTACCCCCTTGTACCGGAGCCGGCCACTTCGGCGTTGGTGGCCTTCGGGGCGGCTGCGGCGTTTTTTTTCGCCCTGCGCCGCCGGTCTTAATCCCCGCTCACTTTTTTCCCGCGACCAGTGCGAGGAAAAAGAGGCAACCGAGTGCGCCGGTGACCACCCCGACGGGTAGTTCGGTCCCGGCCAGAAGCGTCCGGGCGGCCAGGTCGGCGCCGACGGTCAGAGTCGCACCGACCAGCATGCTGCCGGGCACGGCAACACCATGCGGCGCGCCGACCAATTTCCGCGTCAAGTGCGGAGCCATCAGCCCGACAAAGCCGATCGTACCGCAAGCCGCGACGGTGAGCGCCGCGAGCACCGCGGCCAAGGCGATGCCGGCTGTCTGCAGGAGCGGGACCCGCACGCCGAGGTGATGCGCGCTCTCGCCGCCGAGGGCGAGCAAATCGAGCGGCCGGTGGAGCAGCCAGATGGCCAGGCCGCCGACTAGGGCCGCGGGCAACAGCATCCACACCTCGGTCCATCCGCGTCCGGCGAAGCTGCCCATCAGCCAGAAAAGAATGCTGCGCAAGGCGCCGGGATCGAAGCGCAGGATGATGGCGGTGGTGAACGCTTGCGCCAGGGCACCCAAAGCCACGCCGACGAGCAAGAGCGAAGGAAGGTCGGCGGCGATGCGTCGCCGGCAAAAAAGAAGCACGATGGCGGCGAGGGCCAGGCTGCCGGCCAGCGCGGGCCAAGTCACGGAGGCCGCGCCGGCGGCCAGCGCGACCACGGCGCCCAAAGCGCCGCCCGAGGAAAGCCCGAGCAAATAAGGCTCGGCCAGGGGATTGCGGAAGATGGCCTGCAGGAGGAGACCGCCCAGGGCCAAATTGGCGCCGGCCGCGGCGGCGAGCAGCACACGGGGCAGACGCAACTCCCAAAAGACAAGCGACGCACGCTCCAACTCCGGGGTGGCCACGCCGGTCCTCAGCAATTCAAACCAGCGCGGCAGGTCGAGCAAATGGGTCGGACCAATGCACACCGCGGCGACGAAGACGGCCAGCGACGCGGCGGCGAGGAGACAAAGCCGGGGCAATGCGTTCATGGGGCGAAGAAGGTTCCCGGACGTCCGGTGAAAGGATTTGGAGCAACCCGGAGCGCCTCGCAACGGAAGACCTCGCGCAAGTTGGGTTCGGTCAGGACTTCTTCCGGCGTTCCGGCCGCCTGCACCCGTCCCTGTGTCATAATGATCATCCGGTCGCTGAATTCCGCCGCCAGATTGAGATCGTGCGAAACGCAGAGCACCGCGCGGTTTTGCTCCCGCGCCAGCGAACGCAGCAGGGTATGCACGGCGAAACGGTGTCCGGGATCAAGGTGCGCGGCCGGTTCGTCGAGCAGGAGCAAAGGAGCCTCCTGGGCCAAAGCCCGGGCCAGCAAGGTGCGCTGCCATTCGCCGGTGCTAAGCGAGCGGATGCTGCGCTCCCCGAAACCCGCGAGGTCGGTTTCTTCCATGGCCCGGGAGGCAGCGTCGCGATCTTGTGCGGTGGCGGCGGCGAGCGGAGGCCGGTGGGGGTGGCGACCGAGCAAAACGAATTGGCCGACCGTGTAGTCGAACATCGGCGCTTCGACCTGCGGTTGCACCGCGCAACGGCGCGCGCGTTCTTTGGCGGAAAGGACCCCCAGAGGTGTCCCGCCGATGCGCACTTCGCCCCCGCGGAGGGGGAGGAGACCGGTCACGGCGCGCAGCAGGGTGCTTTTTCCGCTGCCGTTCGGCCCGGCCACGCAGAGCACTTCGCCGCGGCGGACTTCGAGGTCGATACCCCGGAGTACTTCGCGACCGGAGTAGCCGGCGCGGACGGCCCGTGCTTGGAGAAACGGCTCCTGCTCCGCTTTCACAGTTTCTCCACCTCGTCGCGCAATTTTTGCCCCGCTTGCAGTGCCGCGGGCCCCGGGATGCTGAACGCCCGGGCTGGAAAAACGACCACGCGGTCCTCCCGCACGGCGCGCAAGTGCCTGCGCACAGGATGCCCGCGGAGCAGAGCAAGGACCGCTTCTCTCTTCGCCCCGCCGTAGTCGGCCACGATGATGACGTCCGGGTCGGAGGCGAGGAGAAATTCCTCGCCGAGTTGCGGCCAGGGACCGGACGCCTCGGCTGCGATGTTGTGCAGACCGGCGGCCCCGAGGATCTCGTGCGCGTGCGTCCCGCAACCTGCGCTGTAGGCAGTGTCCGCCCCGAAGAGCAAAACCGCAGTGCGGGAAGGGCGGACGCCGTCCGGGGCTGGCTCGCGGGGTGCGTCCCGCCCGAAAATCCCGGCCAGCCTCGCCGTTGCCGCGCGAATTTCTTCCAGCGACCCGGTGGCGAAGACCTCGGTGCGGATGCCGAGACGGCGGAGTTGGCGCAGGGTTGGTGCCGGGGTGATGGAAGAGGCCAGTACCAGGTCGGGTCCGATGGCCAGGATGGTTTCGGCCTCGGGCTGCATGCCGCCGGCCACGCGCGGCACCTCATCCGGGGCCGCGCAAAAAGGGGTTACCCCGGCAAGCGATTCCCCGGCGCCGAGGTGCAGGACCATGTCCGTGAGATTGGGGGCGAGGCTGACCACCCGGGCCGGAGGATCCGCCCGCACGGCAACTGCCGTGGCAAGCATGAGCGGCCAAATCCGGAACGCGCGGATCATGGCTTAGAGATGAATCCCGGCGCGGGCCAGGGCGAGCGCCATGACCGCATAGCCGGCGGCCGTGGCGAGGCAGGCGATGGTCAGTGCGAGGTAAAACCCCGCTTTGGGCAGCAGCCACGGCAAGAGAACGAAAAAGAGCAGACTGGGCAGGACGAACCAGAAAACGCTGCGGGAAAAATCCGCGATTTTGGCCGCGTCGTGCGTCTCGATCCATATCCACCCGATGGCCAGCAACGAGACCAGCGGGAGCGAGGCGATGAGGCCTCCGAGGTAGCCGCTGCGCTTGGAAATTTCGCTGATCGCCACGATGAGCCCGGCGCTGAGGAAAAGTTTCACCAAATAGTAGGTCATGGCCGGGCAAGTCTAGGACCGGGGCCGTCCGCCGCGAAGCAAAAGAGCGCTGGTCGGCCGCCCCGCCTTGATCCGGGGTAAGGGGCAGGTCAAACTGTCCGGTCCGCATCTCCCATGAAAAAACTCCTCGTCACCGGATCCTCCGGCCTCATCGGCTCGGAAGTTTGCCTCCACTTTGCCCGCCTCGGCTGGGAAATCCACGGTCTCGACAACAACCAGCGCGCCGTTTTTTTCGGGCCGCAGGGTGACACCCGCTGGAACCAGGAACGCCTGGCTGCGCTGATCAAAAACTTCCACCACCATGAACTTGATATCCGCGACCGCCAAGGAGTGCTCGACCTCCTGGCCGGACTTAAGCCCGATGCCGTGGTCCACACTGCCGCGCAGCCCAGCCATGACCGCGCAGCGGCCATCCCGTTCGACGACTTCGACACCAACGCGGTCGGCACCTTGAATCTGCTCGAGGCCGTCCGCCGCACCTGCCCGGAATCGCCCTTCGTCCACATGTCGACCAACAAGGTCTACGGGGACCGTCCGAACTTCATCCGGCTCAAGGAACTCGAAACCCGGTGGGACTATGACGATCCTGCTTATGCCGACGGCATCGCGGAGGATTTTTCCATCGACCAATCGAAGCATTCCCTTTTCGGGGCGTCGAAAGCGGCGGCCGACATCATCGTCCAGGAATACGGCCTCTACTTCGGCCTGCCGACCTGCTGCCTGCGCGGCGGATGCCTGACCGGGCCGAACCACTCCGGCGTCGAGTTGCACGGATTTCTCAGCTACCTGGTCAAATGCAACCTGGAGGGCAAGGAATACAAAGTCTACGGCTACAAGGGCAAGCAGGTGCGCGACAACATCCACAGCCATGACGTCGCCCGCTTCATCGAGGAGTTTCTCAAGGCCCCCCGGGTCGCCGCGGTCTACAACCTCGGCGGCGGACGCGACAACTCGTGCTCCATCCTCGAGGCTTTCGCCCTGACCGAAAAATTCACCGGTCAAAAACAGGTCCACACTTACCTCGATGAAAATCGCATCGGCGACCACATCTGCTACATCAGCAACCTGGCCAAGATGCGCCGCGATTACTCTGCGTGGGACATCACCATCTCGCTCGAAGACACCATCCACCAAATCGTCGATGCTTGGAAATCTCGGGGGGCTTGAGGTTGTGCCATGCCCGAACTCTCGCGATTTCATGGCATCATTATCCGCATGTTCGCGGAGCCCTCAGCAGGTCATCACGAGTCTCATTTTCACGCTTATTACCAAGAGCATGCCGCAGTTTTTACCATTCGTCCGGTCGCTCTTACCGCCGGCTCTCTGCCGCAGCGCCAGCAAAGACTGGTTGAAGCGTGGGCTGAACTGCACCAGAGTGAGCTTGAAGCTGATTGGCAGCAATTGATCAACGGGCGTTCGGCCATGCCGATCAGGCCTCTGGAATAGCCATGACTCATCCCGTCCACAGGATTACCGGATTCGAGCGCGTCGCGCCCTATGCGCTTCGTCTTCGCTTTGAGGACGGGGTCGAGACGGTCGTTGATCTTGCCGATATGCTTGAAGGGGAACTTTACGGCCCGCTCCGCGACCCGTTTGTCTTCGCCCGTGTCGCGCTCGACTCTGAGGTTGGGACCGTTGTCTGGCCGAATGGCGCGGACTTCGATCCCGCGGTTCTCCATGACTGGCCACTGCACAAAGATGCTTTTGCCGCTGCGGCCCAACGATGGAAATCCCGCATGACCGCCCGCGTCGCTGAAAACCCAGAGTCGGGCTCTCCTCGTCATCCGTGACCCGCAACTGATGACCGCCGACGTCAGACCGGAACCCGGCTCCAAGCTCCCCGCTCCACACTCCATGCGCAAACACGTCGACTGCCTCATCGTCGGTGCGGGATTTTCCGGCCTGACCGTGGCCGAGCGTCTCACCACGGAGCAGGGAAAGACCTGTCTTTTGGTCGAGAAGCGCGACCACCTCGGGGGCAATGCTTATGACAAATATGACGCGGCCGGGGTTCTGGTCCACGCTTACGGGCCGCATTACTTCCGTACCAATGCCCCGCGCATTGTCGATTACCTCAGCCAGTTCACCGCGTGGCATCCGGTTGATTACAAAATCCTCTCCTACTCCGACGGCCGCTACTGGAATTTTCCGATCAACCTGAACACCTTCGAGCAATTTCTCGGGCGTCCGTCCACCTCGGAAGAAATGGAGCAGTGGATCGCCGAACACCGCGTCCCCATCGACAATCCGGCCAACTCCGAAGAGGTGGTGGTCAGCCAGGTCGGCTGGGAACTTTACGAGAAATTTTTCAAAGGCTACACGCTCAAGCAGTGGAGGCGTCATCCCAAGGATCTCGATGCGTCGGTCTGCGGACGCATCCCGATCCGCACCAACCGGGACGACCGTTACTTGCGCGAGGACTTCCAGGCCATTCCCAAGGACGGCTACACCGCGATGTTCGAACGCATGGTCGCGGCTTGCGGAGACAAGTTGGAAATTCTCCTCAACACCGAATTCCGCGCCATCCTCCCGCAGGTCCGCTGCAAGCATCTCGTCTACACCGGGCCGATCGACGAATACTACGATTACTGCCACGGACGCCTCCCGTACCGCTCGCTCCGCTTCGAACCCGAGTCCTTCACTTCCGAGCAGCTCGCAGATCCATCAACCCTCAATTGCCTGCGGCCGTCTCCGCCCAGCTCCGGCTCCCATCTCTCCACTGAGAAGCCTGCTCCTCCGGGCTTCTTCCAGCCCGCGATGCAGGTGAATTATCCCAACGACGAGGAGTTCACTCGCATTGTCGAAATCAAACATGCCACTGGCCAACAGTGCGCCAATACGACCATTGTCCGCGAATATCCGGACGACTTCGGTCCCGGCAAGGAAGCCTACTACCCGGTTCCCGCCCCCGATTCCGCGGCCCTCTACCAGAAATACAAATCGCGGACCGAGACCGACCCTTTTCCCCCGCACCTTCGCGACCTCTGTGCTCCCGGGGCCGCCGCGGATCCCACGGTCTCCTTCATCGGGCGCTTGGCCACCTATCGCTACTATAACATGGACCAGATCGTCGGCATGGCGCTGAAGGAAGCGGAAAAAATGGCGGCAACACCGGCCGCTTGAAAGGGAAGTGGAGCCATGGGGATTCGAACCCCAGACCTCCTCAATGCCATTGAGGCGCTCTACCAACTGAGCTATGACCCCGGAAAACCGAAGGGAATATAAAGCATTCCCCGCGCGGGTTGGCAATGGCATTCGGTCGGGCCGCGCCGCAGGGACGGTGCCTGTCGGGATGCTCGCGGCTTAGCTGGTCCGGGAAAAAGCCGCGGCGGGGGTGCCTTCGCCGTTTTCGGTCGGGCGGAGGTGCTGGACTTCGAGCTGAAGGCTGATGCGCTGGCGGTATTCGTTGCGAACCAGTTTGAAGGCGACGTCCCAGGGGGCCCGGGGGAAGTCGTCGCGGGCGCCGTTGAAATAAATGGCGGCGAGCAGTTCTTCGCGGCCGCGGACCCGGAAGCGGACATGTTTTTCTTTGAGCACGTCGGGGCCGTGCACGGGGGCGACGGCACGGGCGTAAAAGAGTGGTGCGGGGTTGCCCATGCCGCATGGCTCGAGGAGGGAGAGTTCTTCAAGGTGGGCGTGTTCCAAATCGGCCACGTCGATGCGGGCGTCGAGTTTGATCCGGGGAACGAGGTCGTGCGGCTGCAAGCGTCGCCCGGCGGCCAAGGTGAATTTTTCGCGGAAGCCGGCAAAGTTTTCCCGCGTGACGCTCAGACCGGCGGCCATGTGGTGGCCGCCGAAAGGCCCGAGCAAGTCGGCGCAGTCGCCGAGGGTCTCGACGAGGGAGAGGGCGTCGATGCTGCGTCCGCTGCCGTGACCTTCGCCCTTCTCGTCGAAGCCGACCACGATGGCCGGGCGGTGGTATTTGCGGCAGAGGCGGGAGGCGACGATGCCGACCACGCCGGCGTGCCAGCCGTCGCCCCCGACCACCACGGCGCAATCGCGTCCGGGGTCGAAATCTTTGTCCAAGGCGTCCAGGGCGGCTTCGAGGACGTGTTGCTCGAGGTCCTGGCGTTCGCGGTTGCAGACGTCGAGTTCGCGGGCGAGGCGCCGCGCTTCGTCCGGATCTTCGCTGAGGAGCAGTTTGAGCGCGGCCTCCGCAGTGTGGAGGCGCCCGGCCGCGTTGAGGCGCGGTCCGAGGCGGAACCCGACTTCGGCCGTGGTGATGACCGGCGGCGTGACGGAAGAAACTTCCATCAAGGCACGGAGTCCTTCCCATTTGGTCTGGCTGAGTCGGGCCAGACCGTGGCGGACGATGACCCGGTTTTCCCCGCGCAGCGGGGCGAGGTCGCAAATTGTGCCCATCGCGGCGAGGTCGAGGAAGTCGCGGAGGTCGGGTTCCCGCCGGCCGCTGACTTTCTGGATGCCGTGGCAGACCTTGAAGACCAGCGCGGCGGTGCAGAGGTCGGTGTTGCCGCCGAGGGCCTTCGGGTTGACCAGCGCGGCGCAGGGGGCCGCGCCGTGTTTCGGTTCGTGGTGGTCGATGATGACGAGGTCAACCCCGCGTGCGGCCAGCCAGGCGGCTTCTTCGTGCGACCCGGTGCCGCAGTCGAGGGCGACCAGAAGGGTGGGCTGGCGGGCGGCAAAGACGCGGTCGAGGCCGTCGCGGCTCAGCCCGTAGCCTTCGGATTCCCGCAGCGGGAGAAACCAACCGGCTTCGAGTCCGTGCGCGGCGAGGAAGCGGTGCATGATGGCCAGAGAGGTCACGCCATCCACGTCATAGTCGCCGTAGAGAACGACGTTCTCCCCGCGTTCCACGGCCAGGGCGATGCGTCGGGCGGCGGCTTCCAACCCGGGAGTGGCCAGCGGGTCGGGAAGCGAGGCGAGGCGGGGGTGGAGGAAGTGGTCCGCCTCGCCGGGGTCGGTGATGTCGCGCGAGGTGAGGAGGGACGCGAGGAGGGCGGAGATGCCGAGTTCGCGGACCAGATTCTGCGCGATGACGGGATCCGCGGGATCCCGGGTTTCCCAGCGGGTGGTCGGCATGGGAGAAAGTTTAGGTCGGAAGCGGCGGTGTGGCAATGCGAAGGGATTTGCCCGCCGGGCGGGCGCTGGTTACGCTCGGATCGGCATGGGCAAAACGAAACCACCGACCAAAAAGAAATCCTCCAAAGGCGGAAGCACGCCGCGGCCGGCGTTCTCCGGCAAGGACCGTTTTCTCGTCACCGGCGGGGCCGGTTTCATCGGAAGTGTGCTCGTCGGGGCGCTGAACCGCTGGCACGGGACGGATCGCGTGGTCGTGGTCGACCAACTCGAGAGCGACGAAAAGTGGCGGAATCTTTCGCCTTTGCGCTTTGAGGAATTTGTCGAGGCCGATGAATTTTACGACCGCTTGGCGGACAAGGCGGGCGCGTTCGGCGAATTCACCCATGTGTTCCACCTCGGGGCGTGTTCCTCGACCACGGAGCGGGATGCGGATTATTTGCTGCGCAACAATTTCGGCTGCACGCGTCAATTGGCCGAGTGGGCCCTCGGCCGCGGGTCGCGTTTTGTTTATGCGTCCTCGGCTGCGACCTATGGCGACGGCTCGGCCGGGATGGATGATTTGTCCGACGAACTGTCCGCCTGGCGCCCGCTCAATGCCTACGGGTATTCGAAGCAACTTTTCGATCTTCACGCCCAGCGCGAGGGATATCTGCGGCGGATGGTCGGGCTGAAGTATTTCAACATTTTCGGCCCGAACGAGGAGCACAAGGGCGACATGCGCAGCGTGGTGAGCAAGGCCTGGCGGCAGATCGAGGAGACGGGGCTGGTAAAGCTTTTCAAGAGCTACCATGCGGACTATGCGGACGGCGGGCAGATGCGGGATTTTCTTTATGTCAAAGACGCGGTGGCCATGACCTTGCATCTGGCCGCCACGAAGAAAGCCGGAGGGTTGTTCAATATCGGATCGGGCGAGGCGCACACTTGGCTCGACCTGGTCCACCCGATTTTCGAGGCGATGGGAAAGGAAGCGCGGATCGAATTCATCGAGATGCCCGAAGCGCTGCGCAGCCAGTACCAGTATTTCACCCAGGCGGACATCACCAAGCTGAAGTCCACCGGTTATGCGGGGGGAGTCACTCCCTTGCCGGAGGCGGTGAAGGAGTATGTGGCGCGCTACCTGATGCCGCGCAGGCACTTCGGAGACGGGGCGGGGGACTGAAAGTCGGCTCCGGCCGTTTGACAGGTTGTCGCAGGAGCGGTAAGTTTTCTGTTTACTTGCCATGACTTCCCCCTTTTGGCGCCGGTTGATTTCCGCTGCGTTGGCCCTCTTCCCATTCGCTTCTGCTTGGGCGCTGACCCAGTTGAATGTGGGTGAGGATCAGGCCAACCAAGGCATGTATAATGGCGGGTGGAATGTCGGCTCGGGTGGTGACAATGGTTTTTTTGCCTGGAAGATGGTGTCCAAGTCGGATGGCGAGGGGAGTTTTGCCGGGCATTATCTGGGCAAGCTGGCCGAGAAGCCTGAAGTCGCACCGATTACCACAGATCGCGCGTTCGCACTTTTCGCCAACGGAAAAAGCTACGAGGAGTCGGCGGCTTTCCGCGGGATCGCCATCCCGCTTGAACCGGGCGACAATTTTACTTTCGAGATCCTGCACGGGCCTTTCCAAGACAAAGGTGGTCAGGATGATCCGGCACCGGGCGAGGTTGGAGTGACTTACCGCACGGGCCAGGCCGACGGTTCGGTCGGGGACGTCGATCTCGGGGCGCGTCTGAGATTTTTTGCCCGTGAGGGTTCGGCCAATTACCTGATCACGGACCGCGAGCAAGAGTTCGACACGGGGATTCCGATGACCGAGGAGGCGCTGGCTCTGACCCTGACCTTGGTCGATGCCGACACCTATGATTTGGAAGTGATCAATCTGCGCGACAAGTCGGTCAAACTTCTTGCCGGCCGCAAATTCGGCGGCGAAGCGGGCGCGCCGATCCAAAGCCTGGCCTTTTTCAACCGCAATGCCGAGAGGCACGACTTTTTCTTCAATAATTTCCAATTGAGCCGGAATATCGAATAGCCCGCCCCTCCCCGGCATCATGCGCCTGTCCCCCCGACTTCTCGGCACTGCCTTCTGCGCCGCGCTTTTTTTCCCCGGCACCGGCCTGGCCAACGGCAACGTTTATGTCTCCCGCTTCTGGCACAATCACCAGCCGCTCTACTGGCCGGAGTGGAACGGCAACGGCGCGGAGACCCAGCGCGGCCAATACGCCTGGGACTCGATCGTGCTCAAACCGGGTCAAAATTACGGCGGCCTCAGCCCGAAGCAGCATCCGGAAAACAATCTGACCGAAATTTTCAGCATCAACGACCGGGTCAATTCCTACCAAAGCGGCCCGCGGAACTCGCTCAGCGGGCTGAACAGCGCCGCCGGATTTGCCCTCAGCTACTCCGGTTCGCTCATCGACAACGTGCGGCAACTTGGTTCGGTCGGCCAGCTGGGCTACGGCCGCGGATGGAACAACGGTTACAAGGAAGCGCGCGGGTGGAAGACGCCGTCCGGTTCGCCCCGCCTGGACCTCGTCGGCTTCACCTATCATCACTCGCTGGCCCCGCTCCTGCCCAAATCGGTCTTCCGCAAGGAACTGCAGATCTTCAAGCAGGCCTGGTGGAAAGCGTGGGGCGGCAAGGCCGACTTGAGCGACCATTCGAAAGGATTTTTCCCCACCGAAATGGGCTACTCGCGCCACCTTATCGAGGTGCTGCGCGAGGAAGGCTACGAGTGGGTTATCGTGGCCAGCCACCACCTCAGCCGCACGTGCCCGACCTACAACACGGTGGCCAACCCCGAGAGCCGCTACAACATTTTCTCCAGTCCGCCGAACAAGGCGGACCAGCTCGGACCGTCCCCGACCGAAGGCTGGTGGTATGGCGAGCCGAATCCGGGGAACGCGGCATGGAATGTCGCGCCCTACGCTTACCAACTGCACCGGGTCAAATATGTGAACCCGGAAACCGGGGCGGAAACAACCATGTATGCCGTGCCGTCCGACGACGTGCTCAGCTACCGCTACGGCTACGCCAGCGAGGGAATCGGCAAAATCCGGGAGTTCATCGCGCCCCACGCCACGGACGCCCGTCGGCCGGTTCTGGTCATGCCTTCGACCGATGGCGACAACGCATGGGGCGGCGGATCCAGTTCCTGGTTTGAGGCGACCCCGCAACTTTTCGGCCAATCGGGTGCCGCTGGTTACCGGCAGAGCGCGCCGCAGGATTTCGTCAATGCCGCGATCGGCGCCGCCGGCGGGGGGAATAACATTCCGGTGGTCCACATCGAGGATGGCGCGTGGATTTTTCCCGAGATGGATTACGGATCCCCGTCCTTCCTCAAGTGGATCGAGCCGCCGGTGGCCACGGTGGCCAACCGGGGAGTGACCACCGTGCCCGGCACGCAGATCGACCTGGAAACGCCGGGTTTCGCCCTCAAATTTTACAGCTACGCGCCCTTGATGGCCGGGGCCAACTGGTGTGAAACGGCCGAACAAATCCTGCACGACGAGGGCGGTTCGGTCGAGGCCTGGAAAATCCAGGCGCCTTACGAATGGGACGGGAGGTGGAACAATCCCAACGAGGTCGAACTCGCCTGGCATATTTATCTCAAGGGACTGGATTCCGGCTTCAACTACTACGGCGGGCTCGGCAATGACGACGAGATGAAGCCCGGGCTGGCCACCCGGCGTGCCGTGGAAAAATTGACCCCGTGGATGACGACGGCGCGCCGCAACAACGACCGCACCCCGCCCACCGTGCTCAAACCGCAGCGCTTCCCCTACAACCCGGGAGCCTACACGTTCGGCTGGTTCAACAATGTGCCCGGGGGCGACACCTCGTTTCTCAAACGGATGAATTCGGATTTTTATGTCTGGACGCACGCTTATGACATCAGCGGCATTCCCTCCGGCCAGGTGAAGTTGAAAGTGCGCATCGACAACGACGGCACCAACCCACTGGCGAGCAACCAGAACGAAACTTACGCCGGCGGCGGCGAGGTGGGGCCGTGGGTGACGCTCGACATGACCAAGCGCGAATTGCCCAAGACGCGCGAGGCGCTCAACGCGGCGGCGGCCAACAACCAAATCGATTACTTCCTGCCGGTGCAACCCGACGCGGTGGCGGATTACTATTTTGTCAAAATTACCGACACCAATCTGCCCGGATTCCGCAGCAAGCTGCTCGACTATTACATCGAGGCGACCGACGCGAAGGGCAACGTTTCCCGATCGGAAATCCAGCACGTGTGGGTCGACGACTACAGCGGGCAGACCAACGGCGGCGGTGGCGGTCCATCCGGCACGGTCTTGACCACCACCCCGAATCCCCCGGTGGCCGGCCAAACGGTCACGGTCACCTACCAACCGGCCGGGCGGAACCTGGCTTCGGCCAGCGCGGTCAATATCCACCACGGCTTCAATGGGGGGAATTGGACGGTACTGCCCGGCGTGGCCATGACGAAAAGTGACACCGCCTGGACGTTCGCCTACACGGTGCCGGCCGACGCCACGACGATCGCCATGGTTTTCAACAATGGCGCCGGCCTCTGGGATAACAATGGCGGCAACAATTGGAATCTGAGCGTGACTTCGGAACCTCCCTCCGGACCGCCCGACGCACCGACCGGGCTGAGTGCCGCGGCTACCGCGCACCACCGGATCGATCTTGCTTGGACCGCCGTTTCCGGGGCGGCGTCCTACACCATCCGCCGCGGCGGCACGCAAATCGGCACCAGTCGCACGGCGTCCTATGCCGACACCACGGTGCAGGCTTCCACCTCCTACGAGTACACGGTCGCTGCCGTGAATTCCGCCGGCGACTCCGCGCCCTCCGCGGCCGTTTCCGCGACCACGCCGGTGCGTCCGGTGCAACCGCCCGACTTCAATCTGGCCGGAGAAAACCGTCCCGGCTACCTGCTGACCGCGCCCGGCATGAAAATCCACGCGGCGGTGCGGGGGACAAAACTTTACGTCGCCACCTGGTTCGCCGCCCCGGCCAATGGCAACGACCATTTTATTTTCGTCACCGATCGGCTCCTCGCTTCCGCCTCCGCGGTCATGGCCGGAGCGTGGAACAAAGCCGGCCAGATTGCCATGGCGACAAGCAAACCCTACCTCGCGATGGAAAGCGCCAACGGCTACGTGGGCTGGACCGGAGCACCAGCCTCTTCGACCGCCAAGGCGAACCGCACCGGCAATATTTTCGAGGGGGTGATCGATTTGGCCGAGGCCTTCGGCCCAACCGTGCCGGCAACCATTTATCTGGCTGTCGCGGCCATCCAAACCGCCGACAACGGGGTGCTCGCGGCGCAAGCTCCGGCGGCCGTCACGGCCAATGGCAACATTGAGCCCGGCGAATTTCTCGCCATCCCCGTGGCCTCGGTGGCCGACACCGCGGGGGACAACCGCCTCGACCGCCTCGATGCTACCCGCCAGTTCCGCGTGTCCGCCCTGCGGCGCTCCGGACCGGATTTTGCCCTCGAACTGCCGACCGTCCCGGGCGTGCCCTACCGGGTGGAATACAAAGCGCGTTTGGCCGATCCGGAATGGACTCCGACCGGCGCCTTGGTCACGGGTGACGGGACCGCGGACCAAACCCTCCCCGTGACCCGACCGGAGGGAACGCCTCCCGATGAGCAGGGCTTCTTCCGGGTGGTGGCCGACCCCTGAGCCGATTTCGCTTGCGCTTTGGGTGGTTCGGACGATCTTCACCCCTGACAGTCGACAAGTTCAGGTCAGAAAGCGCACCCCCGGGTTGAGTTTACGTTCGTGGGAACCTGCGCAGGCACCGGACGGCTTGGAGCCTGGCAGTAACACACAACAGAAAGATAATAGTATGGGTAACAAACTCTATGTGGGGAATCTCCCCTTCAGCACCACCGAAGACTCGCTGCGCGACGCCTTCGGACAATGTGGCACCGTGACCGACGTCATGATTGCCGTCGATCGTCAGACCGGCCGCTCCCGCGGTTTCGGTTTTGTCACTTTCTCGAATGACGAGGAAGCCAACGCGGCCGTCGGCAAATTCCATGGCCAAGACATGGACGGCCGTTCGATCCAAGTCAACGAAGCGCGTCCCCGTGAAGACCGTCCGCAAGGCGGCGGTGGCGGCGGCGGATATCGCGGCGGTGGCGGCGGTGGTGGTGGCGGCGGTGGCTATCGCGGCGGCGGCGGCGGAGGCCGTAGCGGCGGCGGTGGCGGCGGCTACCGTGGCGGTGGCGGCGGTGGCGGCGGTGGATACCGCGGCAGCGACCGCGGCGGCTACTAAGCCGGCACGCAAAACCAATTCACAAAGGGCGTCCCGCGAGGGACGCCCTTTTTGTTGCCCGCTTTGGGCAGTGCGCCGGCTGGGACGGCGTCAGATCAACTCGGAGGCGATTTCGTCGGCCAGGAGGCGGCCTCGGTCGGTCAATCGCACGCGCGGTCCGTGGTCCTCGAGCAATCCTTCGGCCCGCAAGCCGGCGACCAGATCGCGCCGCTCGGCCAGCCGTGCCGGGTCGATGCCGGCATTCATGCGCAAACCGAAGGCGATTTTCTCCGCTTCCCGCGTGGCCGCGGGCAGGATTTCTTCGTCGCGGACCGGACGCACCCCCGCTTGGATGGCGCGGACGTAGGCCGCGGTGTCGGGCACGTTTTGCCAACGGCGCTCGCCGACCGTCGACCAGGCGCTCGGGCCGAGACCGAGGTAGTCCGCACCTTCCCAGTAGGCCAGGTTGTGGCGGCACTGGTGTCCGGCTTGCGCGTAGTTGGAGATTTCGTATTGCCCGTAGCCGGCCGCCCCGAGGAGCGCGACGCCGCGTTCGAAAAATCCGGCATCGCTGTCCCGGTCCTCGGCAAATTCGCCCCGCGCCTGGCGCTCGAAGAATTCGGTGTCCTCCTCGTAGGTCAGGCAATACGCCGAGATGTGCTCGGGCCGGAGTGCGGCGGTCTGCCGGATGCTCTCCTCCCACTGCGCGAGGGTCTGGCCCGGAATCCCGTAGATCAGGTCGAGGTTAAGGTTGTCGAATCCGGCGCGGCGCAAGATGGCGAAGGATCGACGGACCTGCTCGGCATCATGGACGCGTCCGAGCAATTTGAGCAGGTCAGGGTCCCATGATTGCACGCCCATGCTGACGCGATTGACCCCGGCGCGGCGGAGCAAGTCCGCCTTGCGCTTCGTCACGGTGGCCGGGTTCATCTCGATGGTGAATTCCTCGACCCGGGTGAAATCCATTTGCTCGCGCAAACCGGCGAAGAGCCGCTCCAGTTGCGAGACGGATAGTGCGGTCGGGGTGCCGCCGCCGATGAAGATGGTGCGCGGCGCGATCCCGCGGCCGAACCGTTCTGCCTCGCGCACCACGGCCTCGACCAGCGGATCGGCCTTCCCCGGTCCGGCGAGGTCCTTGTAAAAACTGCAGTAAGGGCAGATCTGCAGGCAGAACGGGATGTGGATGTAGAGATGGTGTGCATTCTGCGCCGTCGGCGCAGAGTTTTCCGTTTTCGGTGATTCAGTTTTCAGCACGGCATTAGGCGGTCAGAGACCGCCGCGACAAACTGAACACCGTAAACGGAACACTGCCAACTCCGCGCTTCAGACGCGCAGCGTCTGTAGCGCGGCGCGGAGATCGTCTTCGGTCACATCCTCCGCGACGAAGGCTTCGCCCAGACGGGGGATGACAACGTAGCGCACCCGGCCGCCGGTGAACTTTTTGTCCCGGCGCGCGGCGGCGAGAAGGTCGTCGGCGGAAAGATCGGCCGCGAGGGTGAGGGGCAGGCCGAAAGCGGCCAGCTTGGCGCGCACGCGGTCGGCCTCCGGGGCGGAAAGTCCGGCTTTGCTTTGCGAGATCTCCACGGCGGCGGCCAGCCCGAGGCTGACCGCCTCGCCGTGCAGGAACCGTCCGTAGCCGGCCACATTTTCGATGGCGTGGGCGATGGTGTGGCCGAAGTTGAGCAGGGCGCGTTGGCCGGTTTGTTCGTGTTCGTCCGCCGCCACGATGGCGGCTTTGATCGCGATGTTGCGGGCGATGAGCGGGGCCAGAGTGTCGCGCGGGGCGGCGGGGTCGAGGGCATCGAGCAACGCGGCGTCGCGGATAGCCGCATGTTTGATCACCTCGGCAAAGCCTTCGCGGTATTCGCGGTCGGGCAAGGTGGCCAGCGTGCTGGTGTCGGCCAGCACGAGGCACGGTTGGTGGAACGCGCCGATGAGATTTTTGCCGGCCCGGGCATTGACCCCGGTTTTGCCCCCGATGGAGCTGTCGACCTGGGCCACGATGGTCGTGGGGATTTGCACCAACGGGATGCCCCGCTGGTAAATGGCGGCAACGAAGCCCGCCAAGTCGCCGACCACCCCGCCGCCCAAGGCGACGACAAAGGAACCGCGGTCGAGTCCCGCTGCGATCATGCGGTCGCAGACGTCTTCGGCCGTGGCGAGGCACTTTGATCGCTCGCCGGCGGGCACGGTAAGAAGGACGGTCCGGATGCCCGCCGCTTCGAGGGAGTTCCGCACGGCCGCGCCGTGGAGGGGTCCGACATTTTCGTCCGTGATGACAGCACAGGTGCCGCCCAACCCGCTGTCGCGCGCCAATTGGCCGGTGCGGGCGAGGAGGTCGGGACCGACCAGCACGCGGCACTTCCGGCCGGGAATGCCGACCGGGACTTCGATGGGCGCGGGGGCTTTCACGCGGTCGCGGCGCTCCCGGCCGCCACAAGGGCCGCGCCGATTAGTCCGGCCTGGTTTTGCAACTGGGCCGGCACGACGGGGACCTTGACCATGCCTTGCACGACGGGAAGGAATTTTTCCGCTTTGCGGCTCACGCCGCCGCCGATGATGACGAGGTCGGGATTGAGCAGGAAGGCGAGGCGGGCGATGACCTCGCCGACCCGTTCGCCCCATTGTTCCCAAGCGAGGTCCTTCTCTTCGCGCACCCGGTCGGAGGCACGGGCCTCGGCATCCTTGCCGCGCACTTCCATGTGGCCGAATTCCGTATTGGGCACGAGCTGGCCGTCGAGAAAAACGGCACTCCCCACGCCCGTGCCGAGGGTGAGCAGGATCACCGTGCCGCCGATGCCGCGCCCGGCACCGAAACGCATTTCGGCCAGACCGGCGGCATCGGCATCGTTGATCACCAAGGCGGGGCGGCCGAGCTTGGCCGAGAAAAAGGTGGCCGCATCAAAGCCGATCCACGCGGGATCCATATTGGCGGAGGTGAGGATCCGTCCATGTTTGACCACCCCGGGGAAGGTGATGCCGACCGGCCCGCCGGTGGTGCCGAAACTCTCCGTGATTTGACGGATCACCCCGGCCACGGCATCCGGAGTGGAAGGCGAGGGGGTGGCGAGGCGCAAGCGCTCGGCCACAAGATTTCCTGCTTCAATGTTGACCGGGGCGCCCTTGATGCCCGAACCGCCGATGTCGATGCCGAGGAGTTGCATGCCTGCGGATTGCATAGCAGCGGGCGCGAACGGGGCAAGAACGGATCCGCGCCGCGGCCGCTGGGCCGCGGCGCGGAGTGTTCAGTGGTTCAGTGTTGGCTAAGGCCCGTCTCGAAGACTCGGCTCAGTTTTCAGTTTTTGCTGTGCGGCTGGCACACGTTCCGCCGCGTCGCCTTGATTTTCATTCAGGCTTCAAGTCTCAGCCCTCGGCCTTTTCCTCCCGCCGGATCCACTGGACACCGAAAACTGAAAACTGAACACTTGGTAGCGCGCTCCGGGCGCAGCCCCATGTCCCTCCGTATCGACCTCCATGTCCATTCCTTCTTCTCCGCGGACGGCGTGAGCAGTCCCGAGGACTTGATCGCCTCAGCCCGCGCGGCCGGGCTCCACGGATTCGCCATCACCGACCACAACACGTGCGATGCGGTGGGTTACATGGTGGAACGCGGACTGATGCGGGCCGATGGCCAGCCGGTCGACGGATTCCTCGTCATCCCCGGGATCGAGGTGACCACGGCGGACGGTCACCTGCTCTGCCTGGGCTGCACGCTGCCTTCTTCGCTCAAAGGGATGCCCGCCGCCGAAGTTTGCCGTCTGGCTCACGCCGCCGGCGGGATGGCCGTCGCGCCGCACCCTTACGACTTGTTCCGCGCCGGCATCCGCGAGTCCGTGCTCGATAGTTTGCCGCTCGATGGGCTTGAGGTGTTCAACGCCGCGACGACCTTGAAGCGGCACAACCGCAAGGCCTATGACTACGCGTTGCGCCGCGGGTTGCCCATGACGGCCGGCAGTGACGCCCACCATGCCGGGGCGGTCGGGGTGGCCTGCACCATTCTCGAGACGGACGACTTCAGCGTGCGCGGCGTGATCGGCGCGATCCAGCGCGGCACCGAATTGGAGCAGCAATACCTCTCCACCCGCCAAACCATCCGCAAAACCTGGAACAACTGGTTCCGCCTCCGCGGCAAGACCCGCGCCAGATAGGGCTAGGCGTCTTTGGGGTTGCGGAAACCCGGAAAAGGAAGGGCGTCAGAGAGAATCAGGCCGTGGCCGGTGACATTTTTTCCACATATCAACGAAAAACCTTTTGACGAATCAGCTCGGTAGGAGTAAAAACTAAAAAAGTCATAATTCATCCAATTAACCCCTATGAAAAAAGCCCTTCTTTCAACCCTCATCGCCGGAGCGTTTGCGGCTGGCGCCAATGCGCAAACCCTTAACTCACAAGTATTCACAGATTCTCCGACTGACGCTTATGTTTCAGCCGGCGGGACTGCGGAAATCTTGTCCATGGAGGTCTCCAATACGACCAGCGACCTTAGATTTTCGCTCACGGTTGGTGGAAATGTCGCCACGACGGATTGGGTGAAATTCCTTGTTGGTATTTCCACCGGTCAAGGTCCAAGCACGACCACCGGCAATGGGTGGGGTCGCCCGATCAACATGAACTCGCCAGTCGGGGGGATGAACTACTGGATGGGGTCTTGGGTCGATAGTGGCGGAGCGGCACAATTCTTTAGTTACAGTGGCTCCGCCTGGGTTGGTGGGACGGCGCCGGCATTCAGCATCACCTCTGGCTCAAATAGTGTGATTAACCTAACCATACCTCTCTCCGCGATCGGAATTTCTTTGAATGACACCATCTATTTCGACGCCTACACCTCTGGCGGGAACAATACTGACTCTGCTATAGACGCACTGGCAAACCCGACGCAGTCCATCACCGCCTGGGACCAAACCTACACCTCCGAGGTCAAGACCGGCAGCGCTGCGCCGGGCATCTATTCTTACACCGCGGTCCCCGAACCCACCACCTACGCCCTGCTCACCCTCGGTGCCTTGGGCTTGGCGGGTTATGCCGCCCGGCGCCGCGCGCGGAAATAAATTTCCCCCCGAGTCCCACACAAAAACCCCGGTCCGGATTCTTCCCGGTCCGGGGTTTTTGATCTTCGGGTCTGTCCCATGGCGCGTGGCCGGCGCGGTGCTTGAGCGGCGCGGTGGATCTTGTGTCCACCGACCGCCCCAGGCTGCGTCCCGGGCCGTCTGCCCATGAGATCCCCCGGTCACCAGAATGCCCCCCGTAGCATTGGCCTCCGCGCCCTTCTGGCCTAGAGTTCCCTCCACCCCATGGCCAAGAAAACCCCCAGCACCCACCTCCCGATCTCGCCGGCCAAGCGTCGGCTCTTCATTGTCATCACCGTCGCGCTGCCTTTCCTTTTTCTCGCCGCGGCGGAATTGATCCTGCGCCTCTTCGGCTGGGGCGGCTACCCGGCGTGGATCCGTGAGGCCGGGACACTGCCCTCCGGCGCGACCCTTTGCATGGTCGAGCCCGCGGCGGCCAAACCCTACTTCTTCGCCAACCCGACCCGCCCGGGCTACGCCGAGCAGGCCAATTTCCTCCTGCCCAAGCCCGCGGATACCGTGCGTATTTTCCTCGTCGGCGAGTCCGCGGCCAAGGGCTACCCGCAACCGCGCAACCTCGCGATGTCCTCCTTCCTCCAAGCCATGCTCTCCGATGCCTGGCCGGGGAAAACCATCGAAGTGATCAACCTCGGCACGACCGCGGTGGCCAGCTTCCCGCTCGTCTATCAAGTGCGCGATGCGCTCCGCTTCTCGCCCGACCTGTTCATCTTCTACACCGGCAACAATGAATTCTTCGGCGCCTACGGCACAGCCTCGATCAACGCGGCCGGCTCCCTCCCGCCCTGGGCCTTGCGCGCGATGCGCGCCGCGCGGGGCCTGGCCCTCGTTCAGGTGCTGGACAGCTGGCTTTACCGCAGCGCGGACGAAAACCGGAGCCTGATGGAGGAAATGATCGGCCAGACTGTCATACCCGCCGACTCCCCGTTGCGCGAAGCGGCGGCCCGCAATCTCGCGGCCAACCTCGGCACCATGCTCGATGAAGTCAAAGCGGCGGGCGTCGCCTCCATGGTCTGCACCACCGCGAGCAACGAGTCGGGTCTCGCTCCGCTCGGGGAGGACGACACCGCCGGCCTCGATGAGACGCAGCAGCGGGAGTTGCGCCGCCTCCTGGGCGAGGCGGCCGACGCGGCCGGGACCGATGACTTTCCCCGGGCGGTCAACCTCCTCCGTCAAGCCGTACAACTCGCCCCGCGCCACGCCCGGGCCCGCTTTCTCCTCGGCCAGGTGCTGGCCCGCGCCGACCAACCGGAACTGGCCCGCACCGCATTCCTCGAGGCTCGCGATTTCGACACCATGCCCTGGCGCCCGATCTCGCGGACCGAGCAGGCCATCCGCAACACTGCGCTGGTCAAGGGCGCCGTCCTTTGCGACATGGCCGAAATCTTCCGCCAGGAGAGCCCCGACGGGGCCACCGGCTGGGATTTGCTCGATGATCATGTCCACCTCACGCTCTCCGGTCAGGCCCTCGCCGCCCGGGCCATGATCGGCGCCATGGTCAACCTTTCCGGACCCCTCCAGCTCGGCCCGGACGAACTCGCCCTCGTGCAGGAGGATGAAGCCTACGCGGAAACCCTCGGCACCAACCGCTATGACGACTACCGGGTCAACCACACCCTGCGCGTCCTCTTCGGCGTGCCGTTCATGAAAAAGACCAATGCGGGGGCCTTCGGCGTCTTCAGCGGGCTGTGCCGCGAGGAGGAGGAAGGCATGAGTCCCGAGGTGCTGGCCGCGGCGCGCGAGTGGCAGACCTTCGGGCCGCACGCCGGCGGGCTCCGTCCGCTCACCGGTATGGTGGCCCGCGTCCTCCTGCGCGAGGGCAAGACGGAAGAAGCGCTCAAGTTCTACCAAATCGCGGCGCGCCAAGTCCCCGATTACACCTCGTGGTATCTCGAATACGTCTACTTCGCCCTGGCCTGCCGGCAGAAAATCGACGGCACGCTCGACCCCGGAGCATTGGCCGAGGCGGCCGAAGCCATCGCCCAAGGACAATTCCTCCTCACCCACGGGTATTCCGAGAGCGGGCTGACCGAGCGCTACCTCGGGCGCTTGCATCAGCTGCGGGGGGAATGGGCCGAGGCCATTCCCTACCTCCTCGCCGCGCGGGGCAAGATGCAGGCCGAAGACCTCGTTGCCACCGACCAGGCGCTGATTTTGTCCTTCCTGCAAACCGGGCAGAAGCAGAAGGCCTTGGCCCTGGCCGACGATGGAATCAAGAACAGCGGCCAGTTCGCCGAGATCTACCGCCGCCTGCGGGCCGAGGCCGGGCGGTAGCACGCCGGACTCGCCTTTCCCGTCCACGGGGACGAGCCCCGTGGCGCGGGGGACGGTGGTGCGGACCTTGAGGGAAGAGAGGGATGAGACTTGAGTTTGAAACTTGAGTGAAATGCTGGGCGGCGCGGTGGACCTTGTGTCCACCGACCGCAACAGGCGGCTCAGCGCCGCCGCACGTGCGCGAGCGGATAGGAGGAAAACGTCCCCGCGTAAACCCGCGAGTCGAAAAGCAGACACCCCGCCGCACGATTGAGCGCCCCTCGTAGCGCGCCGGCGATCGCGTCCGGCGACTGCGCGGACGGCCCACGCACCGCCAGATGCACGTGATCCGGCATCACGGCGAGAGAATGCACCCCCGGCCGCGCCTCCCCCGGGCCGCCCGCCGCCGACAGCTCCGCGCTCCAAGACCGCACGGCCGCCGTCACCTTGGGCAGAAAATCCTCCCGCCCGATCCGCCAGCGACCGCCGGTCACCGCGACGAGGTGCAGGTTATACCAATAACGGCCGTGCCCACTGGCCAAGGGCTCGTCGAGATCGACGGCCCCATCCTCCCAGGCTGCCTCCGCCAGCGAGTGGGCGTAGCGCGGATCGGCCAGATCCGCGCGATCCAATTGGGTGGCGATGTAGCGGAGCACGACCTCGTGGGTGTTTTCCCCGAGGGAACGCACCGCGACTTTGCGCTGCAGGCCGTGACGCCACCCGGCTCCGCGCAAGGCATGATCAAGGCGGCCCTTGGCGCGGGCTGCGACGAATTCCGGCGAGGCATTTCCCGGTGCTTCGAAGGTGAACTGGACCAAATCCGGTTGCCAGCGGTGGGCGAGGCGGCGCAGGCCGTCGGAGGCCCAGGCCGCGTCGAGGGTGGGGAGGAAGTCGTCGCTCGGCTCGGGTGGAAAGGGTTCGTCCTTCGGCCAGCCTGTCCAGGAATACGCGATGCGGTGGACGAGGTCCGTGCGTCTCGTGCGCATAGGCGGACCTTGGCCCTCTCCCGTCCACGGGGACAAGCCCCGTGGCGCGGGGATGGTAGCGGAGTGAGGGGCAGACCAACGGCGAGCTCCGGGCGGCGCGGTGGACCGTGAGGGAAGAGAGGGATGAGACTTGAGTTTGAAACTTGAGTGAAATGCTGGACGGCGCGGTGGACCTTGAGGGAGGAGAGGGGATGAGACTTGAGCTGTGTGGGCGGTGGGCTCTGCTCCGGGCGGCGCGGTGGACCTTGAGGGAGGAGAGGGGATTGGGACTTGAGCCGTGTGGGCGGCGGGCTCTGCTCCGGGCGGCGCGGTGGACCTTGTGTCCACCGACCGCAACGGGTCCTCCTCCAGGCGGCGGCCCCGAACCTTGGGGTTAGGGGAGGGGGGACCCGCACCGCCCCGAAAACCCGCCCGGAAGAGGGGTCCCCCGGGCCCCGGCAGCGGGGTCGAAATTCTTGAAAAATTTTCGTTGACCTGCCGGCAAATCGGGCGTACGTAATTTCCATAAATGGCACAGTCTTTTTGAGGCTGCGGCCATTGCAAATACCCCCAACACCTTAATTCCCCCCTTATGAAAAAACTCCTCCTTGCGGCGGCTGTGATGGCTGCTGCCTTTGTATTGGCATCTAACAGTGTTCAGGCCGCCAGTGGCATCTATGGCGGTTACGTCACGATTGGTGGAATAAAATACAAATCCAGCTCCACATATGCCGGCTCTGAACCTACCTTGGGAGCAACGTCATTGGGAAGCTTCGCCATAGGCGGCAATCTTGTGCTTTCTGCTGCCGAAACTTTGGCATTTCAAGACGGCGGCAGTTCTACTTTCGCGGGAGCTTTAGCTTATCGGGTTCGTTTATCTACAGCCCCCAAGTCGACCAATCCGAGTGATTACACCTTTCAGGACATGGGCAATGGCGTTAGTATAGGTGGTAACAACAGAAAATTTGATTTTTCCGGTGGATCCTTCAATTTGCTAAGTGGATATAGCCCCGCATCCCCCACAGATTACAGCATCGATATCGTGCATAAAATCGGGGCCAACGATGGCGGTGGCGGTTCCAACTTCGAGTGGTTGGCCAATCTCAACAGCACGCAACCCGGCAACACAACTTGGGGAGCTATCAATGCCTTCACCGCCACGTACACCGTTGTCCCTGAGCCCTCGACCTATGCACTGCTTGGTTTAGGAGCAATTGCCATCTTTAGTTATGCCGTGCGTCGTCGTAAGTCATGAAGGTGCGCACTTCTCAGCAAAAAATGTGAGGTCCTGTTCTGCACGGCTTTTGACCAGTGTGTATACGACACCCGCTCGTCTTTTCCTTTAAAGTCTTCTAAATCAGGCAGTGGCTTTATTCGCCGCTCCTGATGGTTTTCTCCTCAGTAATTTCCTCGAGCATTTCTTGCGCCTGAATTTGCCCGCCTTCGGCCGCCTTCTTGAGCCACTTGATTCCCTCGCTGCGACCGTGCTCACCAAAACTTTTGCCTCGAAGGTAGAGAGTGGCGAGTGCGAATTGGAATTCAACGTTTCCGGCTTTTGCTAGGGGTAGCGTCATTTCGGCGGCCTTTTCCTCGTTTTTCTCCAGCCCATAATCGCCGTGTGCGGTGGCCCCAGCCAAGAAAAACAGCGCCTCAGAATACCCCTCATTCGCCGCGCTGGTGAGCCAGGACATAACTTCCGAATTTACTTCAGGTTCTTCCTCGTTGCTCAAAACTGCTAACGCCAAGGAGTATTTAATTGGGTTACTGCCTTGCGCGGCAGCCGTGCGGGCCCAAGCCAAAGCTGCGTCTCGGTCGACAGGTGTCCCCCGCCCTTCGAAATACATCATGGCCAATTCGAACTGCGCCTCGGCGAATCCCAACTCCGCCGCGCGTTTCATCTGCCCGAAAGCATTAAGGTTGGACTGCTCGACGGCAACTCCGGTCGCGCTGAGAGTGGCCAGAAGATAGATCGCTTCGGCGTCATCCTGCTCCGCCGCTTGGCGCAAGAGCTCGACCCCGCGCTGCTGGAGCTGTGTGTCTTCGATGTTTGTCACATAGGCTTTTCCCAACTTTGTCTGGGCCCAAGCTTCGCCGCGCGTGGCGGCGTCGGCATATTCGGATTCCAAGCGGGTCGACAAGCGCTCGATTTGCCGCATCTCCGGCCGCGACAAATCCACGGGTGCTTTTTCCGGGGCCAGGCGTTCGCCGGAGAGGGTCACTCCCGCCGGTTTGGTCGAGAGGCCCGGATCGGTCTGGGCTGGGCCGGTCGCCACGTTGGCCAGGAGGAAAGCCGCCCCGCAAACCGCATGTCTCTTCTTCATTTTATAAACCTACTTCCACCCTCGACCGCCCTCAAGCTTCGGGCGGCGCGGTGGCGGGGTGAACGTCCGTTTACTTTTCGACTATGGATCGAGTGGTGGGGCTGGGCGTTTGCCTCGGGGCCATCTTCACTGCGTTCCGGTTGGACCGGCCGTGTTGAATCCCCGAGAAGGTTCGCGGTCGGCCCGGAGGTCCGACCCTACCCCGGGGCGGAAGGACAAAGTGCAAATGCGGTGCCCCAAGCGTCGGCTCAGTAGATCAATCCGATCGACGCGGTGTAGGCGTGAAGGAAATTGCGGCCGGCCACGGGACCGATTTCGCCGTTGCAGAAGAAGCCGGCGGAGGGGAGGGGTCCGAGTGCCTCCGCGACGACCCGGGCGTCATGGTCGGGGCTGCCGAAAAGATTTTTGCCCCGGCCGTTGCAGCAGAAGAGAAGCGAGGCGACCGGTTTTTCGGCCCGCCGGGCGAGGGGGGCAAGGAGGGCTTTGAGTTCTTCGTCCGCGCTGACCGCATCGCGCAACTGGTATTGCAAGGTCTGCCCGGTGCGCGGATGCGCGCCGACCACCACCGCGCCGGTGGCGGGATCGGCCCCGAGGATGTTGCGCACCAAAAAATCACCGCGGGCGAATTTCTCTTTGTATTCGTCGACGACCAAACCGGCGAAAAGATTGCCGCGGGCGCGTTGTTTGTCCGCCTCGGCCAGCGTGTTGAAAGCCTGCTCAAGCACCTGATAAGCGGGGCGGGAGCCGAGTTCATAGAGGAGATGTTCTTCCGCCCGGGTAACCGGCAGGGCCTCGCCGATCGGACGGCATCCTTGGCTGACCACCGTTTCGATCCGCACGCCGTCCAGGGCGATGGCGAGGGCATCGGAGGTGTCGCCAATGGCCGGACCGAAAACGGTCACGTCCTCGTCCCCGCGGGGTCCGCCGGCCAGGCCGCCGAGGACGGGGGCGCCGGGGAAGGCGAGGTTCCATTCGCGCAGCCAGGTGTCGGCGTCGAAGCGGAACGGATTGGCCAGAAAGAGCCAAGCTTGAGCCGGACCGCCGGCCGCTTCATGCCAAAACGAGTCGCCCTGCGAGGTCTCGACCTGGGCTTGGGAAAGTGGGACGGCGCGGACTTTTGCCTCCGGCAGATGAAGAAAAAGAAGGGAGAACCCCTCGGTCGTCTCGCCTTCGCAGGACGTGCCAATCAGACCGGAACCGGTGCAACCGGCGAGAAAGGGAACATGGCCATGCACCGCGACGATCTCTTGGAATTCGGCCAGGTGGGGGGTGTAGCCGGCCGAGAGGAAAGCCAAGGCCAGGGTCGGGGCTCCGCCCAATTCCGCCCGCATTTCTTCCGCGGCCGTGCGCACGCGTGATTCGTCGAACGCGTGCAAAACAAGGCGGGAGACGGCACGGTTCATCAATGGGGAAAGATCCCCGCTGCTGGGCAGCAGGTCAAATGAAGGTTTTTGGTTTATTTGCGGCGTTTTTGGTTGAACATCTGCGTCTTCCAACCTGTCGAAGGAAGAGGTTGAAAAATTTTCGTGTCGGGCTTCATTGACAGATCAACCAACTTTCTTCCCTTCTCCCATGAACCCCGCTCTCCGCCAGCCATCCGCAAAGCGCTTTTCCCCGGCGCGCCTGGCCTGCGTTTTACTGGCCCTGCTGCCTCTGACGGCCGCCGCCCAGCAGGCCAATATCTGGCACCTTTCGGCGTCGACGCAGGAGGGCATCCCCGGGACGATGCGCGATCCGGCCACCCCGGGTGCCAGCCAGGGCGTGACCTTTTACCAGGGTGTCTGGAAGGGGGATGGGGCCAACCAGACGGGGGGGCGGCTATTTTACCGGATCAACGGGGGGAGTTGGCAACCGGTCAGTCTCGGTTTCCACTCGAATGTCGGTTCCGGTCAAAGTCTCAACCAATTCTGGAAGGCGTCACTGACCATGCCGGGCGCGGTCGGTGCGGTGGTGCAGTATTACTTCATCACCGACTTCAGTAACCGCTCTCCAACCTTTGTCCACTCGGGCAACACGGTGGGAACCGTCGAGTCCGCAGCGCAGGCCAATCCGTTTTCCTTCACCGTGGCCCCGCCCCGCCCGGTCTTTACGGTGAACGGAGCGAATGGCGACTATTCGAAGTCCAACTTCTACCTCGACGAGAACAACGACCCTGCTTTCCCCACCTTGCCCGTGCGCGTGAACCCCGGGATCGCCGCACAGGTCGAGGTCTTCACCAACCTGAACAACCGCGACCGGGCGAATGATGACTTCAACAATGACGGGATCGAGGATGGCATTCTTCCGCCGGATGGCAACCTGACCACGACGGCCGACACCGGGGCTTATTTCCAGGCCTATGCGATGGCCGATCCGGACAACGACGGCACCTACGAGCTGGATCTTCCCGTGCTCAAGACCGGGGCCTACCGGGTCACCGCCCGCTACCGGGCCGGGCCGAACGATGCGTGGACCTGGCTGGGCAGTTCCGGGATCCGCGACCATGCCGTGGTTGTGGCGCCGAAGATCGCCCGCGACATGCGCGTCTACGAGCTGCATGTGGCCAATGCCAACGCCACGGCAGCCAACTTCGCCGGACGCGGGACCTTCGAGGATCTCCACGATCCGGCCAAACGGGTCAATATTACCTGGCTGCAAAATCTCGGGGTCAACTGGATCTGGTTCCAGCCATTCCATCCGCAGGGGCTGGAAGGACGCCAACCCGATCCGGCCAACAACAACCAGCCCTACGATCCGGGCAGTCCTTACTCGATCCGCAACTTCTGGGAAATCAATCCTCTCTACACCCGCAGCTACAACGGCAATTTGAACGACCCCGCGGCGAATCCGGCCAACTACACCGCATCGATGACCGCTTTCCGGAATTTTGCCCTCGCGGCCGATCAAGGCGGAATCCAGCTGATGCTGGATTTTCCCTTTAACCACACCGCGCCGGACGTGGTCCTCGGGTCCAAAGGCGTGGAGATTTTCGGCGCGGCGGGCGGTTGGCAACCCGGGGACAAAATCCGCGACCGCGTCCCGGGATTCTTTTCGACCGACGGCAGTGGCGGAGCAGCCGCTTACAGCGCGCCGGCCCAGACGGCCAGTCAGATTGCCACCGCGCCCGATCGCAACGATTTCGGCAAGTGGAGCGATGTGCGGGATGTTTATTTCGGCAAATACGCGACGCTCGTCATCGGCGATCCCAGCGCCGAGACCAGTCGCGCCACCACCCGCAACGAGGGCGACTGGATGGACTTCGGCGGGATGTCCGCCACGACAAGAGGGGTCTGGCGCTACTTCGGCGAGGTGCTACCCCATTGGATCGTCCAGTCGGGTCACCGCGGATACAACTCGACCAGTGCGGACGGCGCATCGCGCGCCGAGCTGGATGCCGCGGGGATCGATGGCCTGCGCAAGGACTTCGGCCAGGGGCTTCCGCCCCACGCCATGGAATACCTCATCAACCGCACGCACGAGGTGAAGTGGAGTTTCGTCTTCATGACCGAAAGTCTCGACGGCGAGCAGGTAACCTACCGCTCGAGCCGCCACTTCCCCGTGCTCAACGAGAACATCGTGTTCCCCCTCCAGGGCGCCACGACCACGTCCGCTTACCGCTCGATCATGGAGGGCCGCCGCAGCGCCTACGGTCAGAGCCTTGTCCTACTCAACAACACCTCCCACGACGAATTGCCCTACGCCGACCCTTGGGAAGCGCTCATCCGCTACACCACGGTCTCCACGACCGACGGCGCGCCCATGCTGATGTACGGCCAGGAAATCGGCACCGGGCAGAAAGCGCAGAATTCCGTGCCCCAAGGCGGCTTCGATTGGTACGAGGAAAATTTCGGAAAATTCATCCCGCACTTCAAAAAGTGGAATTCAATGCAGCCCCAGTGGAGCGCCTATGACCGCAATGCCTTCGGCGTGCAGTTCCTCCGCCCTGCCTACGCGGCCGTCGGCCAAGCCCGCGCTTCGAGCCCCGCCCTGCGCAGCTCCAACCGCTGGTTCCTTAATCCCCGGGGGAGCAACGACCCCGATCCGGACATCTTTGCGGTGGCCAAATACACCTCCGGCGGGTCGCCCGTCGCGCAGCAGGATGTGGTCCTCGCTTTCACCAGCCTCGATCGGAGCAACCCGCAAGCCAATACCTTCGGCGTGACCTCCGCGCTGGCCGACATCCTCGGCCTGCGAGCCGGGCGAATCTACAATGCGAAGAACATCGCGGCTTACGCCGGCCGGGACAACGAGCAGAGTAATCGCCGCGAGCAATGGATCTGGGGTTCCGGTGTCGCGCGTTCCCGGATCGAGGCCGATGGCATCTCCGTCTCGTTCAACCCCGTGCCAATATCGGACGCCGCGTGGGCGACCGCACCCTACGAGGCCAAGTTTCTTCAAGTCTATGACGTGACCCCGCCGACCGGTGCGCCGACCGGGTTGCAAGGTCCCAATGCCGCCGCCTTCGCCGTCGGCCGCAGCGTTCCGTTCTCCTGGCCAGCCCTGCCCGCCGATGCGGCCGGTGTCGTTCCGGCTTACGAAGTCACGGTCACGGTCAACGGAACGGCACGTCCGCCCGCCGTTGTAGTGGACACCAGTTACACGGCGGACGCGGTCAATCCCGGTGACGAAGTGAGCGTGAGTGTCCGCGCGGTCAATCCCTATGACACGGCAAACAAGGCCGGTTCCGCGGTTCCCCTGCCCTCCATCCGGGTTCTTGCCGCGGCCGGAGATGAGGAC
>CAIZMQ010000123.1 GCA_903934135.1 uncultured Verrucomicrobiota bacterium
AAAAGCACGCTTCGCAACAAATGTGAAGTCTTTGCATTCGGCATTTAACTGTTGAAGCGAATCAGAAGCCTCCAAACAGTCCGGATTCACTGCTTGTTTGATGAGATGTCGCACCACGATCAAATATCGCACCCGCCTTGCGATAAGAAAAAGAAGGCATCCAGCAATGAGGATGAAAGCGCTGGCTCGTGCGAACTCCATATTCGTGGCTAACGTCGAAGTCCTCTCACACCTGCCCGGGGGCGAGGTTTCGACTGTGGGTTGAAGGTTGTATAGTCATGGCGGATTGAACTCGCGGCGAGGCAGGTGTTGAGAGCGACGCCTTGTTAGCGCTTTGGTGGTATCGTCACGGAGATCGGTCGCTTCGTTCGCTTTGCCAACGCTGGGCCGTCGCCTCCCTCCACGACCGAGAACGTGTAGACGCGACCTCGGTGAGCCTCCAGATTCTCATAAAATGCAAGTATCGAAACATCCATCACGATGTCGCCTTCACGCACGCTTGATCTGTCGAAAACTCCCTCATTCACCGTTGATTCGATGGTAAACACCTCCTGTGCTTTGCCGTCGATCTTCACATACGGCGATCCGTGATCAAATCCGCGATCTACCTTGAGCTGCTGGGCGTGAGCTTCGTAGTTCTCGATACCCCGCCTCAAGTCGCACGAAATCAAGCCGAGAACACAAGTTGCGCTTACGGCGATGGCGAGGATTGATTTCATTTTCTTGCGCTAACGACCCAAGATCAGAGACTGCGGAGCAGTTCGCTGCAGCGCATGGTTGAACTAAGCCGCTGCGCGGCGGGAGGGAAGAAAAAGAAGGGGCAGGCATGGGGGAGCATGGGGTGATGAAGGAGGGAAGTGACGGGGGGTGCGGCGGGGCGCGAGGGTTGGCGTTGGAATGAAAACCATACCCACACTCCCGCCGCAAGGAACCCATAGCACACAACCCTCGATCAACACCAGAGCCGGGCGCAGCCAGCGTGACCCGCTCGATTACCACCACCCCTACGATTCGATGCGTCGCTACGCCGAGTTGCTGGCCTTGCGGCATGATTCGGCGCGGACGCGGCACAGTTACTACCGGGCGATGCGCCTGGTGCATGAGCACTACGGGGTGGATCCGGCCACGCTGGGCGAGGATCAACTGCGCGACTACATCCTGCACGTGAAGACGCGCAAGGCGTGGCGGCCGAAGACGGTGCGGCAGACGATGGCGTGCGCGCGGTTGTTTTTTGTCGAGATGCTCGGCCGGGGCGAGTGGAAGGTGTTTTCGCAGGTGCGCACGCGCGACCATGACGAGTTGCCCGCAGTGCTGACCCGCGCACAGGTGGCGTCCCTGCTCGGGGCCATCCGATTGCGGCGCTACCGCACGCCGGTGAAGTTGATCTACTGCGCGGGGCTGCGGCTTTCGGAGTGTTTGTCGCTCACCGTGCACGACATCTTCGCGGCCGAGGGCAAGTTGATGGTGCGCGGCGGCAAAGGTGGCAAGGACCGCATGGTGCCGCTGGCCGCCGAGATGGTCGAGGACCTGCGCCGTTACTGGGCTTTCCACCGCCATCCGGTGCTGCTCTTCCCCAACGCCGGACGCGGGGTGTGTCGTGCGGACCGGCTCGCCGCGCGCATGCGGCAGGCCACCGCGCCGATGCCGGTCAGTTCGCTGCAACGCTTGGTTGTCGTGGCCCGCCACGAACTCGGCCTGCCCGACGCCACGGTGCACACGCTGCGCCATTCCTTCGCCACGCACCTCATCGAGTCCGGCGCCAGTCTGCACACCGTGCAGGCCTTGCTCGGTCACAAGCAGATCAACACCACCATGATCTATCTGCACGTGACCCACCGCAGCGAACAAAACGGCCGCGCCTTGGTCGAGGGACTCACCCGCGGCTTGCCACGGTAAAAGCAAATCCTCCGCCGTGGCCGCCACCGTCATCGGGGCGCTGCGCCGTTTCCTGCCGGGGTTTTGGCGTCAACACCCCGTGGCGGATCGCGCGCGTCGCCGCGCCATTTGGGCGCTGACCCATTGCCGCACTCCGGCCCTGGGTGGACACGTCCATGGTTGCGCCGCCTGCGGGACGGTCCGCTTCGCCTACCACAGTTGCAACCACCGCG
>CAIZMQ010000124.1 GCA_903934135.1 uncultured Verrucomicrobiota bacterium
ATCACGATGCAGACCGTGAATATCGCCGCCGCAGCGCGGCCGGGCGAAACCGCCATGGCACGCAATACCATCCTCGAATCGGCGCAGAATTTCGCGGGCAATTTCCCGGATGACCGCCGCGCCGCACGCCTGCTCGCCGAAGCCGCCACCCTGCTCGACGCCCAGCCGGCGCGCAAGCGCAAGGTCTTGGATCAGGCGGCACAACTGGCCCGCGACGAAGGCACGCGCCAGAGAATCAAGGACGACTTGAAACGCGTGGATCTGCTCGGGAAGGAAACGGACGTGTCATTCTCCACGGTGCAGGGAGACAAATTTTCGCTTACCACGCAGAGGGGACGCGTAGTGGCCTTGGTTTTTTGGGCCGGATGGTCACCGCCGTCCGTGGCCTGGCTCGCGGAGTTTGCCAAATTTTCCCGCAGCCTGCCGCAAGGAGTGCTTAGCGTGGCCACCGTAAGTTTGGACACCAAGGAGGCGAATTGCACCAAGACACTGGAGGCCCTCGGGTTGTCTTCCTGGCCGACGGCGTACAGCGGATCAGGCTGGGATGACCCCCTCGCCCGCCGGCTCGGCATCAACGCGCTGCCCACCGTCTTCGTCTTCGATAAAGCAGGACGCCTCCGCTCGCTCAATGCCCGGCGGGACTACGAGCCCTTGATCCGGCAATTGTTGGCGGAAGAAACCGATCCACGCTGACGCCAGCCGCGCCCGCCTCGATGGAAGGCCCAGCTACGGGCGGCGCCTTCCGCTCAAGCGCCGATCTCCCAGAAACGCCGCGCTGCATTCGGCCAGCTCCGGTCTTCCACCTTGCGCCGCGCCGCCGCGCCCAAGTCGGATCGCAGTTTTGCGTCGGCGCACAATTGACGCGCCGCCTGGCAAAGTTCGGCCAGATCGCCGCCGCGGGTGACAAAGCCATCCTCACCATGGGCCACCAACTCGCGTGGTCCCCCTTGGTCGGAGACCACACAAGGCAAGCCCGAAGCTTGGGCTTCGAGGATGACGTTTCCGAAAGTGTCGGTCGTGCTGGGGAAGACGAAGAGGTCCGCCGAAGCATAAGCGGCCGCCAACTCCTCACCCGCGAGGTAGCCGGTGAAAATCCCTTCGGGAAAGGATTTTTCGAATTCCGCGGAATACGGGCCGTGCCCGACGACGAGCGCGCGCACTGGGAGTCCGTCCGCCCGGAGTTTCCGCACCACGGCGGCGAAAAGGTCGAGTTTCTTTTCCTTGGAAACACGTCCGGCATAGAGCAAGCCGATCTCGCCGTCCTGCAGTCCGCGTTGCTTCCAGAAGTTTTCGTCACGGCGTGATGGCGCGAAGAGTTCGGTGTCCAATCCCCGCGGCAGAATATGAATCCGCTCCCCCTTGATCCCGCGCGCCTCCAGCGCCTGCCGGTAGTCGCCGGAATTGACGTAAACGATGTCCATCTGCTCGTAGAACCACTGCATGTAGTTCCAAGTGAGCGTCTCCATCCATGAGTCGTCGGTCAGGATACGCACGTACTGCGGGAAGTCCGTGTGGTAAATGCCGCTCGTTTTCAGTCCGAGAATTTTCGCGGCAAGCAGAGCGCAGAGCCCGATCGGTCCGGGCGTGCTGATGATGACCTCGGTGAATCCCCCGCGCTGCACGTAGTCGACAATTTCCAGCACGGGCGGAAAGCTGAGCTTTTGCAGTTCGTATTCGGGCAGTTCGAATTCGCCGACCGGGGCAAAATTCATGATCGGAATGTCGCTCGGGGCCACCTCGCCGCGCGAGGTGGCCACGGTCAGGTCGAATCCCTCGGCACGCGCCGCCGCGGTCATTCTTCGTATGGTGGTCGAAACCCCGTTGACATCTTCCAGCGTGTCGGTGAACCAGATGCGCCGGTGGTTGCGCAGGCTCTCCGGGACTTCCCCGCAGGTTCCTTCGCAGAGGGGTCGCAACTCCCCGCGTCCGGGCGAACGGAAAGCGTAAAAATACGGGGCGAGACCGAGCGCGAGGGGCACGAGCGAGCCGACAAATTGCAGGCTTTCGATCAGCCGTCCGGCCTGCAATTGCGCGATGAACTGGGAAAAGAAGCGGAAGGCGAGCTGGTTGACCAGCAGGTTGGCGGTGAGGAAGGCGCGGCGTTCCGGTGCCACCACCCCCTCGGTTGCTTTCTCGATGGCCGAGCGCATGCCCGGCTTGCCCACCGCATCGGCCAACTCTTTCCACAAGGACGCATTGCCCGGAAGCGCCACCTCCCAAATCTTTCCGGTGGCAATGCCCTGCGCAAGAAAACCCAGCTTCTCGGTGAGAGTGAACCGCGTGGGATCTTTGCCCTCCATGAAACGTCCGGCCATTCTCTCAAGCAGGGCCGCGGCGGGCTTCTGGGCGTTCTGCGACAGACGCTGACCGGCAAACTCGAATATGACACTGTAGAGACTGTGGGCCATGACGAGCGGACCGCCCCCTTCTCCGCCGGGAAAGCACCGGCCCTCGCGCACCGCGGCGAGGAATGCGCCGGGGGAATCACCGGCCGCCTCGGTCCAAGCACGCCCCTCATACATACCCCCTTTGTCGTCGGAACCGCCGGTGAACACCTTGCGCCACGGCTCGTCCCAGAGCGGTTCCAGTTTGAGCCTTTCGGCAAACCGCGTGGTGTCCCCCGGAGTCAGCCGCGAGAGCGCAAATTCGGCCGCCTCGCCAAGCAACGGATCGCGCAATCCATTGATCGTCTCAAAGTGCCGGAAGAGAAGAATCAGGCGTTGCCAGTGGTCGAGGGAGAGCCGTTCGTCGACCGGCCAGAAAGGATGCGCCACAGCGTGCGCGATATCCTGCGCCTTGAGCCACGCAGCCAGGGCGTAAATGTCCCGCCGCAGGGATTGTATCTCATGGTGCTGCGCCTCGGTGATCCCCCAGGCGAGGAGGTGCACTTTGACGTCATCCTCGGGAAAAAATGCGGTAATTTCTTCACTGATGAAGGCCCCAGGTTGCCCCGCGATTTCGAGACAGCCGTCAATCGTGTCGTGGTCCGTGAACGTGACGAAATCAAAACCCTTTTCACGCAGGACGCGGTAAAGCTCCCCGGGCGCGGAGCAGCTGGCCGGGAAATCCACCTTGCGCAGGAGCCAGTCGGTGGCCCGTGCGCTGTGTCGGGTATGGAGGTGGAGATCAACGCGAGCCATGAAACGCTGTCAGCTTAGACCGAGTCGGCCGGTTTTTCACTCACCGATTCTACCCGTTGCCGCACGCGCCAGACCCAGCAGCCCACCGCGAACAAGGCGGCCAGTCCCGCATACAAACCAAAACGCTCGGGATAGGCTGGGAAAGGAACAAAGGTGCCGTAGAGGGCGAGGAGGGGGACAACGGTGGCCAGGGGGAAGACGATCCATCGCCACCAAGGTTGTTTCTGCCCGCTGAGCCACATCATGTGCAATGCGCCCAAGGCCAGCGCGGTATAAACCAGGACCAGTAAGAGCGCCTGCGCCGTGGCGGCCACGAAAAGGGTCTGGAACCGCTGGGCAGCAGGCACCAGCAAGCCGCAGGCTACGACCGACACGGCGCAGACCAAGACCAATGCCGCGGCGTGATGCGGGGCCCCGCGCCGGTTGGTCGCGGCGAGCCACGACGGCAACCGGCCCTCGCGAGCCAGGGCATAAATGCCGCGCAAGGCGGCCACAGTGAAGCCGATGCAGGTCGCCGCGAAATCAACGAGCACGGCCACGCGGATCCAAAGCGCCGCCCACGGCCCGAGTAACTCCCCGCCCATCACGGCAAAGCCATCGATCGCGTCGCCCCAAGTCTTGGCAGCGCGGTCCGGTCCGTAATAAACCGTCCCCGCATAGGAACAGAAAAGCAGGAGCAGGGCGGCGGCCACTACGGTGCCGACCAGCGCCCGCGGGATATTGCGGCGCGGATTGCCGGTTTCCTCGGCGAGAGATCCCGCCGTTTCGAATCCGCCGAAGAGCAGGATGCAAAAAAGCAAGGCGCCGAAGAGGTCGCCACCGTGGGGATTGCTCCAGGAGAAAACCGACCAGGTATTGGCCGGACCGGCATGGATGATCGCCGCGGCGGCGGTGAGCAGGAAAGGGATAACCGACACGCCGACGATGAGCAACTGGACCTGGGTGGCCGCCCCCGCTCCGCGGACATTGAACCACCACGCGGCTCCGCACACCAGTAGGGCGCCGGCCCACCATGGGAATTCCACCCCGAAATAAAGCTCCACGAAACGCGAGGCGAGGTCCCCAACCACGATGGTGAATCCCGCGGCTCCGGCGAAGAGTAAAGAAATCACGTAGACCCCGAGGGCAGCAAGGCCGGCGGTCCGGCCCCAAGCACGCGCAATGTAATCGCCCATCGCCCCGGCCCCGCCCGTCTCCGACGCGTAAAATGCCACAACGAGGGAAAAAGCGATCATGCCCAAAGAGGCGAGCAGGACGGCGAGCGGGGCGACCGCGCCAGCCAGGGCGGCCACGATGCCGAGGAAGAGCGCAATATCGATGAGGGGGCCGATGCAAAAGCATTGCCCGACCAACTGCATCAGCCCGAGGTGCGCGTCGTGCAGCTTGCCCGGTGGCGGGTTCACAGAAGATTGAGGGTGGAGAGAATGATGAAAAGGTTGACCACGCCGAGGACAAAAGCCGGCGCCATCGCATACCACGGGTCGCGCACCCGCCAACGCGCCCACAAGCCGCAGATCATGAGAAGGACAAGCCCGGCCGCTGCCGCGACCTTCAGGAAGGGGAAGAATTGTCCGGCGAGCAGGCCCAGCGCCCCGGCAATCTCCAGCCAGCCGACCAGCACGCGCCAACGCGCCAATTGGTAGCGGGCAAACTCAACCTCCAACTTCGGGGAGCGCAAACAGGCGATCCCGTAGAAGAGGAAAGCGGCCACGGAGATGGCTTCGAGAAGAACAGTAAGGGTGGGCACGCAGATTTCTCCTGACCCCGAGGCTAGGCTGTGCCTAGGCTCACGTCCAACCACCAGTTCCTCATGGAAACCCTCGTCCAAATCTGCCAAATCGTCGTTGGCTGCGGCCTGCTCAACGTCTGGCTGCTGCGCTTCAACAAAGCCACGGCCTACCGCGGAGGCAAGGCGTCCAGCATGCTGGAGGAATTTGCCGCCTATGGCTTGCCCGCTTGGTCATGCTACCTCGTCGGATTCCTCAAAGTGGCCTCGGCCTTCGCCTTGCTCGCCGGGCTCCTTTACCCCGTCCTCATCCTGCCCGCCGCATCCGTCGTCGCCGCGCTCATGGTCGGTGCCATCGCCATGCACATCAAAGTCGCCGACCCCTTCAAAAAATCGCTGCCCGCACTTTCCATGCTCACCCTCTCGTTGCTCATGGTGTTGGGACGTTGGGGCGCTTGACCGGCGGGCGAAACCCCCGTCAGACAATCATCCCGGCCGCCACAGTCTCGTGGGTGCCGGGATCGACGAGGACAAATGAACCCGTCAGCCGGTTGCGGCGGTAACTATCATAAAAAAGGGGCGTCGCGGTGCGCAGGGAAACGCGGCCGATATCGTTCATGGCAAGCGTGGGTACACCCTCCTTTTTGTGCAATGTCTCGATGTCCACCTGATAACGCAGATCCTGCACGATGGCTTTTGTTTCCTTGGTTGTGTGGCGCAGGAGATACTTGCCGCGCGCTTCCATCGGTTTTTGGGAAAACCAGCAAACCATGGCCTCGACGTCCTGGCCGTTGTTCGGCGGGTTGTTCGTCTTGACCAGCATGTCGCCGCGCGAGATATCGATCTCGTCCTTGAGCGTCATGACAACAGACTGCGGGGCGAAGGCCTCGGCGATTTCCCGACCGCCGGGCAGGTAGATTTTCTCGACCGTGGTGGAAAACCCGGAAGGCATCACGGACACCGTGTCGCCCGGCTTGAACACGCCCCCGGCCACCCTTCCAGCGTACCCGCGGAAATCGTGATGCTCATGGGATTGCGGCCGGATGATCCACTGCACGGGGAAGCGCGCATCGACATGGTTTTCCGTCCCGCCGGTGTAAACCGTCTCCAGGTGGTAAAGCAGCGAGGGACCCTTGAACCACGGCATTTTATCCGACTTGTCGACCACGTTGTCACCGTTGAGCGCGGAGAGAGGGATGGCGGTGATCTCGGCGATGTCGTCGAGGCGCGAAGCGAACGCGTGGAAATCCTGCACGATGCGGTGAAAAACCCCTTCGTCGTAGTCGACGAGATCCATCTTGTTCACCGCGACCGCGAGGTGGCGAATTTTGAGGAGGTTGGCCACGAACGAATGGCGTTTGGTTTGCTCGATAACCCCTTTGCGCGCGTCGATGAGGATGATGGCGAGGTCGGCGGTGGAAGCACCCGTGACCATGTTGCGCGTGTACTGAATGTGACCCGGGGTGTCGGCAATGATGAACTTACGGCGCGGGGTGGCAAAGTAACGGTAAGCCACGTCGATAGTGATGCCCTGTTCGCGCTCGGCGCGGAGCCCGTCGGTGAGCAGCGCGAGATTGACCACCGCATCGCCACGGCGGCGGGAACTTTCCTCCACCGCGCTCAACTGGTCCTCGAAAATGCTCTTCGAGTCGTAAAGCAGGCGGCCGATAAGCGTCGACTTGCCGTCATCGACAGAACCAGCAGTGGCAAAACGGAGAAGGTCCATCAGAAATAACCCTCCTTCTTGCGATCTTCCATCGCGGTTTCGGAACGCTTGTCATCCGCACGAGTGCCGCGCTCGGTCTGGCGCGCCGCGGCGACCTCGGCAATGACCTCGTCCAGCGTGGCGGCGCTCGATTCGACCGCGCCGGTGCAAGTCACATCCCCGATGGTGCGGAAGCGGACCGTTTTCCGTTCCGGTTTCTCGGTCTCGAGCAGGGTGATGTGCTCGGTGACGGCCAGGAGTGAGCCATGACGGGCAAATACCTCGCGCTGGTGGGCAAAGTAGAGTGGGGGCAACGCGACCGCTTCACGCCGCAGGTACATCCAGATGTCCATCTCGGTAAAATTGGACAACGGAAAAATGCGGAAGTGCTCACCCGGGTGGTGCCGGCCGTTGAAGAGGTTCCACAACTCCGGACGCTGGTTCTTCGGGTCCCACTGACCGAAATCGTCGCGGTGGGAAAAAAAGCGCTCCTTGGCGCGGGCCTTCTCTTCGTCGCGCCGTCCGCCGCCGAGGCACGCGGTGAATTTGTGCTCCTCGATCGTGTCGAGCAAGGTCACCGATTGCAGCGCATTGCGCGAGGCGTAGGGGCCTTTCTCCTCCTTGACCCGACCCTTGTCGATCGAATCTTGGACATGGCCGACGACCAGCCGCGCCCCGAGTTCTTCGGTGAAAGAGTCCCGGTAAGCGATGGTCTCGGCAAAATTATGGCCGGTATCGATATGGAGGAGCGGAAAAGGAATCTTCGCCGGCCAAAAGGCCTTGGCGGCGAGGTGGGCCATAACAATGGAATCTTTACCGCCGGAAAAAAGCAGGGCCGGATTTTGAAACTGCGCGGCCGTCTCGCGCAGGACAAAAATCGCTTCGGCCTCGAGCTGGCCGAGATGGTCTAAATGGTAATGCGGCATGGCATGCGCCCCTTGCGCGGGCTTTTCCGGTGAATCAATCCCTCCGGCGGCCGTCCGCGACGGACCGCCAATACCCAAGCAAATCGGCCGCACACTGAGCAACGGAACGTGCCTGGGTGTCAAGAACAAGCGCCGCCTCCCCGGGTTCCTCGAACCCGCTGTCCCGGCCCGTAAACTGGCCGATTTTCCCCTCCCTCGCTTTGACGTAGAGACCCTTCGGATCGCGCCCCGCGCAGGTTTCGAAATCCGCCTTGATGTAGACCTCGTGGCAATCAGGGCCGATGATCTCCCTAGCCATCGAACGGTGGCGGCGCATGGGAGTGATGACCGAAACAAAGACGATCATGCCCTGCCCTGCGAGCAGCTTCGCCGTCTCGGCCACGCGGCGGACATTCTCCGTCCGGTCGTCATCGGAAAAACCGAGGTTGCTGTTCAATCCGGTGCGCAAATTGTCACCATCAAGGATCACAGTCAGCCGCCCGTCCCTGTGCAGGGCACGCTCGGCTTCGTTCGCGATGGTCGACTTGCCAGATCCGGAAAGTCCGTAAAGCCAGAGAACGATACCCCTTTGCCCGAGCAGTTTTTCTTTGGCCGCACGGTCGAGAAAACGACGCGTTTCCGGGTGGAGGTTGGTCATGAGATGGCCCGCGGCGCTAGGATTCAAGCCGTACGGTGGGCCATGCACCCGGTAGGACTCGAACCTACAACCAATTGATTAAGAGTCAACTGCTCTACCATTGAGCTACGGATGCTTGCTCCCGCGGAAGGGAAAAGATGCGACGTGGAGCGCGTCCGCTCAAGGAAAATCAGGGTGCGCGCTGCTGGCCTTGGCCGCTCCGGCCGTGGATGGAGCGCCGGCGCGCGCCGCCCGCAGCTTGGCCGGCAACTCGGCGGAGGCATTTTCGAGCGCGAGTGCCTTCTCCCAGGCTTTGACCGCTTCATTGCGGCGACCGAGCTTGTCCAACACATCGCCAAGGTGCTCCTCGATGGTGGAATCGGGTTCGATAGCCGCCAGTTGCGAGGCACGTTGCAAGGGATCAAGCGCCTCATGGTAGCGGCCTTGTTGGTAAAGGACCCAACCCAGACTGTCGAGGTAGGCCGGGTTGTCGGGCTCGATGGCCAGAGCGCGGCGGATGAACTTTTCGGCATCGGCGAGATTTTCACCCTGCTCGGTCCAGAGATAACCGAGGTAGTTGAGCGCCGCAGAGTGCTCGCCGTCCATCTCGATGCAGGAGAGAAAATGTCTCACCGCGGCCTCGCGCGCGCCCGCCCGCTCCGCCACCACACCGTGCTGGAAATAGAAGTCGGCTGTGAGGAAGGATGGCTGGTAGCACGCAGCCAAATCGGCGGAGACGTCCATGGCATTGTGTGCTTCGCGCCAGCGCTTGAGGTGACCGAGCAACTGGCCCTCGTAAAAAGGCAGTTCCGGAAGGTGCGTGAATTTTTCACGGGCCCGCGACAACCAGCGGGTGGCCCTCTCCGGATCTTCGGTCCGCACGCACAGGTCGACGATTTCAAGGTAAAGCCGCGGATCCTCATCGTGGAGAAGGAGTGCTTTTTCAAATTTGTCCAACGCGCCGGCGGGGTCGCCGCGCCGGAGCAAGATTTCCCCGTGAGCGCGGTAGGCGAGCAGGCTGGTCGGATTTTCCGCAGTGACAGCCTCGAGTTCGGCTTGCGCTTCGTCTTCACGTCCCAGCGAAGCAAGAGCCAGCGCGAGTTTTTCGCGCGACTGTGCGTCGGAAGGTTGCAAGACGAGAAGGCGGCGGGCGGTTGAAACCGCATCCGCGAAATGATTTCCGGCGAAAAAGAAATTCAAGGCACGCAAGAGGACAACCGGATCCTGCCGGCCCGCCTCGGCCGCCTTCCGGTAATGCCCGAGGGCCACCGATGCTTTGCTGGCATCTCGTAGGTGGCCATCCATCACCAACTGGCGGACCGACAGATCGCCGAGACCGGCCCAGAAGGCGGCGTTTTCGTTCTTGTTGCCACCGCGCCGGGCGGCTTCTTGGAGCAAGGAAGCTGCTTCCGCGGGCCGCCCGTCCGCGCGATAAATGCTGTAAAGCATCTGGTAGGGCTCGATGCCACCGGGATCCGCTTCCAAGGCTTGGCGCGCATAGCGCTCGGCCGGCTCGAATTTGCGAAGACTGACGACGTAAATGCCGGCAATGCGCAAGGCGAGCGATGCCGACTTGGGGTTGAGCTTGAGTGCGTCCTTCAGGACGGCAAGAGCCTCGGGAACCTCTTCGCGCTGCAAGTGCACACGGGCGATTTCCTGGGACAAGGAGACGTTGGACGGATCCAGGTCCAGGGCTCGACGGTAGTTGCGGAACGACTCGTCCGGATCGTTCTCGGCCACGATCATCCCCGTCGCCACGCGGGCCATGGATTCGGCGCGGCGATCCGCCGACTCCTCCAGAACCGCGGGACGGGCTTTTAAAGAAGATTCGCCCCCTCCAGCATCGATGGTCAGCGCGGACAGGGCGTACGGGCCCAGGCTGAGGGCGAGGGCATAGAGCGACCAGGCAGCGACGGGACGCAACCGGAAACGCGCGAACATGGGGCCAAAGATAGCCTTTAGCTCTTGTAGCGCAAACGCTTCTTGTGACGGTTAAGCTTCATGCGCTTGCGGCGCTTGTGCTTGGCGATTTTCGCCTTCCGCCTCTTTTTGATAGATCCCATGTAATGCGTTAATAAACCAACTTGTTGAGGGGATATTCTATAATCCCCTCGGCCCCGAGCGCTTTGAGTTGCGGGATGATCTCGCGGACAACCTTCTCATCGATGACTGTCTCGACGGCGACCCAGCCATCATGCGCCAGAGGCGAAACGGTAGGATTCCGGAGAGCGGGCAACTCCTCAAGCAAATTCTCCAAACGGGCCTGCGGAAGGTTCATTTTCAGCCCGACCTTGTCACGGGCGGCCAGGGCACCCTGCAGGAGCAGGATGATACGGTCCATCTTGCCCCGCTTCCATTCGGCGGAGTAAGCCTCACGGTTGGCGATGAAGACGGGATACGATTCCATGATGGTCTCGACGATGCGCAGGTTGTTGGCCCGCAGCGAGGAACCGGTCTCGGTAATATCCACGATGGCATCGACCAGATCGGGCACCTTCACCTCGGTCGCTCCCCAGCTGAATTCCACTTCGGCACTCACCCCGCGGCGACGGAAAAATTCTTTGGTCAGTCCGACCGCCTCGGTCGCCACCCGCTTACCGGCCAGATCCTCGACGGAACGCACCGGCGAATCTTCCGGAACAACCACGACCCAGCGGGTCGGAGCAGAGGAGACTTTGCTGTAAGGCAAATCGCAGAGCGAGGCGACGTCGGACGCATTTTCGGCGACCCAGTCGCGTCCGGTGATGCCGCAGTCGAGAAACCCCTGTTCGACATAACGGCTGATTTCCTGGGCGCGCAAAAGGCGAACAACCAACTCGGGATCGTCGACCGAGGGCCGGTAGGAACGGTCGGCTCCGGACACGGTGAAGCCCGCCTTGGCGAAGAGGGACAAGGTCTGATCCATCAGGCTACCGGAGGGCAGACCAATTCTAAGGGTTTTTTCAGGCATAAACCGGAGGGGCGAACGTAGAACAGAGAGCCCTACGGTCAAGATCTTTGGCGCCTGCAGGTTTGCATCGGAGGCCGGGCAACTTCATCTTCGGGGTCGATGGACCACTCTTCGCTGCTCGACGAACTGGAGGATGAGCCCCTCCGGAAAGAGTCATGGGGCCGCTGGGTTCTCCTCGCGCTTTTCCTTTCCGTCGCCGCACACCTCGGTTTCATCTGGTGGGCCCGGTCGCACGCGGTCAACACCTTCAGCGATTCTTACTACGACCAGATGGTGCCGCGCGCCTTCAAGGTCGAACGCGTCGAGATCGACTCCCGCCTCCTCGACGATACCCCGGAGCCCGAAGATGAAGCGGTCCGCAAAATCTCCCCCGCACCCGTCGATCTTCCTGCCGAGGATATCTCGGCTGAGAAAGCGGAAGTCCGTGCCTCCCCCGCCAAGCCGGGCCAGCTCGGAATCAAAGAGGAACCCGCCCCGCAAATCGGACTAGCCGCCAGCGAGGCGGCCAACCGTCTGGCCTCGGCAACCGCGGCCGCGCTCGAAGAGGACCTCGCCTCAATGCGCGAGGCCCTCCTCGCCGACGTGCCCACCTCCGCCGCTCAACCCGCCGTCGAATTGGCAGCCGTGGCCGGACGCGCCGGAAGCGAAGGCGCCGATTCGGTTCCTGCCGGTTACAGTGACCTTGATGACCTGCTGGCGCAGACCGGCGGGCTGACCACCGCCGCCGGCCCCATCTTCATGCCGTCCGACGTTCTCTTCGGCTACGACGAGTCATTTCTCCGGCCCGAGGCCATCACCAGTTTGGAAAAGCTCGGTGAACTCATCCGGCGCAATCCGGACGCCCGATTCCGTATCGAGGGGCATACCGATTCCTTCGGCGGGGCCGATTACAACGCGCGGTTGAGCCGCGCCCGCGCGGAATCGGTCGAACAATGGCTGGCGGACCGCATGAAGATCGATCCTGCCGTCATCGACACACGCGGACTGGGCAGCACGCGCCCGCTCGCGCCGACCACCGGCAGTGTCGAGGAGCAACAACTCAACCGCCGCGTCGAGATTGTCATTCTCCGTGCGGCCGGAGACCGCTAAGAAAAGGCCCCTGCGGCTCATGAGTTACGATCCCGAAAAAGTCCTCGTCCGCGCCTCCGAGGATCTCGACAAGCAGACCCGGGGAAAATCCGCCCCCGAATGCCTCGAGCCTTACCGGCGTTTCCGCCGGCTGGAGGAGCACCGCCTGCGCCTGCGCATTTCGGCCGGGGCCGGCGGCCGCGAAGTCGTGCGGCAACGCAGCGACTTGGTCGACATTCTCTTCCGCCGCATTTTCGCGCAGGTCTGCACCGCGCATTTCGGAAAACCGAAGCCCGAAGGTTTGGCCGTCATCGCCTTCGGCGGATACGGACGCCGGGAGATGAATCCTTTCAGCGATGTCGACATCATGTTCCTCCACGCCGGGAACAAACCGGACGCGAGGGAAACCGCCACCGTGCAGGAAATCCTCCGCCTGCTCTGGGATACCGGTTTCAAGGTAGGGCACTCCGTGCGCTCCGTGCGTGAAGCGATTTCGCAGGCCAACTCCGATCTGCAGACCAAGACCTCCATGCTCGAATCGCGCTGGCTGGCCGGGGACCGCGAACTTGTCGACCGCTTCCGCGGGGAATTCGAAAGCAAATGCGTCAAGGGCAAGGAGGACGCCTACATCGCCTGGCGACTGGTCAACCAAAAGGAACTGCACGAGCAATACGGGCGCATCGTGTCCGTGCAGGAACCCAACGTGAAACACGGGGCCGGCGGCCTGCGCGATTACCAAAATCTCCTCTGGAACGGATACTTCCATGCGCACGCCATGACGACGGCCAAACTGGTGGAGAAAAAAATCCTGACCGAAAGCGAACGCCGGTTCCTCGAAAAGGCCTACGACTTCCTGCTCCGCGTCCGCACCGAGATGCATTTCGTCAACAAGCGCCCGATCGATTCGCTCACCCTTTACCTCCAGGGGCAGGTCGCCACGCGGCTGGAATATCCACCAAAGCACATGCTGGCCCGCGTGGAGGCCTTCATGCGCGACTATTACCAACACACGCGCAACATCAACCGCATCACAACCGCCGCCGTGCACCGCATGGTGCCCGAGTTGAAGCCCTCCCGCACCGCCGGTCTGCTCGGTCTCTTTGCGCCACCGGCCGAACGGACGGAACGCTTCGACGGCTTTTACGCCAAGGACGGCATGCTCCACCCCGACTCGGCCAGTATTTTCACCCAAGATCCGCAGCGATTGATGCGTCTCTTCCAACACGCTCAGGTGCGCGGACTCGACCTCTCGCAAGAAATGCTCGGCCTGGTGCGCAAACGACTCGGTTTGGTCGACCGCACCTTCCAATACTCGCGCGCCGCGCGCGAGGTGTTCCTTTCCATCCTCTCCCGCAAGGGTCAGGTCGGACGCATCCTGCGTCTCATGCACGAGACCGATTTTCTCGGACGCTATCTGCCCGAGTTCGGACGTCTCACGTGCTTGGTGCAGCATGAATTTTTCCACCGTTACACGGCCGACGAGCACACTTTGGTCTGCATCGACAAACTGGACAACCTGATCACCAGCGAGGATCCGAAACTCTCCGGCTACCGCGATCTGTTCCTCGAAAACGACGATCCGGCCACGCTTTACCTCGCGCTCTTGATGCACGACACGGGCAAGGCCGAACACCGCCGCCACCATGAAGAAGCCAGCGCCATGATGGCCACCCGCGTGGCCAAACGCCTGCAGTTGTCCTCCGAGCAGCGCCGCGCGCTCATCATGCTGGTCGACAACCACGGCCTCCTTTCCAAAACCGCACAGTCCCGCAACCTCGATGACCCCGCCACCGTCTCGCATTTCGCGGAACTGGTGCAACCGGTCGACGACCTCGACGCGCTCATGCTCATCACCTTGGCCGACGGACAAGGTACGAGTGACACCAGTTGGTCGGATTGGAAAGAGGGCCTCGTCTGGCACCTTTACCGCTCGACCAAAGCTTACCTCCAGGATGGCCCGGCTTTTTTCGAAAAACGCCGCGTCGATTTCGAAGAGCTGAAGAACGAAGTCCTCCGCAAGTTGGCGTCCGACTACAGCGACGAAGCCGCCGCGCACTTTGCCAACATGCCGGAGCGTTATTTCCGCACTTTCACCGCCTCGGAAATTGCCGGACACGTCCGTCTCTTCCGCCAATTCTTCGGAGCCCAAAGCAAGGAAGGAGCCAGCGGAGTTTGCCCCGTGGTCAAATGGATGCACCATCCCGAACAGGGCCACAGCGAGGTCCTGCTCTGTGGGTGGGACCACCCCGGACTCATCGTCCGCATTTGCGGCGCCTTTCTCGCCGCGCGGGTCAACATCCTCAGCGCCGACATCCACACCCGCACCGACAATCTCGTCCTCGATGTCTTCCGGGTCTGTGACGCCAAGCACCAACCGGTCGCCAACGAGAAAGACCACCGCCTTTTCGAACGTCTCCTCGACGAATCACTGCAAGATCCGGAGTTCGATTTCGCCCCGCACATCGCCAAAGCGCGCGCCCGCACGGGTTACCGCATGTCGCAAGAAGCGGACCTTCCCACCCGCATCACGATCGACAACCGCAGTCACCCGGCCTTCACTATTGTCGATCTCGAGACCCCGGACCGCATGGGGCTGCTCTACGATCTATTCGCCGTGCTTGACCGGCAGGAACTGAACCTCGAGCTGGCGCGCATTACTACGGAGAAAGAAGTCGCGATGGATACGTTCTATCTCAGCCGGGCGGAAAACAGCGCCAAAATCTCAGGGGAAGGGGAGGTGCAGGCCCTCCAGCGCGCCTTGCAAGAGGCCGCCGTCGCGGGGCCCGGCTCCGAGACATGACCCGTCACTGGCCGTCCATCCTGCTGCGCCAAGTCCTGCGCCACGCCCGGCGCCACAAGCTGCTGGCCGCGATGAATATGGTGAGCATCGCCCTCGGGGTATGCGTTTTCCTCGCCATCATGATCGCCAACCACAGCGCCAACCGCTCGTTCCGGGCCGGCGTCGAACTTCTGGCCGGCAAAGCAAACCTCGAAGTCCGCGGTCCGCTCGACGAAACCCTCTTCCCCACCCTGGCCGCCATTCCCGGGGTGGCCGCGGGCACACCTGTCGTGCAAGGAATCCTTACCCTGCCCGATCATCCCGGCGAATACCTCCGCCTGCTCGGCGTCGATCCCTTCACCAACCCGCCCTTCGAAACCTTCCGCATGGTTTGGCCCGACGGTGCACCCGTCGACGTCGAAGCCTGGCTGCACGAGCGCGACGCCATCGCGCTGACCCGCGAGTTCGCGCAAAAGCTCGGACTCAAACAAGGCGACGTCCTCCGCGTCAACGCGCAAGGACGCCCCGCCGGCCTCCGGGTCCGTTTCGTCCTCCAACCCGACGACCCCGCCGCGCTCGCGGACATCCGCTCCGCCTCGATGGACATCGGCTGGGCGCAGGAATTGCTCGGCAAAGTCGGCAAACTCGATTCGGTCCAGATCCTCCTCGCCAAAGACGCCGACCCTGACGCCGTGGCAACCGCCGCACGCGCCCTCGTGCCCGCCGATGTGATCGTTGCCGCCCCGCAACAGCGCAGCGAACAGATCGGCAAAATGCTGGCCAGTTTCCAACTCAACCTCACCGCCCTCAGCCTCGTCTCGCTCCTCGTCGGGATGTTCCTCATCTACAACACGGTGTCCGCCTCGGTCGTGCGCGCCCGCCGCGAGATCGGCATCCTCCGCGCCATCGGCACCTCGCGCCGCGAAATCCGCGCCCTCTTCCTCGGCGAAGCCCTTGTCTTCGGCCTGCCCGGCATCGCCCTCGGCATTCTGGCCGCCTTCCCGTTGGCCGGATTCCTCGTCGGCGCGGTCGGCGAAACCATCTCCTCGCTCTACGTCCTCGTCAGCATCGAAAACCTCGCCGTCACCCCATGGCAAATCGCCGCCGCCGCGGCGGCCGGCCTCGTCTCCGTCCTCACCGCCGCGTGGATCCCCTCCGGCGAAGCGACCGAAGTGCAAGTCACCCGCGCCCTCCACCTCGGCACCGCGATGGAGCATTACGCCACGGTGCCGCGACGTTGGCTCACCTACGGGATCCTCTGCCTCGCCGGCGCCATCGCCGCTTCATGGCTCGCGCTGCAGACCGGACCGGCACTGCTCGGCTTCGCCGCCGCGTTTCTCGTCATCATCGGCTTTGCCTTCCTCGTTCCCGCCACCACCTCCGCCACTGGACACATCCTCACCCCGCTCGCAGTGCGCCTGACCCGCGGCACCGCCTGGCGCATCGCCGTGCGCAACCTTGTCCGCGCCATGCACCGCAACGCGCTCACCACCGCGGCCCTCATGGCCGCCATTGCCATGACCGTCGGTATTTCCGTCATGATCTATTCCTTCCGCGCCAGCGTGGACACGTGGATCAACCGCACCATCCAAGCCGACCTCTTCGTCACCCTCGCCGCCAACGAAGTCACCGGCTTCCAAGCAACCATCCCGGATGAAGTGATCGCCTGGCTGGAAAACCACCCGCAAGTGGAATCCGTCGACACCTTCCACGAAAAACGCATCACCTTCCGCGGCGAAGAAGTTTTCCTCGGCATCATCCGCGGCCGCGTGCGCGGCGA
>CAIZMQ010000125.1 GCA_903934135.1 uncultured Verrucomicrobiota bacterium
AGACCAGCTGCGGCTGGAGCAACGGCGTCCGCGCCATCCTGGCCAAATACGGCCTGCCTTACGAAGAGAAGGACATCCTTAAGAACCCCGAATTCCGCGCCGAGATGGAACAGCGGAGCGGACAAAGATTGTCCCCTTGCCTCGTGGTCGACGGTCAGATGCTCCCCGACATCAGCGGCGAAGACCTGGAAAACTGGCTGGTGGCCAACGACCGCATCCAACGCAGCGAAGCCCCGGTCGAGGTCCCGATCAACTCGTCCTGCCAAAACAAAGCGCAACACGTCGCTTGACCCGGTCTCACTTCACGAAAACCCGCGGCCGACTCCGCGGGTTTTTTCGTGCCGGAAAAACCTGCCGGCGGCGGGACTCGAACCCACACGGGGTTTTCACCCCTTCGGATTTTAAGTCCGATGTGTCTGCCATTCCACCACGCCGGCGAGAGCTGACAGATTGTAAACAGAAGGAAACGAAGTCAACAAAGCCTGCGGTGGATCACCAAGCCGACACCGACCAGCGCATCGGCTTCTGCGAGCGCTTAGCCAACATCACCGACCTCCCAAAGCAATCCGCCGGCTAACCTCTCAGCCAGGCAGACAGGGGCGAGGTGGTTCATAACTCGTTGCACCTCAATACTCTTCACCGGTTCCTTGATCGTGGAATCCAAAGAATAGCTATGACACTCTTCCCGCCAACCTACCGCTGTCTCCGTGCCCACCACAGCGCACCGGCGGCGGACATGGCGAGGAGTGTGTAGGTGGACCGACGCTCATAGAGCGCCGCTACAAGAGGAGCGGGAGCGGCTGCTTCTAATCTGGCTTGCGCAGAGGGTTAGTATTGCCTCCATGCGCACCAAATCCACATTGCGCCGCTACTGGCACTGGATCTTGCTCGGATTGCTCGTCTGGGCCGGGCTGGCCTATTTGCTCGCGCCGTTGGTCTGGCATCAGATCGAACGCGGGGAGGATGCTCTCTTGACCGGGCCGCGTCTGACCGAAACCCCAGACGGCCATCCGGGTGATCCGGTGAATATCGCGCTGCTCGGAGTGGAGGAACAGGTGGCGCGCGCCATGACAGCGGCGGGGTGGTATCCGGCGGCTCCGATTACCTTTGCCACGAGCGTGCGCATTGTGGTGGACGCGGTCGTGCAGCGTCCGGACGGCCGGGCGCCGGTAAGCAATTTGTATTTGTTTGGACGCAAGGAGGACCTCGCCTTCGAGTTGCCGGTAGGGAACAGTCCGCGCCGGCGCCATCACGTGCGTTTCTGGAAATGGGACCGTTTGCACCAAGGCAAAGTGGTCTGGTTCGGTTCGGCTTCCTTCGACGAGCGGGTCGGTCTGAGCTATACGACCGGCGAGGTCACGCATCACATCGGTCCGGATATCGATGCCGAGCGCGGTCTGATCATGCGCGGGTTGGAGCAAGCGGGATGGGCGGCGCGGGAATATTTCATCGCTGACTTCCATCCGCACCTCGAAGGGCACAACGGCGGCGGCGATTTGTGGCGCACCGACGGTCGACTCGGCGTGGTGGATCTGCGCGCGCTGGTGCCGTGAGGGATCTCGTCGTTCCAACCGCGCACTGGCCGACCGCTCCGGTGATGACGATGGAGGACGTGCCGACGTCATCTCGCTCGGGCTTCGCACTGACCTTATCGGAGGAGATCACCGAGCCGACCATCGCCGAACCAAGGGCAGCAATCGTGGCGGCTGAAGACGAGCAGACATCGGCTCCAACCTCAACACCGGAGCCAGTGGCGACCGAAGAGGAACTGGCGTTGGAGTGGTTGCGAGAAAACCCGAACTTCCAGCCGCAAATCGGTGGCGCTGGAGATCGATCTGTCTTCTCGCTAAGGCGCACTAACCAAATGCCCCTCTCACCCGCCAACCCTACCGCCGTCTCCTCGTCATCCACAGGGCTCCGGCGGCGGTCATGAGAAGCAAGGCGTAGGTCGAGGGTTCGGGAACGGCTAGTTCGGTGAGCGCCGATTCTGTCGGCGTTAGAACGGAAGATGGAATGAAGGACGAATCCACATGACCAGACCAATAGACACCAGCTTGAAACGGCATGTCCCCGTAGTAGTGGCTCGCCCAAGGTGGGCCGCCGGGTGAGGTACTGGTAAGTTGGGGTGGATTGTCGTGAGCGGAGAGGATCGCGTAAGGCATGTCCTCGTAAAAATGTATTGTATCGCCTGAAACACTGCCGGGGAGCGCATCCGAATTATTGATCGCATACTGCTGGCCAAGAAAGCCGTCGATCAGATGGTTCGCGTAAAGGAATGACAGAAAATTCCACTCGCCACCCGAATCTGCCTGCGGATTGGTCGTCGGCGGCGCGGAGAGCCCCAGGGAAGCAAGGTAAGGCGTCGAACCGACTCCATTAACAATGTTGCCTGAATTGTAGCCGCCAAGGGTTTTGAACAAGTAGCTCGCAGGGACCGGGATAATTTTGAAGTCCGTGCCGAGTAATTGTCGACCCGCCCAAAGCACAGCCGTTACACCCGCATAGAGCTCGTCCGGTGATGAAGTGTCTTTTTCAAAATCCTGGGCCCAGATAACGTAACCGTTGCTTGCCGTCGGAATCCTTTCAGAGGAAAGAGGAAACTCGCCGGGACTTTGCAAGGCACTAGTGATGATATTTTGAGCCAGTTGTTGCTTATCTACTACGGGAGTGCTCGAAGAAAAATTTGAGCTAATCGTGGACCAGAGGCTGGGATTCAAAGCCGCAGACAATCCGACGATACGCCCGCCTGCAGTCCAATTCGCGCGATCGGTAGCGCCAGCTTCCCCGATCACTGCATACCCTGCCGGTGTGGAGTTCACAGTGCTGTCGTTTATGTTATCGAGGAAGTAAGCAAAATTGGACGCGGCCTGCGCGAAGGCTTGGTTACCGAGGGTGAGCGCAACAAACAATACCGCGACGATTAGGAGAAACGAACGATGCATAATCGCACTTTGTGGTAGCGACACAAAGTTGGCGACCCTAAACCAATCCCCGATTCCAGAGATCTCCCGCTTGTCGCTGCCGGTTAACCTGTTGCTCTAAGGCCTGCGCCTCGCAAACCACAGCGTGCCGGCGGCGGACATGAGGAGGAGGGCATAAGTCGACGGTTCGGGAACGGAGGCAACACGGAATCCCACGCGACTGCTCTCGTTCGTGGGGCTGTTAACGCCGCGGCTGGAAGACTGCAGGAAGTCCTCTAGATAGTACCAAGCGCTCCCGCGAACACCCCGGGAGGAATCGATCACTGCATCATTCCATTCCGAGACGTTGCCACCTTGATCAAAGGTGTCGTAAGCACCGGCGCTGCCGCTGAACGAGCCGGCATCAGTCAAATAGTTTAGCGTGCTGTCGAGAGTGTTTGACTGCGTCACGGAATAAACTCCGTTGTTGTAGTTGGCCTGATTGGTCGCCCCGCCGACGATGTTGCCGGGTGCGGTGTCGCTCTGCGTAGGATAATCCCAATACCCAGCATTCGTCCCGCCGCCTTTGTAGTAGGCGGCCTTATACCACTGGTCCTCGCTCGGCAGAGACCATGTCGCCCCGGGATTCACGGTGATAATCCCGCTCATCGCTCCATCCAGCGTATAAGCCCCAGTCTCCGTGCTCGCGCCATTGGTCGCACCATTGTTCATCCAGTTGGCGAACCGCGCCCCGTCAAACCAGCTCACATAGGTGATCGGGCGATTGCCGCTATAACCGAAACTGTTGCTGATCACGCTGTAGGTGTATGAGCCATCGGAGCCCACCCGTGAAATGCCTGCCACGTTAAGGTTACTTCCCATGCTCGGGTTGTAGAGCGAGTAGGTGTCCGTCGCGGCCGCGGCATTGAGAAACGAAGTGTATTGCCCAATGGTCACCTCGTATTTGCCGATGGCAAATACGTCAGCCACCGCGCCATACCCGGTGGTGTCGGCCGCATTGCCCGGATCACCGACTGCTACCGTGTCGATCGTAACCAGCGGCTGGGCCTGTAGATTGGACATAGAGAGGAACGCGGCAAACAACCCCGCGACAAAAGGCATCAGAGTTTGTGATTTAATCATGGAGCGAGGTAAGCAAACTCCGCGGTTCTCGGCCTGTCCAGCAATACCAATCCCCAGTTGCCGAGATCTCCCGCTTGTCCCTGCCGGTCGACCTGTTGCTCTACCGCTGGCTCCTCGTCATCCACAGGACTCCGGCGGCGGTCATGAGAAGCAAGGCGTAGGTCGAGGGTTCAGGGACACTCGCGACACGAAAACCGATGACGCTGTCCTCGAGCGTCGGGCCGCCGCCGTCCCGGACCGAGGAGCGCAAGTTGAACTCGGAACTGCTCCAGAAGCCACCGCGGAACGCGCGATCCTCGGACGGAGAACTGTTTGTGCGAGCAAAGGCACTCTCCATCATCTCAAACACATTGCCGCCTTGGCCCATCGCGCCATACGGGCTCAAGCCTCCAGCGATGTCCACTATGGCCGGCACCGAGGCAGCCAAATTGTAGACCGCACTGCGCGCATTGGTCCCGCTGGCCACGGCCGTCGGTGCCTTGGTGCTCGCCGTGGGATAGGGAAAGTAGTTTGTCCCAGCCGCGTTGTAATAAGCGGCCTTATACCACTCGTTCTCGCTGGGCAGAAAATAAAAGGCTTCCTTGTTGCGGTAGAGATTGGTCCCTCCCAGCGTCCAGGCGTTTGAGCTCTGAAGCGTCATGCTCCAAGCTGTGCCGCTCCATGATAGAATATAGGCCGCCGTCTTCCCCGAGCTCGTGTTAAGAAAATTGACGAAGGCCGCTGCCTCGTACCAACTGATGTTGGCCGCCGGTTGACTTCCCGTCCACGCCCCTGCACTCACATTAGCCATCCCTATTTGCGTGGCTTTGGTAATTTGCAATTGGGAAATTTCATACGTGCCCGCGCGGTAGTTATAGGGCACCGCACCGTAACCAGTCGTGTCGGCCAAGTTGTTGGTCTGGCTGATGCTGACAAAGTCGACCGTGAACTCATTGGTGGTCCCGCCGCCGAACGTGTCGGCCTGCGCGGAGGGTTGGATGCTGAGAGTAAATGCGGCCAAAAGCGCCGCCACGAGATGGGATCTTTTCATGGTTCTTTGTGCTTGAGGCCGTGGGTGAGACCGGCGAAACCGCCGCGTTGCTATAAACAAATCCACGGCCGTGGAACCTGAAAAGAGAACAACGATTCCACCATGCTCCCCCTGCCTGCCCGCGCAAGGCAAATGTCAATCACGACAAAAGTTTCCCGGCCGCCCGACTAGAAATCGCCCAGACACTCAGGGCCAACCCCAGCAGACCGATCGCATACACAGGCGCAGCCTAAAGGGCGGCCGAGGCCTCGACTTGATGGCCCGTTAAAAATCGAGCGTTAGCAAGCGGATGCCAAAGGGCGAATGGTAATCCCGTCGGGTCAGCCGGCTGACGCCAAAAGGCGAAAGGAATTCCCTGCGGGTCAGCCGATTGTCCCTGTTCAGATCCATGCGGCGCCGGGTGAAGTCCAAAAACCGCGGGTTCGAACCAAAGCGAATCAATTCACGGCGTTGGATCACGCCGTTCCGGTTTTGATCCACCCGCGCAAAACTCCGCTGGGTGCCTCCGGCCGTGGTCCACTCAGCGACAGTGATGGCGTCGTTGCCGTCGGTATCCGCTGCATCCATGGCGTAATCTGCATAGAGAGGGGCAACCGACTCCACCGTCAGCGGCACGGCAACATCCGGTGATTCCTGGTTGCTCTGGCAGCCGCCGGCAAGCAAGAGCGTGGCGAGAAGCAGAAGAAGATGTGAAGCGCGGACCATAAGTTCAACCTAATGGAACTCCTCTTCGGCCATCAATAGCAATTCGCCGCATCGGACCAATGACCTCTTAGCCGTACCCATGCAGAAGAGTTTAACCACGGATAGCACAGATGGCACTGATCACAGAGGGATGTGAGACAGAGGGTTTACGGGCAGACATCTCACCATTTGGTGAGTGGCCCCAGAGGCCGGTCATCGATCGTCATTCCTCTGGAAACCATTTGCCTTGGGGCCGTGTCGCCGAGCCTCCGCTGTGAAATCGGTGTAATTTGCCAAGGGCCGTCTTCACTCCGTTCCGGCTGTGGTTCAAATGCATCGTTCCGGCTTAGGCACAGCTCACCTCCGGGGAAGCGAGACAATAATCTGCCAAATTCTTAAAAGTATCACCGGCACACTCAGACTGCGGAAAGGCGCATCCGAAAGTATCGGCTTCCTCGGTACAGCGCCCTCGCGGAGGGTCCTCTTTCCTTACTGGAGGCAATTCCCCATGGCACCGACCATTCACCAAGGACATGGTCATCCATCAAATGAAGATCACCACAAAATCCTTCCACGCCACGCGGCCAATTCCTGCCCGCTTCACGGCAGACGGCAAAAACGTCAATCCCTCGCTGGCCATCAGCGGCGTGCCGAGCGCGGCCAAAAGCCTCGCGCTGATCGTCGACGACCCGGACGTCCCGATGGGCCGCTGGAATCATTGGTTGGTATGGAACATCAAACCGGAAACCAAGAGCATCCCAGAAGATTCCATACCGCGCGGTGCGGTGGTCGGCCACAACGATGCCGGCACGGCCAGGTATGTCGGCCCCAGTCCCCCCAGCGGCACGCACCGCTATTACTTCCGTCTTTACGCTCTCGATACCAAACTTGATCTCCCCACTGCGACCGGCCGGCCGACCCTCGACGATGCGATCAAGGGCCACGTCCTGGCCCAAGCCGAACTCGTCGGCCGCTACGCACGGGAATAAAGAGACTTCCCCGTCATGGACGGGAGGAGGATGAGCTTGGCACAAAGCGCGCATCCGCCAGGACCGGAACCCTCCCGCGCAGCAACTGGCCCGCCGAGCACGGCCGTCATCTTTCCCCAATCTCTTCATCGGTCGCCGGTTTCGCTTCGCTTCCGGCTTCCCTCCCATGGGCCGTAGACCCCATGGGCAAGCCGCGCCACCTGCGCTTCACTTCCCCCATGCCGGGATGCTGCTCATCAACATGCAAACCGGACCCGGGCATGGCATCGGCGGTGGATACCGTGCGCGGCACTTTCATCACCGCAATAGGAAAACCAACATCATGAGCATACTAACTACCTGGAATCCCGTCCGCGAAATGGACACCGTGCGCAACCGCATGGACCGCCTCTTCGGCCGCTCCCTCGTTCCATGGGTCGGCGACGAGACGATCACCGCCTCCGAGTGGAGCCCCTTGGTCGACGTGTCCGAGGACGACAAAGAATTCACGATCAAGGCCGATCTGCCCGAAGTGAAAAAAGAAGACGTTCACGTCACCGTGGAGGACGGAACCATCCGCATCACTGGCGAACGCAAATTCGAAAAAGAGGAGAAAGGCCGCCGTTACCACCGCATCGAGCGCTCCTACGGCAGCTTTGAACGCTCCTTTCTCTTACCCGAAGGGGCGAAGACGGACAAAGTCAAAGCCGACTTCAAAGACGGCACCTTGCACGTCCATCTACCCAAAGCCCCGGAGATCCAGACCAAGGCGATCGAAGTTCCAGTCTCCTGAATCCCCTTCTTGGCGCAACCCAAACCCCGACCGTGCGTGCCGCTTGGCCGCGGCGCGCACGGTCACAGTTGCGATTCTTGGAGCCAACAACCGCCCGCTGCCATCCGCTGCGAGGGTCGGACTCCCTCACCACGCTTTGTCACCGCAGCGGTGCCGACGGCACGGGCCGCCGGCCGCACCATCAACTTCCCGAATTATCCCGGAGCAACGAGTCGAGTCGGGCATCCGGGCCGGAACCAAGCTCAAGGGCTTTCTCGTAGTGGCGCTTGGCCAGCGCGAGGGAAGGCGGCTTGGCGGTGGCGTAGATCACCGCCAGGTTGAAATGTGCTTCGGCGTATTCGGGATTCACCGTGATAGCCCGACGCAGGGATTGTTCAGCCTTGCCGAACTGGCCGAGTTGACTGGCGGCAACCCCCAGATAATTGAGCGTGACCGGATCATCAGGGACGACCTCGCTCGCGCGCTCGAGGTAAGCGAGTGAATCTTCAATGCGGTTTTGCTCGATCATCACCGCGCCCAAGGTGGTGAGGGTGAACGCGTCGTTGGGATCGGCCGCAATCGCTTTTTCGAGGGCCAACTGCGCCGCGGTCAGCTTGCCTTGCCGGAATTGGGTGACACCGAGGTTGGCCAGCGCAACCACGCTGTTGGGCTGTAGTTCGACAAATTGCTGGTAGAGCTTTTCCGCGGCGGAAAAATTGCCACGGACGAATTGATCGCGCGCCTCGGCAATCAGCGCGAGTACCTCGGGGGGGATATCCGCTTCCGGTGGAGAGGCCCCGGCTTCATCCGGCGAAGCGGACGGTTGCGCTTCCTCCTCGGCATCTCCCTCCGTCTCGACGGGCGGCGTGTCCGCGGCCACCGCTTCGCTCTCGACCCCGGCCACCGGGGTGGCGCCGGCCTCGGCGACGACCTCTACTTCGACCTGCGGCGCGTCTTCGGCGACAACCTCCGCTGCAATCTGCGGTGCGTCCTCCGGCCCCTCCTCGCCCGGTGCGGCCGCCAAGTCTTCGACCTTCGGCTTGAAGATCTCGACCTGGGCAGTGACCGTGTCATTGCTGGCATGGAGCACCGTGACCACGGGGCTTTTGAGCATTTCCTGCTCGGCCTTCGACAATTCGAGCGTCGGTTTGGCCAGCTGGATAATTTTGTCGTTCAGGGTGTCGGACTTGATTTCCAGACGGTCCATCTCTTCCTGCGCCAGACGGTAAGCTTGTTCCCGGCGCGCCTGTTCCTTGATTTGCCGCATGATGATACCACGCAAGACCTCGTTCTCCTGCTGGATGAGCTTGGCCTCGACCGCGGTGACATCGCCGAGTTGCACCGCGGCCAGCGCCCCGGTGACCTCGTCATACTCCTTGAGCAGTTGATCGTTGACCAGTTGCAGCTTGTCGAAACGCTCCCGGTCATCGCGCAGCTTGCTTTGCGCATCGGCAAGTTCCTCGCGCACGCTATCCAGACTGGACTGGAGGCCGGCAATCACCTGTTCCTTTTCCTTGGCATCGCTCGCCATGCCCTCGACCTGCATTGCGGCTTCGGCCAACTTGCCCTCGAGTTGGCGATTGGCTTCGATCAGGTCCGCCGACTTTTCCAAGGCGGTCTTGGCTTCAGCCGCCTCTTTCCGGGCCTCGTCACGGGCCGCGACGAGTTGCATGCGCTCCTCCTCGAGTTCGGTCACACGGACGGTGAGCGTCTGCGTTTCGGCTTTGGCTGCCTCGGCATCCTTGACCGCTTGGTCGCGAGAGGCAGCCAGGGTGTCACGCTCGGCCTCCAGTTCCTTGCTGCGCGCCTCGGCTTGCCCGGCCCGCGCGGCCAGTTCCTCGACTTGCTTGGCGCTTTCGGCGATGCGGCCGCTGAGTTCATCTTTCTCGCTGTTGGCCGCCGTGACCGCGGCCTCCAAATCCCGGACCGCGGCACTGAGCTTGTCGATTTCTTCCTTGGCTGACGCCGAAATCTCGGCCGAGGCGGCGCCCGACTCCTCGACTTGGCGCAACTTGGTCGTCAGGTCCACGACAAGCACCTTGGTCTTTTCCAATTCCATGCCCGCCGCAGAAAGGTCCGCCTCGCCCTGCTGCAAACTTTTTTCCAGATCCGCGGTGCGACCCCGCTCGACGCGCAATTGCTCGCGCAGGCGCACGACGTCATCGCTTTCGGCGGCGACGGCGGCGACCGAGGGAGGGGGAGTGGATGAACCAGTGGAACCCTCATCACCCGGCGAAATGGAGATGGTCGGGGGGGCGGCGCCGCCGGGGCGGCGGGGCGACTCCAAAGGCGGAAGAATATCCTCGGGACCGTCGAGCATCGGCAAATCGGGCGGCGGACCCAGGGTGGGCGATTCGAGCGACCCCTCAAGACGGACAATCGCCTCCTTGGTCTTGCCCAGGCGAAAGTCGATGACGATGGGCTGCCAGTCTGGCGACTGCGATTTGATCTGGCTTAATTGGGTGGCGACGAACCGGAATTTGGCAATGGCATCGTCGTTGCGACCCTCGCGCTCCAGACGCTCGGCTCGTTGGAATTCTTGATAGGCAGAGAAATACTCGCGCGCCGGGTCGTCCTGCGCCACGGCCAAACCGGTGGTCCCCGCCGCGAAGACAGCGCAAAAAAGGAATAACCGCACAAGATTCATCGGAGCTGCGATCTTAGGTTTCCCGGCGCCAAAAAGCAATGACGCCCCGCAGAACCCCCCGGCCATCGGTTTGACAGAGGGTGGGACCTTGGTTATTTTCCGCCTGTTCGTCAACCTTGCGAACCACCCATCCCATGGAGTCGCTGCTCGACCGGCACGTCTTAGTGCTCAACCGATTGTGGCAGGCCGTCAATGTCTGCAGCGTCCGCCGTGCCTTCACGCTCCTCTACCAAGACCATGCCAATGTTGTCTGGCGCGACGAGGAGGACAACTATTCGACCCACGACTTTCCGAGTTGGTACGACTTCTCCCAGCGGGAACCGGGGGACGAAATGGTCCACTCCGTCCGCTTCAACATCCGCGTTCCGACCGTTGTCGTCCTGCGCCTTTTCGACCGCCTGCCGAGCAAAGAGGTCAAATTCACCCGACAGAACATTTACGAGCGCGACAACCACACTTGCCAATACTGTGCCCGCAGCCTCGACCGGCAGGAATTGAACCTCGACCACGTCATGCCGCGCCAGCGCGGGGGGGAAACTTCGTGGGAAAACGTGGTCTGTTCCTGTATCCCCTGCAATACGCGCAAAGGGAATCGCCTCCCCCACGAAGCCAAGATGCAGCTGCTCAAGGAACCGAAGCGTCCCCGCTGGCGCCCCTTTATCCACCTCACCTACTCGTCCTCGGTCCACGACAGCTGGCGCCACTTCGTCGATGTCGGTTGCTGGAGCGTGGAATTGGGGGATTAAGCGCGGGGACTTGCCAAGGGCCTTCCGCCAGTGGTAAAAACCCAACGATGAAAGTCCTCCTTCCAGTCGCCGGCCTCTTGCTGACCATTTCCTTGGCCAGCGCCGACATCCAGCAGCCCCCCTCCTCGGAATGGGGTCCGACCCGCAAGCTCGGCCGCGGTTTGGGCAATATCGCCTACGGTCTCACCGAATTGCCCACTTCGATGATGTCGGTCAACTACTTCGAAGGCAACTCGGCTGCTTTCAGCTATGGCATCGTGCGCGGGGTCGGGCGGGTCTTTGCTCGGCTCGGTTACGGCCTCTACGACACCTTCCTCTTTCCCGTCCCGACCTACAAAGGAACCTACGCGCCGCCTTACAAGAGCAACGTGCAATGGATCTGGAGCGGTTACTCCGAGTTCCCGCCCGAACTGCTTTTCGAAACGCGTTACCCTTACGTGCGCGACAACCAGCAAGATCCCTGAGCTGAAAGGTTAGTCCTGCTTGTGCGGCCGGTAGCCGCCGACGAATTCGCGACGGAAATCCGCGAAAGTCCCCGCCTCCAAGGCGGATCGCATCCCGGCCATCAGGTTGAGGTAAAAGTGCAGGTTGTGCAGCGTGATGAGCCGGAGCCCGAGAATTTCCTCCGCCTTGACCAGGTGCCGGAGGTAAGCCCGGGAAAAGTTCGCGCAAGCGTAACATTGGCAACCGTCTTCGATCGGCCCCGCGTCAAGCGTGAAGCAGGCGTTTTTCAAGTTGAGCGTTCCTGCCGCCGTGAATGCCGTCCCGTTGCGCGCCACCCGTGTCGGCAAGACACAATCGAACATGTCGATCCCCCGCGCCACCATTTCAACCAGCTGCGGCGGGGTACCCAGGCCCATGGCGTAGCGCGGACGGTCCTCCGGCAAATGCGGGACGGCGGATTCCACCGCCTGCATCATTTCGCGTTCCGGTTCGCCCACGCTGACCCCGCCCACCGCGTATCCGTCCCATCCCATCGCGACTAACTCACGCGCCGACTTTGCGCGGAGATCGGCGTAGGATGAGCCCTGCACAATGCCAAAAAGCAACGGCCTTTCGCCCTCGCCGTTCTGCCGCGCCCACCAATCGAGGCACCGTTGCTCCCAAGCGAGCGTCAGCTCGAGACTTTTAGCCGCAGCCTCGTGCGTGCAGGGATGAGGCGGACATTCGTCGAAGGCCATGACGATATCCGAACCCAGCACCTGCTGGATCTCCATCGATGTCTCTGGACCGATAAAGCACGGCGTGCCATCGAGATGATTCTGGAAATGCACGCCCTCCGGCGTGATCTTGCGCAGCTTGGCCAGCGAGAAGACCTGGAATCCCCCGCTATCCGTGAGAATGGGACCATCCCAACCCATGAATTTGTGCAACCCGCCGAGCTTGCGGATGACATCCAAACCCGGCCTGACAAAAAGATGGTAGGTGTTGCCGAGGATGATCTGGGCGCGCAATTCGTGCAATTCGCGCGGACTGACCGCTTTGACCGTGCCCTGCGTGCCCACCGGCATGAAGACCGGTGTCTCGATCGGTCCGCGCCGGGTTTGCAGGGTGCCTCGGCGGGCACCCGAAGAGGGATCCCGTCCCGTGACCTTGAAGTTTGCGCTCACTCTGCGCGACGAAAAATGGCCGGGCTTTTTGCTCCGGCCCGGTGAAGGAACCTCAATTGACTCCGGTCGCCGGTCGAGACCGGGGCGTCCGGTTGTCGCGCCACCCACCGCGGTGGCGCATCACCCAATCAAGCAGCGCCCTCTCGAAACCGATGTCATGGCCGACCTTTTCGCTCTCGATCCACTTGTGACGCAAAATCTCTTCCCGCTCGGCGATAAACTCACGATACAGCATGGAGTTGCGAACGAGGCTGGTACCCTCGTCATGGGCGGCAGTCATGAGGTGATACTACGCACCACCAAGCCAAGAGTCAAGGTGGAGCGGTCTTTCGGGGCGGAAGATCAAAGAGATGCCAGTCCGGCTCATGCATCGCCGCCAGCCGCTGATGCACCTTCAAGCTCCGCGCGCAAAGCGCGGGCCATCTTCATGAATTCCCGGCCAACCGCACTTTCCTGCGCGCGCGCTACGACCGGCATGCCCGTGTCGCCGGCTTCGCGCGTGGCCATATCGATCGGCACCTCGCCAAGCAGCGGCACCCCCAATCGGTCGGCCTCGCGCCGTCCGCCACCCGAACCAAAAATGTCATAACGCACGGCGTCGCTCGGACAGACAAAGTGGCTCATGTTCTCCACGATGCCCAGCACGCGCACATTGGTCTTGGCGAACATGGCCACCGCTTTGCGCGCGTCGATCAATGCCACTTCCTGCGGCGTGGTCACGACAATCGCACCGGCCAGAGCCACGGTTTGCACGACCGTGAGCTGGATGTCACCGGTGCCCGGCGGAAGGTCGAGAATCAAATAGTCGAGCGCACCCCAATCGACCTGACGCAGAAATTGCTGGGTGTAACGCGTCACCATGGGCCCGCGCAGCACGGCCGGCGTATCGGCATCGGTGAGAAATCCCATCGACATCAACTTCAACCCGTAGCGCTCCACCGGCACAATACGGTTATCCTCCGTCGCCGCCGGTTGTTCGGTCGTGCCGAACATCAGGGCAATACTCGGCCCGTAAAGATCGCAATCGCACAGACCGGTCCGCGCGCCGTCCAGGCTGAGGGCTTGGGCCAAATTCGAGGCCACCGTGCTCTTGCCCACCCCACCTTTGCCGCTGGCCACCGCCACGACATGTTTCACCCCGTTGATTTTCGTCGCTCCGGGGGAGGACGCGGCGGGCGGCTTTTTTAGATCGATCAAAACATGCGGGGTCCGTACGCCGAGCAAAGCGGCCAGCGCGCCCATGCACTCACGATGGATCTGTTGGGCGACCTTCGGATCCTCCACGGCGAGTGAAAGTTTCACGAAGACTTCATCGCCACGCACCTCGGCAGATTCCACCAGTCCGAACGACACAATGTCGCGGCTGAAACCGGGATACTTCACCGCGCGCAGGGCTTCGCGCACACTTTCCGCATTAACTTCCGTCATGACTCCTCCATCTTGTTGACCGCCCCCGCCGCTCAAAAGGATTTTCTCAAGTGGCTGGGCAGGATCCCGAGCATTTCCCGGTATTTCGCCACCGTGCGGCGCGCCACGGCGAGTCCGTCCGCCTTGAGTCGTCCCGCCAGTTGTTGGTCGCTCAATGGCTTGTGCGGATCCTCTCCGCGGATGAGCGCCGCAAGGGCATCTTTCACACTGGTACTGCTCACCTCCGCCCCGTCGGCCGCCCGGTATCCCGAGGTGAAAAAGAACTTCATTTCGAAAATGCCTTGCGGCGTGGCAACGGTCTTGCCGGCAATGGCCCGGCTCACCGTCGTCTCGTGCACCCCCACCACCCCGGCCACCTGCGCCATGGTCATGGGGGCAAGCGCAGATACCCCTTCCTCGAGAAAAGCCCTCTGCCGCACGGCGATCTCGCGGGCGATGGCCAGGATCGTCTGCTGACGTTGTTGGATGCTCTTGATCAGGAACTTGCCTCCCCGGATTTTGTCGCGCAGGTAACTCCGCACCTCGGGCACCCCCGCAGCTTCACCCAACAAATCGCGGTAAGTCCTGCTGATACGGAGCCGGGGGACGCTGTCGCGCACCAAGGAAACCACAAAATCTTCGCCGACCTTTTCGATGACCACATCCGGCGAGAAAACCTGAGCCTCTTCCCCGCTGAAGGCGCGGCCCGGCTTGGGGTTCAGTGCGGCAATGAGAGTTCCGGCCTCGCGAACGGATTCCTGGGTCACTCCCAGTGCCGAGGCGATCTCGGGAAATTTCTTGCGGGCGAGCAAATCCAGGTGGCTGGACACCACCCGAACCGCCGTCCCGCAATTCCCGCCGCGCCGCGCGAGTTGCAGTCGAAGGCACTCGGACAAATCGCGCGCCCCGACGCCCGGCGGGTCAAGCGTCTGCAACCAATGGAGCATCTCAATCACCTCGGCCGTTTCCGCGCCCGCTTCGTCGGCCACTTCCTCGGGCGTGGCCGCCAGATAGCCGTCCTCGTTCAGGTTTCCCACTAGCAAGGTGGCAATACGCCGCTGCACGCCATCAAGAGCCAGCCGTCCCAATTGTTTCTCTAGGTGGTGGGCCAAAGTTTCCGCGGGGCTGATCCCTTCCAAAAAATGGCGCCGACGTGCCTCGGCTTCCGGATCACCATTCTGCGCACCCTCCCCCGAAAATGCCCCCCAATCCTCCTCCAGACGGCTCAACTCGTCCGGTTCGTCGTCGGCCCCGTCCTCCTCCTGCTCTTCCGCGGGCGTCTCGTCCTCGGGGCCCTCTTCCTCCAGCACCGGATTGGTCTCGATCTCCTGACGCACCATGTGTTGCAGCTCCAGGGCGGTCGCTTGCAGGATTTCCAGACTCTCACGCATCTGGGGCGACAGCATTTGCTGCTGCCCGAGTTGGACCCCTTGTTGCAGACCTGACATGACGGCAAGGACGCCCGCCTTTGCTTATTACTGCAAGCAATTTCCGAGCCAATATTCAGCTTGCCCTGAATAAATCCGCTCCCAACGCGGGGAAAATGTCCTGGTCGAGTCCCGAGGATGGCCCGGACCTCCACTGCTGGGCCGCCACATAAGCCATCATCGCGGCATTGTCCGTGCACAAAGCGGACGCGGCGAAACAGACCTGGAGGTCCTCCTCCGCCGCCGCGCGCTGCAACCGCTCACGCAACCGGAGGTTGAGCCCCACCCCGCCGCTCAGCGCGATGAGTCTCCGCCCGGCCAACCGCGCCGCCCGCACCGCCTTGTGCACCAACACGTCGACCACCGCCTCTTGGAAACTGGCACAAAGGTCCGGCCGGTCCGCGGACCCCGTCTCCGGCAAAAGATAGCGCACAGCAGTCTTCAACCCGCTGAAGCTGAAATCATGGTCGCCCGAACATTTCATGCTCCGCGGCAGATCGAAACGCGCCGGGTCACCCGAGCGTGCTTCTTCCTCGATACGCGGGCCACCCGGATAACCCAGTCCGAGCAGCTTCGCCACCTTGTCGAAGGCCTCCCCTGCCGCGTCGTCGAGCGTTCGTCCGAGCAGACGGTAGCGCCCCGCTCCGGCCACATCGACCAGCAGCGTATGCCCCCCGCTGACCACCAAGCCGATGCATTCCGGAATGTCATCCGCACCGAAAAACGGCGAAAGCAAATGACCTTCGATGTGGTTCAGCGCGAGAAAAGGTTTGTCCAGCGCCAGGGCAAATCCCTTGGCCGCCGAAGAGCCGACCAAAAGCGCGCTGGCCAAACCCGGGCCGGTCGTCGCGCCGAAGACGTCGATGTCGGACAACCCCACGCCCGCTTGGCCCAGCGCCTCGGTCACCACGCCGCGAAGATGCGTCAAGTGCTGCCGTGAAGCCACTTCGGGCACCACCCCGCCGTAAACCGCATGCACGGCCGCCTGCGTCGCCACGGCACTCCCCCGCAAGCAGGCAATCCCCTCGATGACCGCGGCCGCCGTCTCGTCGCAGGATGTCTCCAGCGCCAGCACGAGGGGCGCACTCAACCCCCTCCGGACGGCTCCGCCGCCCCCTCCCTCGTCGCCTGCAAGAGCGTCCCGCGCAAGGCATCCACCGCCCGCTGCAGCGGCACATCGTCCACCGGTTGGATTTCCTCGCGCTTCGTCCCCGCCGGCAAATCCTCCTGCCGCCGCACCGCAAGCAACCGCGCCTCATCCCCCGCCGTCATCGTGGCGATAACATGCGGAGCAACCCCCTTTTCGTGGATCGGTTGCTGCCCGGGGGTAAAATATTTTGCCGTGGTCATGCGCAGGGCGGATCCGTCGGGAAGTGACACCACACTTTGCACCGACCCCTTGCCGAAAGTCGTTTCGCCGACAAGCAATGCACGGCCGGAGTCCTTGAGCGCACCCGCCACAATTTCCGCCCCGCTCGCGCTCGAACCGTTGACCAGCACCGCGACCGGATAAGCCCGCGCCTCGCGCCCCTTGCCCGGGGCAAGGTAGCGGCGCTGGGCCGAAGCCGAGCGGCCCTCGGTGTAGGCGACCAGCGACCCGCCCGGCAGGAATTCGCCCGCCACCTCCACCGCGCCGGAAAGCAAGCCGCCCGGATTGAAACGCAGATCGATGACCAAGGCGTCAATCCCCTCCTTTTCCAGCTCGTCGAGCGCTCGCGAGAATTCCCGGCCCGTTGGTTCGCTGAATTGCGTGACCCGGACGTAGCCGACCCGCGGACCGTCACCCGGCAGGACGCGTGCGCCGCGCACACTCGGAACCTTGATCACCTCGCGCTCGATCTCGAACTTCAAAGGTTCCGGCGACCCCTCGCGCCCGACGGCCAGCTTTACCGCCGTCCCCGCCTCGCCGCGCAATTTTTCCACCGCATCGCGCAGGGACATCTTGTCGGCCGACTGTCCGTCGATTTCCAGCAACACGTCGCCCGGAAGCAAACCGGCCCGGAAACCGGGCGTGCCCTCCATCGGCGCGACAATGGTCAGCCGCTCGTTTTTCAGTCCGACGACAACCCCTAGGCCGCCGAACTCGCTCCTCGTATCCTCCTGCATGCCCTTGAAATCCTTCGGGTCCATGAAATCACTGTGCGGATCCAAGTCGGCCAGCATTCCACGCAACGCACTGTAGACCAGCTCCTCGTACTCCGTTTTGTCCCCGTCGACATAGTCCTGACGGATCAACTCGACCGCCCGGGCCAGAGTTTTCATCTCCCGGTAGGGCGAAACGTCCTCCTCTTCCTGCGCGGCCACCGCACAAACAAGGCCGAACATGGCGAGGGGCGCGGCAACGAAACGATGCATCAACCATTCCTATCATGCCCGCAGGGCCCCGGCAAACCGCGGCAGCGCCTTCAGCCTGTGCGCGCGACAGCGCTTGATCTAGGCTAGCGCCAAAGCTTGCCGTGCCAACCGCCGACCACCAACTCGCCACCGGCCTCGCCCTCGGATCCAACCTCGGGGATCGGCTGGCGCACCTGCGCCAGGGACGGGATTTGCTCCTCTCCTTGCACGAGGGCCCGGCACCTGCCGCAGTCTCGCCGGTCTACGAGACTGAACCCGTCGACTGTCCGCCGGGGTCGGCATCATTTCTCAATGCCGTGGTGGAAATACGCACATCGCTCGATCCCGGCCAACTACTCCGGCAACTCATCCGCCTCGAGTCGGAACTTGGACGCTCCCCCGCACGCGAACGAAACACCGCGCGTTCCCTCGATCTCGACATCATCTATGCCGGCCAACTGGTCATCGACACACCCACCCTCATCCTGCCGCATCCGCGCATGACCGTACGCCGGTTTGTCCTCCAGCCCTTGGCCGATGTGCGTCCCGATTTTGTTCTTCCGGGAAACAAGCGCGACATCGCGCAACTGCTGGCCGCTCTTCCTGCTGCGCCGCGCGTGGCATTGTTCCGCGCGGTCTGGTAGAACAAGCGGGCTTGCCCGTTGTCCGGATCGGCGCGAGATTTCACCTGCCGCCTATGAACGACCTCGACCACCGCTTCCGGCAGCAAAAACAGAGCGGGCAAAAAATTGCGGCCCTCACCGCTTACGATTATCCCACGGCCCGCATCGTCGACGAAGCCGGCATTGACTTCATCTTGGTCGGCGACTCGCTCGGCATGGTTATCCTTGGCTACCCCGACACCACATCCGTGACGCTCGAGGACATGATCCGCCACACCGGTGCGGTGGCCCGGGGGGCCAAGCTTGCCCCGGTCATCGCCGACCTGCCCATCGGAACTTACGGGTCTCCCGCGCAAGCCGTGGCCAACGCCCGGCAGCTCCTGGCCGCCGGCGCCCGGGGGGTCAAGCTGGAGGGTGGATCGGCTTTGGCACCGCAGATCCGGGCACTGGTCGAGGCCGGCATACCTGTCCTCGCCCACATCGGCATGCTCCCGCAACGCGTCCGCGAAGAAGGCGGATATAGGGTGAAGGGCGGCACCATGGAGGAGGCCAGCGTCATCCGGAACGACGCCGTGGCCGTGCAAGAAGCCGGTGCTTTCGCCGTGGTTCTGGAAATCATCTCTCCCGGCCTCGCCGCGGAGATTGGCCCGACCCTGCAAATTCCGACCATCGGCATCGGGAGCGGCGAAGGCTGCGACGGACAAATTCTGGTCCTGCACGACCTCGTGGGCCTTTACCCGTGGTTCAAACCAAAATTCGCCAAGCAGCGGGCCGATACTGCATCGGCCATCAGCGGAGCCGTGCGCGATTACGTGGCTGCCGTGCGCGGAGACACGGGAATGACCCCGCCCTGACCCCGCGCGCCCGCCTTGCCGCCGGCACTTTAGCCCGCTGCGCATCGCGCTGCTCCAACCCCCTCCGCGCTGGCTCCGGTTTGTCACCATCGGTCCAAAATGACCAGCTGGCATCTGCCTCGCCACGCGTTTAGATTGTCAGGTTGCCGCCATGTCTTTCCGTCTCGCCTCCCCCCACGCACCCTGCGGTGACCAAGGACCGGCCATCGACAAACTGACGCGCTCGCTCGAGGCGGGGAACCGCCACCAAACCCTCCTCGGCGTGACCGGCTCGGGCAAAACTTTCACCGCGGCCAACATCGTCCGCAATCTCAACCGCCCCACGCTCGTCATCTCACACAACAAAACCCTGGCCGCGCAGCTTTACTCCGAATTCAAGCAGTTCTTCCCCGATAACGCCGTCGAGTATTTTGTCAGCTACTTCGACTACTACCAACCCGAGGCCTACATCCCTCGCACCGACACCTACATTGAAAAAGATTCCGCTATCAACGAGGAGATCGAACGGCTCCGGCTTTCCGCCACCAGCTCCCTCCTTACCCGCCGAGACGTTCTCGTGGTGGCCAGTGTGTCATGCATCTACGGTTTGGGCTCGCCGGAGGACTACCGAAAAATGCTCCTGCCGCTCAAAACCGGCGAGGATATGTCGCGCGAAGCCTTCCTCGGACGTCTTGTCGACCTGCTTTACGAACGCAATGACATCGCCTTTGGACGGGGCAAATTCCGGGTGCGCGGCGATGTGGTCGAAGTGCATCCTGCCAACTTGGACGAGACCGCCGTGCGCGTGGAATTTTTCGGCGACAACATCGACCGCATCAGCATGTTCGACCCGCTGACCGGCAACGTCTCGGAAACCCTGCCGGGCCTGACCATTTTTCCGGCCAAACAATTCGTCACCCCCCAGGACAAGCTGCGCCGCGCGCTGGGCACCATCCGCACCGAACTCGACGGACGCCTCGCCGAACTCGAGTCGCAAGGCAAACTGCTCGAATCCCAACGCCTCAAAATGCGCACCGAATTCGACCTCGAAATGATGGAAGAAATGGGCTTCTGCACCGGGATTGAAAATTATTCCCGTCACCTCAGCGGACGCCCCCCCGGTTCGCGCCCCTTCACCCTCCTCGACTTTTTTCCCAAGGACTACCTCTGCGTGATCGATGAATCGCACGCCTCCATCCCGCAGATCGGCGGCATGTATGCCGGAGACCGCTCGCGCAAACAGGTCCTCGTCGACTACGGCTTCCGCCTGCCCAGCGCGATGGACAACCGCCCGCTCAACTTCCCTGAATTCATGGGCATGACCAACCAGCTCCTCTACATGAGCGCCACGCCCGGCGATTTCGAAATCCGCAACAGCCACGTGGGAAACACGGAATTCCTCCCTGCCGTCCGCCCCGACAACCGCCTGACCATCGAGGAAAGCGCCGCCCTCCTCCAGCGCGCCCGCGGCGAGTTCGATGTCTCCACCCCCGGCGCCCCGCTCGTCGCCGAACAAATCATCCGCCCCACCGGGCTCCTCGACCCGCAAATCACCGTACGCCCGCTCAAAGATCAAATCGACGAAACGATCGAGCTCTGCCGCCAGCGAATCGAAAAGAAACAACGCATCCTCGTCACCACCCTGACCAAACGCACCGCCGAAGACCTCTCCGACTACCTGCGCGATGTCGGACTCAAAGTCCGCTACCTGCACAGTGACATCGACACCATCGAACGCGTGGAAATCCTCCGCGCCCTCCGCACCGGCGAGTTCGATATCCTGGTCGGCATCAACCTCCTCCGTGAGGGTCTCGACCTCCCCGAAGTCGGATTGGTCTGCATCCTCGACGCCGACAAGGAAGGCTACCTGCGCAGCCAGACCTCGCTCATCCAGACCGCCGGACGCGCCGCCCGCCACGTCGACGGCGAAGTCGTCCTTTTCGCCGACACCATGACCGGCAGCATCCGCGCCCTGATCGAGATCAGCGATTACCGCCGGCGGCGCCAGATGGAATACAACGAGCAGCACGGCATCACCCCCCGCAGCGTGGTCCGCGCCGTGCAGGAAAGCCTCCACGTCATCCTCAAAGGCAAATCCGACACCAATTCCATGGTCCGCGAGGGCGGCCAGGACCTTTCCCTCTCGGACCTTCTCGGCGAACTCTCCCAAGAGATGGAAGAAGCCTCCGCCGCCCTCGAATTCGAGCGTGCCGCGCTCCTTCGCGACCAAATCATGGAACTCAAAGCGGGGACGGGGCTGGAAAAAATCTCCCCGACCCGCCGTCCAGTCACCTACGGCGGAAAAAAACGCCGCCGCTGAACCGGTACCCCCGCAAGGACCTCAGCTGGCTTCGCGCGGGCTGAAGATGGTCAGGAGAGTGATGCCGGCCAAGGCGAGGACGATGCCGGCCAGCTCCACGGCTGAGAGTTGGCGAAGTTCCCCACGGAAGATGATGCCGACGAGGATCGGGCCGATAACCACGAGCGTGTTGGTCAGGCTCGAAGCCTTGGCTAGACCGAAGTGCGAACCGACATAGCCGAAGGCCAGAAACACGAGGGGGGAAAGGCCCACGATGGCCAGGAGCACCCAAAGTCTTTTCTGTTCCCACCAAACTGTGCCGAGTGTGTCGACCAACGTGCTAAGGGCGGCGCAGGCCAGAACAGCAGACCACGGAGAGAGAAGGAGGGTTTTCATCGAGTCCAGCCTACGACCAGTCGGCCAAGACTGCGACTCCACAACTTCGCGAAATAGGACAAATGGAAAATGCGCAGTGTCACTCGCAGCTTTTTCCAGTCTGGCGCGGTATGGAGTTCCGCGGCTACAACCTTGTGGAGCGCCGCCGCTGAACCAGCATGCCTGCCAAGACCAAAAAAGCCGCCCAAGACACTGCGATCCATCTCGTCACCGGAAATGACGAAATGGCGGTCAAGTCCCGCGCCAAAGAATTGGCCGCGGAACTGGCGCCCGCGGAGGGCGGCGAGTTCGCGGTGGAAGCGCTCGACGCGCACGCCGACAACGCGGAGCACGCCGCGTCGATCATCCGCGAGGCCATCCTCTCGCTCAGCATGTCGGGATTTCTCGCCTCGGAAAAACTTGTCTGGCTCAAAAGCGCGAATTTCCTTTCCGACACCCAGCTCGGCGGAAGCAAGTCCGTGCTCGAAGCACTCGAGGAATTGCAAAAGGTGCTCGAAGGCGGAATCCCGGAGGGCACGCGGTTCCTCTTCAGCGCGATCAGCCCGGACAAACGCCGCACCTTTTACAAGTCCCTGACCAAGCTTGCCGCCGCCGATATCCTCGACAAGCCGAGCGGTGGCCCGCGCTTCGACGAAGACGAAGCCGCGCGGCAGGCCGCCACCGGCGCCGCCCGCGACCGCAAACTGAAATTCCATCCCGACGCCCTCGAACGGTTCGCCGCTTGCGTTGGTTCGGACACCCGTCAAGTCCTCAACGAACTCGACAAAATCGACACCTACCTCGGCGACGAGCGCCGCGAAATCCTCGATGACGACATCAGCCTCCTCGTCCCCGAGACCCGGCGCGGTATCATCTTCGAACTCGGCAATTGCCTCGCCCGTCGCAATCTCCGCAAGGCCAGCAACTGCCTGCAGAAACTGCTCACCCAAGGCGAAGACCCCGTCGGTCTCCTATATGCCGCCATCATGCCGACCATCCAGCGCCTGACCGCCGCCGCCGTTCTGATCGAAGAATACGGGCTCCGGGTCCCGCCTAACTATCCCTCCTTCCAATCGGCCCTCGAGCAACTCCCCGCCGATGCGCAGGAAATCCTTCCCCGCAAAAAAGACGGCACCTTCAATGCCTACGGGTTCTACCTTTCCGCCCAAGAAGCCAAGCGCTTCAAAGCTGCCGAACTCGCTGAAGCCACCATCGCCTGCGCCGAGGCCACGACCTCCATCATGTCCACCGGTTCCGACCCCGCCCTCATTTTGCAGCAACTCCTCGTTCGCATCCTCGCCCCGCGCTGATCACCCGCCGCGGCGACGGCGGTGTGCCTTAAACCCGGTTAAAATCGCTGTAAGCGATGCATTGCCAGGCCGTGCCCTCCCGCTGCCAGACACTCAAACGCGGCGAGAATTCGGTCGGGAGCACCTTGCCTCCGATCATCTCGGACGCGCTGAGCCAAAAACTGATGATAAGATTGGCGCCTGCTTGGGTGACCTTGAAATCCTTGAAGCGGACTTCGCCTAAATTCATTTCCTTCATCAGCTTGATCGCTTCGGTGCGATCGCAGGAACCCTGACTGGTGACAAACTGGCAAGCAGGTGACAAAAGCTGCTCGAGAGCCTGCCAGTTGTTGTCTTGGATGAGGGCCACGGACAATTCCTCGAGGCGTTTGGCCTCTTCTTCAAGTGAGGACCCCGGGAACGTTGCGTTCATCGTGCGACCTTAATCACCGGCGAAGACCCATCGCAACGCCCATCTTGCACCGATGGACGCCGCGCTGATTTTGTCCCGCCAACCACTCCCGCACAGGCCCGCCCAAAGCGCGATGGCAACCTGCAGGCTATGGCGCAGACCGAAGAAACGAAAACATCCCGCCGATTCCGGAGCGGGTGTCCGGCTTTTCCTTCCCGGCCTTCTCTGCCGCACGCTTTTCCACCGTCCGCTTCTCCCGCGCGGTCAATTGGCGGTTCGGCTTCGGCAAAACCTCGATCTTCCGCAACACCTCGACCCGCACCGGTACCACCCCCGCCTTGGTCATCTCGATGCGCTGCGCGGCGACCAGACTCAGGTCGATGATCCGCCCCTTGACGTAAGGACCGCGGTTGTTGATCCGCACTATGACCGACTTGCCATTCTTCAAGTTGGTCACGCGGACCTTGGTATGGAACGGAAGAGTCTTGTGCGCCGCCGTGACATCCGCCGCCCGGTAGATTTCCCCGTTCGCCGTCTTCCGTCCGATCCAGCGCCCGAAATAATACGAGGCTTTCCCGTGCAGCACGGCCGCCGGTTTCACATCGTACACCGTCTCCGGCTTGCCCGGTTCGACGATCAATCCCTGCCTTGCCGCGCAGCCCGCTAAAACGGATACCGCGCCAAGGAGAACCATGACCCTGAGCCGTGGAATCAGAGAGCGCATTGACATGATCATCCTGCCAGCACCGGGGCCAAAATTGCATCCCGCATTCCGTGCAGCAGCTTCTTGTCCGCCGGACAAACCGTGGCGAGCACCCCGCCGAGCTTCGTCTCCCGCTCCCCGCAGAAAAAATACGGACACAACCGCACCCGGCCTTTCATTTTTTGGAGCAAGGGCGCGCGACCACCGGTGCCGGCCTCCGCATAATCCATCTCTACCACCCGGGAATGATGGAACTTCTGCAAAATCCACGGCCGCACCTCCCAGTCGCCCAACGCGTTGTCCACCGCCCGTGCCCAGTCCTCCTGCGACAAATCCTGGCCGACTTTCACACTGCGGGATCCCCAGGCCAATTCGGAGAACCCGCTGATCTTCAGCACCAGCTCACGCTCGCGCTGGCTGAACTTCTTCAGTTCCTCCCAACTCTGGATCTCCAACCCCGGGTAAACCCCCGTCGGGGGCAACGGCCGAGGATCCATCAGCCAAGTCCGCGGAATCACTTTTTGCAGCGCCACGAAATGTTTTTCCCCCAGCTCCCGAATCCAAAAGTCGGCCAGCGGACGCAGCCAAAAAAGCGCGAACCACAACTTTTCCTCGATCCACGGCTTGGGCGGGGGCGTCATGGCACGCCGGCCTTCAGCCACTTCGCGCAGAAGTTCCATCGAACCCGGAATGTTCGGCAGGTCAAAGAGTTCGAAGAACCGGTAGACGTTGTTCCGCAAATCAGCCGGCGTATTTTCAGCCTCGACCACGCGCGCACCAATGCGTGCCGCCATCCAATCCATCTCCGGGCGGTAATCGGAGGCCTCCTGGGCAACCAGGATGTCGCCGCCATCGACCACCGCACGAAAACCCTCATCCACCCCCTCCCCGCCGAGGACTGCAAACCCTTCCTTCCCGTAAACTTCATTGAGCCACGCGGTCAGCCCGATCCCGCCCGGCACATTGTCCAACTCGGCAATGATAAAACCGTCCTCCGTCAAAATCACATCCGGACGAATGACCCGAGGCACCACATCGGTCAACGGCTTCGCCCGCGCCAGCTCGACCAACTCCAGCGGTTTCCCGCGATCAAGCAACTCCGCGATCCAGGCCGGCCGCTTCCCCGCTACGCTCAGCCGGTAAAGCAGATTGCCCGCCTCGACAAATTTGCGCAACCGGAAGCCGAGTTTCTCCAAATCTACATTCATCCCAGCCGGGAGCGCGAACGGCTCCGCCGCCACCCGCCATTCCTTTCCGGCAAACAAACCGCCCGGCGGCAGAGCCGCCCGGATACGCGCAGCCCGCACACCGCGCTCATCTTCTGCCGCCGCTGCGCTCACACCAGTCCCTTCAAAGCCAAACGGACCAATTCCTCCGTCCCCGCTTCTTTGTTCTTCAAAGACACTTCCCGCACAGATTTCGCCGCATCGACCTGCCTGTAGCCCAAGGCGATCAAAGCCAGCACCGCATCATTGGCCGCCCGCGCCTCCGCGCTCGGCGCCTTGTCCGCACTGGCTGCTTCCCACGCCGCCGCCACCCCGAGCTTGTCCTTCAACTCGAGCACGATCCGCTCGGCCGTCTTTTTGCCCAGACCACTAATCTTGGCGATCGACGCGGTATCCGAATCGACCACCGCCGCTTTGAAACGCATGACGTCCATCCCGCTGAGCACGGCCAGCGCCAACTTCGGCCCCACCCCGCTGACCCGTGTGACCAGCAAGCGGAACAGGTCCCGCTCCTCCGGCGAGGCGAAGCCGAATAAGATGTGGGCGTCCTCCCGCACCTGCAGGTGGGTGAGCAGCCGGACCGGTTGTCCCGGCTGCGGCAAGCGATCGTAGCTGGAGAGTGGGATCAAAACCTCGTAACCTACCCCGTGAACCTCCACCACGACCTGCGTCGGCCAAACCTCGCGCAGAGTGCCATCGAGATAGGTAATCATTGCCCATGACCGCTACCAGACCACGCCGCCGCGGCAAGCGCGCTTTTCTTGTGTTCCTCCTTGCCGCCTCGTCGGCCCTAGGAAACGACTCCCCCGACCCCGGTTGGCGCGTGGTTCTCGTGCCAGCCTTCGAACGCCCCTCCCTTCACGAGAACATCCCCGGATCGGATACCGCCATCCTCGCCGTGGCCCGCCCCGGTGAACTCGGCCTTCTCGAATACGCCACAACCCGCGGAGCCATGCGCTGGGCCCGGGATCTTGCCGAGAAAGACGGCGATACCTGGCTGGCCGCCTCGGACGTGGAGATTCGCCGCGGCAAAGGACGGGTCATCGACCGCATTCTCATCACCGGCGAAAACCCCCTGCTCTCCTCCCTGGTTGTCAGCCCCGCATTCTACCGCCGCTTCGAACCACTGCTCGGCGAGGGGTTCCATGTCATCGTGCCGCAGCGCAACACCATCGCCCTTTACCCGCGCCTGGCCGGACGCATCCCGCCGCTTGAAGCCGGCACTCTTCTTCGGAGCCATCTGATCGCCTCGCACCCAGTCAGCCGGGAGGTCTTCCGCGCAACCCCCGGGGGCCTTGAGGCCGACGGAATCCTGAGCGAGGAGTAGATTTTCCTTGTCCGCCGGGGGCGAGCAGATCGGAAGAGCGTCGTGTAGGGAAAGAG
>CAIZMQ010000126.1 GCA_903934135.1 uncultured Verrucomicrobiota bacterium
CGGACGACGTTGGGGAAGCCTCTTGCCGGATCCCTCTATTTCGCTGGGGAAGCGGTCTCGGAAAATTATGCTGCGACGATGCATGGCGCTTATGAGAGCGGGTTGGCGGCGGGGAGGGAGTGTGGGGGTGGGTAATTCTTAATTTTGCCCCGCGTCCGCGGGAAACGCTCGCGCGCGGATCGCTCACGCAAAGGTCGCAAGGGTCGGGAAGGGGCAGATTAATATGCAATCTATGCTACGGTGTGGGTGTGAGACTACTTACTGCGGTCAGTTCGCTCCTTTGGCTCTGCCCACCGGCGTGGTAGGATGATACTGGGTCAGGAGACGGCCAGTGTCGGTGAGAGCAAGGGTCTGGCGCGGCGACCATGCGGCGTGAGCCTCTCCGGTAAACCGGGCTGCTCTGCCCGATGGTTCGTAGACAGTTGACCCAAATCTTCAAGTTTCGCCCGGTGAGCGTAGGCGACGCACCGTCAACCTGTGCCAGTGGGCCCGGTCGGCGGCCTCTGGGAAGGACTTCTCCCAGCGCCGCAACCGGGAAGCCGTGGCCACGGTCTCTCCGGCAACGAGGATCTCGTTCATGGCCGCGGGCGACTTGACGGTCCGCACTTCGGCGAAGGGCGCGAGTAGAATGCGGCGAGTTGCCGATTGCATGGTGCGGTGACCCGGGCCGGTGACGAGATTCACCGCGAGTACGCCCCCCGGGGCCATGGCCCGCCGAAGGTCGGCCAACATCGGCCGGTTCATGGTCTTTGCCCGGAAGACGTCGGTCCGTCCGGCCAGATAAATATCATCCATGACCACGTCAAAAGTGCGGTGATTCGTCCGCAACCAGGAATAGGCATCGCCAACAATGACTTCGACCCCGGTCGCGTCGAGTGCCATGTGCCGGCGGGCCAGGCGAACCATCGCCCCGTCGATATCGAGCGCGGTGAATCGGCAGGAGGGCAGGAGATGGCGCAAAATGCGCAAAGTCGTCCCGCCGGCGAGGCCAAGCATGAGCAGCGAGCGCGGTTCTTCACTTTTCCCGAGGAGGGCGGAGGCTGCGAGCATGTCCCAGACCAAGCCGGTCAAAAAACGATGCCGGTGATGGAAGGCATGCACGGCGCCAGCCACGCGAAACTCGGTGGCGAGGGCAGACTTCCAGATTTCGAAATTCTGGTGGGGAGTGCGCACTCTCGCCATGCGTCGTAATCGAGTGGCGGGAGTTGTATCGGACTGCTTCATCGTAACGGGCTAGTCGTTGGGCCGTGGCGTAAAACACGGCAACATGCCGCAAGTTCGAGCCAGCTGGCGTTGTCACTTCCCTCTGCTGGTCCCGCGCATCCTAGGTCGTCCCGGCCGAAGAGTGAAGGACGGTCACCGGTCATGCGGCGAGTGCGGGTGTCGCCACCTTTGCATCGCGGAGGCGTGGTCAAGCTAGCGAGGTGGCGGCATGGTCGTGCCGAGGGCAAGAACGAGGGCGGCGGTACTGGTTGCGTAGCGGGCTTGGGCGGCGGCCAATTCGTATTCGGCCATGGCGAGGAGGCTGCGCACCTCTTCGCGGGTGGTCAGATCTTCAAGACCGCTGGCGAAGGCCGCTTGGAGGGCGGCATTGTCTTCCCGGGCCGACGCGACCCAAGACTCGGTGTATTCGACCAAAGTTCCCGCGGTGAGAAATTCGTGATAATTGGTCCAGACGTCGGAGGTGGCCCGCAGCTGGCTTTCTTCGAGTTGGTTTTCCCTCGTCGCCATCTCGGCCTCTTCGCGCCGGACGCGGTTGAGACGTTCGCCTCCGTCGAAGATTTCCCAGCTGGCGGTAAGGAAACCACCGTAGCCATTGAGGTTTTCCGCATAGGTGCCGCTGGTCCGGCCATCCTCAGCCCGGTAGCCAAAAGTGGAGAAGGTGTAATTGCCTTCCAAACGCACCTCTGGGTAGAAGTCCGCCCGGGCGCGGCGCACGGACTCGGCGGAGGCGCGAACTTCTGCCGCCCGCGCGGCCAAATCGGGACGCTCGGCCAGGCATTTTTCGATGAGAGCACCGATGGTTTCGCGGAGTTCCGGGGAGGGGGGCGGGCCTGCTCCGACCCGGGTTTGCAGGGCGGCATTGGCCGGCAGGCCGGCGGCCAAGCAAACTTCCCCGCGGGTGATTTTGACCAGGTTGGCGGCTTCGTCCCGCCGGAACCGGGCCTGCCACTCCGCTTTGCGGGCGGTCAAAAGTTCCGGGGTCGCCTTGAGGCCGGTACTCATTTCTTTTTCCACGGTCTGTCGCAAAACCCGGGCAGATTCCCACGCGGAGATGGCCGCGACTTCCTGCCAGCGCGCCGCTTCATGGGCGAACCAAGCGGATTGAACGGCGAACACCGTCTCCTGCATTTGCCGCCGGGCGAGCAGTCCGGCACCTTCGAAAAGGGCGAGGGTGCGTGCTGCGTCGGCGTCACGGCGTCCGAAATCGAGCAGCAGATACTCTACGGCAAGGACCGCAGTGGCTTGGACCCGGCGGAAGTTGTCCGGTCCGGTCGCGGCAGGTGAATACCACTGGTCGCTGCCGCCAAGGACTTCGCTGACCAGAACCGGCCAGTAGGGAGCGCGGGCTTCGGCCGAGGTGGCTTCGGCCGCTTTGGCGCTACTCCACGCCGCCGCAACGCGCGGGTTGCGAGCCAAGGCCAGATCAAGCAGGTGGCCGAGGTCGTAGACTTGGTCTTTGTCCCAATGGTTCGCCCCTTGGGAAACGGCGGATGGCGTTGGGGCGGCGGCCGCCTTCACCGTCGAGTGGGGGAGGGCCGCAACCAGAAGAAAACAGAATCCAAGGAGGCAGTGAATCCGGCACGACCATTGGGCTCGGGGAATTCGCATTGCTGCCGGGGAATCGGGCGAGCTACTGTCAAAGCAGGGCATTTGGTGAACAGCAGCTTTTCTTATTTGTTGGCAATGATCAACTCCACGGGCGACCCGCTGGTCGAAGTCGCCGGGGCGTACTTTCCCGCCTGGTTGGCGGCGGCCCTGCTCGGTGGAGCGGGGGTGGGTTTGCTTTGGACGCTCTCGCACCGTTTTGGCGGCCAGGTTTTGGTTGAACCGCCGGGGTGGCTGCTGCCGCTGTGGTTTGTTATCTTGACCGGCGGCAGCTGGCTCTTGTTGTTTGCCGCCCGATGAAGGCGTCTATTGTGGCGGCGGGTGTCCGGCTCTTGCTCGTCTTAGTGGCCGTCGGGGTGATCTTCTTGGTGGCGGAGAATTTGCGTACCTTTCCGAGGACGGAAGACGCCGAGGTGCGGGCCAATGTCATCGGGGTTGCCCCGCAGGTCGGCGGCTCGATCGTTCGCCTGCCGGTCGTCGATAACCAATGGGTGCGGGAGGGCGATGTGTTGATGGAATTAGATGCGCGTCCTTATGAAGCGGAGGCGGCGCGGGCCAGGGCGAGGCTCGAGTTGGTCCGGCTCGAAGTCCAGGCCCTCCGCGATGCCATTGCCGAAAATGAAGCCGTGCTGGAAGAACGTCGGGCCCGGGCCACTTATGCCCGCGATCACTACGAGCGTCTCCTTCCCCTGCTCGAAGGCAAATTCGCCTCGCCCGACCGGGTCGAAAAAGCCGGGAGTGAAGCGCGCAGCACAACGGCCTTGGTCATTGAAGGCGAGGCGGCTGTGGCCCGGGCACGCAATGCGTTGGGCGAGGTGGATGGACGCAACACGCGGATCGAAGAGGCCGCGGCCGCATTGCGCGATGCGGAACTCAAGGTAGGCTTCTGCCGGGTGACTGCCCCGCGCGACGGGAGGGTGACCAACTTGCAAATCGCCCCGGGTTCTTACGCTGCGGTCGGAGAGCAAATTTTCACTCTGGTTGACACAAGTGTATGGTATGTCTTGGCCAACTTTCGCGAAACCGATTTGCAACGCATTGTTCCCGGACAAACTGCCCGCATTTTTTTGATGAGCGACCGGCGGCTTCCGCTGGAAGGAACGGTTGAGGGTATCGCGCTCGCCGTGAGTCCGCTCGCCGGTTCCTCGCGCAGCGCTCCGGGAGGCGAAGGGCTTCTCTCGCGGGTCGAGCCAACTTTCGATTTTATCCAGCTGGCTTCGCGTTTTCCGGTGCGGATCACGCTGAAGATTCCCCCCGGGAGCAAACAGGCGGACTTGCGGATGGGCGGAAAGGCCGCCGTGGTGGTGGATACCCGGTCCGCTCGCGAGGAAGCCCCGGGTCAATGACTCCGGCGCGGGCCGGGCTGCGTTCGGCCACAGCGGCGGGGCTGGCCGCGTTGGCGGTTGCCGTCTTTGGATTTCCCGAGGCTTTCCTTGCGGTCCTCGCAAGCCAATTGTTGGTCTCGCAGGCCCGCGGGGGAGGACGGTTTTTGGGTTGTAATTTATGGGCGGTGGGAATCGGTGCTTTCTCGGGAGTCGGCGCGCTCACCCTGTGTGCCCAAGAGCCGTGGCTCCTGCTGCCGGTGGGGGGGATTGTTGCCGGGATTGGTGGGGCCTCTTGGTGGGGAAGTCGCGGTCCGGTCGCGGCAATGGTTTTTCTGATGGGGCTGGTGGCCCCGATGGGCAGTGGCCTGATTTATCCCGAGGGAGCCGTGATAAACGGTTTCGCCCATGCCGGATCATTGATTCTGGCCCTGCTGGCTGCCGCCGTGGCTCGCGCATTGTTCGGCCACGATGCGGATGAGCAAATCGCGAACGAGGAGATTGCGGCGTATCCGCTGGCCGTGTCCAAGACGGCATTTGGACTGCTCAGCGGTCTGTCGGTCCTGGCCGGATTTGGCACGTCGGCCTTGCTCTTGCCGGGATTTGTCGTGCCGCTGTCCATTTCGGTGGTGGCAGCCTGCTGTAGTTTTGGGTCCATGCCGGTCCCCGGAGTGATTCGGCAAAAAATTTGGGGAGCAATCCTGGGCGGGGTCATTGCCACGGTTTTTGTTATTCTGGTCGCGGGGGCGGGGAATGACCTGGCGGTCTTGGTCGGCGGGTTGGTTGTGGTTCTGGGGACATTGGAGGCAATGGCGCGGCGGTCGGTATCCGCAGCCGGTTGCTATCGACAAGCGGCGGCGATTTTTGCCGTGGCGGCGACCATGCTTCCCGCCCCGCTGGCCCATCTCAGCGGGGTGCTGCTCCGTGTTGTCTCGGTGTGGGTGGGCTTTGCCCTTGCGCTGCTTGTCGGTCTTGCCCTCCTCCACTTCGGCCGGAAGCACCCCGATCTCAATCCAGATCGCCGCGCCGGTTAGGACAGGCGACGCGAGTCGAACGTCCGGGAGGTGGGCTGGTTCCGGTTTGCTCAGAGCTCCATCTGCTCGAGGCTGCGTCCTTTGGTTTCGCGGACAAATTTCCACGCGCAGAAGCCGGAAATGCCGGCGAAAATGGCGTAAAGACTGTAGGCTCCGCCCAGACCGATGGTGCCGAGAAGTATGGGGAAGGTCATGGTGACCAAAAAATTGGTGCCCCACTGGGAGAGTCCGGCCAAGGAGAGCGCGGCGCCGCGGATCCGGTTGGGGAACATCTCGCCGAGCAGCACCCACATGACCGGCCCCCACGAAATACCGAAGCAGACGATGTAGAGGTTTGCGCTAACCAAGGCAATCCGCCCTGCGGCGTCCCCGAGGACAAGATTCCCATCGGAACCAACTTCGGCCGTGCCGAAGACCACTGCAAGGATGCCGAGGAAAAGCGCCATGCCGAGCGAACCGATGAGGAGGAGGGGTTTGCGTCCGACTTTGTCGATGAGGAGAATGGCCGCCACCGTGGCGCTCACGTTAATGATGCCCCCAATCACATTGATGAGCAGCGCGTTGGCCTCGGAAAAGCCGGCCGCCCGCCAGAGCACCTCACCGTAATAAAAAACCACATTAATCCCGACCAACTGCTGCAAAGCGGCGATGGCAATGCCCACCCAGACGATGGGATGAAGGCGTTTGGTGGTGTGATTGAAAAGATCCTGCATGCTCGGACGGTGATTCGCGTCGAGGGTGGCGCGGATTTCCTGCACCTTGGCCGCGGCATCGGCCGGGTGGGAAAGCCCGGCCAGCACGACCTCGGCTTGCGCCATGTGGCCGACGGCGACGAGATAGCGCGGTGATTCCGGGATGAAGAAGAGTCCGCCGAAAAACAAGGCCACCGGGACCAGTTCCATCCAAAACATCCACTGCCAGGCCTGAAAGCCGAACCAGAACGGCTCCGAGGCGCCACCCGCACCAAGGGCAATGAGGTAGTTCATGAGGAAGGCAAAAAAGAGTCCGAGCACGATGGCCATTTGCTGCAGGGTGGCGAGACGTCCGCGGTAAGCGGCGGGGGCGATTTCGCTGATGTAGGCCGGGCAAATCACGCTGGCCCCCCCGACCGCGAAGCCGCCGATCAACCGGTAGACGACAAATTCAAATGATCCGGTGGCGATGCCGGAACCCCAGGCGCTGATGCCGAAGAGAATGGCTGCGGCGAAAAGCGCGGCGCGGCGGCCGAAGCGGTCGGCAATGCGACCGGCGAGGAACGCGCCGGCCGCGCAACCTAGCAGCATGGAGGCCACGTTGAATCCGCTGCCGATGTTGTCCGCGTTGAAAGCTTTCTGCAGTGCCCCCACCGTGCCGTTGATCACCCCGCTGTCATAACCGAAGAGAAAACCTCCGAGCGCGGCGACCGCGGAAAGCAGAGAGACACGAAATAGATGGGAGGGTGTGTGTGTGGTCATAAGGTGGGTGGCGGTATCGGATGGATTGCGGTCTTTGTATTACGAGGGGTTCGGGCGGGAGCGATTAAATCCGGCAGGGCGGGAATGAGCAAAAGTTTACTTTTCCAGCACCCAGCCCAAACGGTAGAGCCTCGCCGTGTAATCGCTCCCGCCCAGCGGATAAAGCGGGGCGATGCCCGAGGAGCGGTTTCCCGCGCGCAAATCGGTGGCATTGACGCTGGCCACGTGTCCGTCGGCGTAGGCAAGGTTGAGGACCGGATTGGTACTGCCGCGGTAATGGGACCAATCGGCATTCGGCGTGGTCGTGTAGGCGAAATCCCAGAACAAAAGGGCGTCGCTTGCTTTGAATTTGGGCCGCTGGCCCGCGGCATAGAAGTTATTGAACCTGTAGTGGCCGCGACCGACGGGAAACTCCCCGCCGGTGACATCCAACTGTTTGGAGAGGACAGGATTGCGACAAGTCGCGGGACATTGGAAGATGCTGCCTTTGAGCGGTGTGTTGGTCGGCGTCCCGGTATACATCCGTATTTCGTCCCAGTGCCAAGGGCCGGTGATTTCCGTCCAATTCGGTATCTTGCCGTTGTTTTCCGAAGCCATGGTGGTGGTGAGGGCCACCAATTGTTTGAGATGGCTGACACATTTCGCCTTGTCGACACTTTCTCGCACCGTGGAGTAGGCCGGGACGGCCAAGGTGGCGAGAACCGCGATGATGGCGATCACAACGAGAAGTTCGATCAAAGTGAAGCCCGTGCCGTGGCAAGGACGCCGCGTTCGCCGGGCGGGGACTAAGGGCGGGAGGCCTGCGGCTTTGCTGCGGTGGTGGGAAGTGGTGGGGCCTTTTTTCACGATGGCATTCCTGACCCGTTGCCCGGAGACCCGTGGCGGGGGTTCCGCACGTCGGGATCCGGGAGACGCTGGGCCTCGGTGTTACGGCATGCTCGCCTTCAAGCGGAGAAACAACTTGCCGTTCACCGCATTGCTCTTGGGCACAGTGACTGTCATGTCATCGGCCAAAGCCCCATTTTCGTTGACTACCACGGGCACGACGTCATTCCAGATGGTCAGGTCCGTGGTCCATTGGCCGACCTGCGTGGTGTCCGCTTCCGACTCGTCATTGCGGGTGTAGCTGAGCACAAGGTCGTCGCCCACGCTGGCCAAGGTCGGTAGGATCGAGAGGGAGGGCACGACCGGGTTGCCGCCAGCAAGCACGTATTCCATCAAGTTGGCGATGCCGTCCCCATCGGGGTCGGCGGTGGGCAATTTGGAGGCGTCATCCGGGAGCAGAGGATTCGGAGTGAAGCTCTCGATCCAGCCTGCGTAAGGGTCGCCGTCCGGTTCTCCCGTGACCGTCACGGTGCTGTTCTGGGCGTCGAAAGTCGCCTGCTGACGCGAGCCCAAACCGGTGGCGGTGAAGGTCTGGGAACCGGCCAGAGGTCCGGGCAGAATGCGATAAGCCCCGGGAGCCGTCGGGGCCGCGAACTGGGCCACCAAAGTGTCGGCGGTGGCGTCGACAATGGCATTGAGTCCGGTTTTTTCGACCCGGAGAACGCCGGCCGTCACGGTTGTGGTGCCTGCGTAGGTGCTCGGCGCGAGCAAGGTGAGCTGGCCTTGCCCCAATTTTTCCACGCCGCCGGTGCCGGTCAGCAACTGGCCCGTGCTTACGCTGAACCCATTGCTGTCGATCTTGAGTCCGCCGCTTTGAATATTGGCCGAGTCGAGACCTTCGATCAGGTTGCCCTCGTCCCGTTTGGCTTGGAGGACACCACCGTTGAAGTTGACCGTCGCGCTGCCGGTTCCGCCCGAAATCTTCGTCGCGGTCACCGTGCCGCCGTTCAGATTGAGGGTGCCAGTGCCATTGTCGCGGCCGACGACGACTTCATTGCCCACGTTGACCACCGCCGCGCCGCTGAGGGTGTAGGTTCCCGTGGGTGGAAGCGGTGGAACAGCCGAGGTGAAGTTAATCACGGGGGCGTCCCCTTCGAGACCGGCATTGCGAGTCGTAAAATTGTAAGCATCCAAACCGGCGGGGAAGGTGTCCGAAGCGTAACTTACGCGGAGGAAAACAAACTGGCCGGCACCGTTCCCGTTGTCGTAGACGGAATTGAGATAGGCGAGGAGGGCCGCGCTTCCGGCGTCATCCGTGAGGTTATTCGGCCCACTCTCGGGCCCGGCAGCCGTCGTCGTGCTGGCGGGGGTGAGGAAGCTCGCTTGGATCAGGGTGGCGTTCGGGTCGGGGGCGGAACCGTTATACCAGTCGGTCGTGGCAATCTGGGGAACAGGGCTGACTCTCACTGCGTAGAGGTCAAGATCCGTGACCGTGGCATTACCTTTGTTGTAAAGGTTCACCCCGAAGGTGGCACTGGTGAATGGATCGGCCACCGCGCCGAAGTCGGGCAACTGGAACGGGATGACGGCGGTAGTTAGGCCGGATCCATACCATTCGCCGATACTCACATTCCAGCTGTCGATATTTTGAATGATGACGGTTTCGGGTGACCACTCGGAACGCTTCTCGAGTTGTCCGTCATTGGCATTGGAAAGAATCCTTGTTCCTTGGGCGGGGGGAAGACCGTTGCCGACATAGATTTCGTTCTGCACATTCATGGTGCCGGCACTTTGGGCAAGGAAGCCTGTCGCTCCATTCTCCCCGATGATCAGCTTGTCGCCGCCCGTCACGGTTCCGCCGGTCATCGTCATGGTGCCGGACGACTTGCCGGACACATCTGTGACCTTGACCGCGACACCGGTGCCGCTGTCCGCGGTTCCGCTGGCCGAGGCGGTGAAGACCGTTCCCACGTCGTTATCGGCTGCGCCGAATGCGGTCCAAATTGTATCGCCCGGCGTCGTGATGACGTAAGCCACGCCACGAACCAAGGATGTGGCGTTGACCGAGGAGGATTCGTCCTTGCCGACAAAGATGTTGTTGGTGGCCGCCAGCGCGCCTCCGCTCAGATTGTAGGCGCCGATGCCGCCCTGGTCGCCGTCGCGGGTTCCCACGCCAAACTCACGGTTCACGTTGAGCGTGCCTGCCGTTTGGTTGAGTGTTCCCATGCCGTTGCGGCGGCCGACATACATGTTGCCATCATTGCCTTCGGTCGTGATCGTGCCGCCGTCGACGTTGAGGGTGCCTGTGCCGAGTTCGCGCCCCACGACGAGTTCGTTGGAAATGCTGAGCGATCCGGTCCCGTTCAGCGTGTAGCTTCCCGAACCGGCATTGGCATTGCCGATGTACACTTGGTTGTTCGCGCTGATCGTTCCGCCGCTTTGCACCACGGTCCCCACGCCAATGTTGTGACCGACGAGGAACTTCTCATCCCCGGTCTTGGTGATGGTTCCCCCCGTCATGTTGAGCGACCCCGTGCCACGCTCGCGGCCGATGACAAAATCACGCCCCGTGTTGAGCACCGCGCTGCCGCTTAGGTTAAGCGTGCCGTTGGCGCCACCGCCTTGTCCCACGTAGAGATTGTGGTTTAGCGCGATGGTGCCGCCGGTCTGAGTCAGGATTCCCGTGCCGCTGTCGCGGCCGACAAAGGTGTCGTCGCCCGCCGTCTTGGTCAGAGTGCCTCCGGTCATGGTCACTGTGCCGCTGCCACGATTGTTCCCGATAAAGATTTTATTGCTCACCGTCACGGCACCCGCTTCAAGGTTGAAGGCACCTTGACTGCCCGTGGAGTCGCCGACAAACAGCTCGCTGGAAACCGCCAGGGTTCCGTCGGTGTTGATGTTGATTGTGGCCGTGCGATTGTCACCGAAAGCCGCAATGAGGAGATTCCCCGTGGCGTTGAGCGAACCGGATCCTTGGGCATAGCCGGTAATGCCCTGGCCCGGGATGTCCGTCTTGGCCAAATTATAAATACCGTTGTCAACTTTCATCCAAGCCCCGCCGGAGGTGCCGGCCACACCGGCCAGCTGGTCGATCCGGCCGCCTCCCGTCACGATGATGTCGTTGGGAGTCGCGGAAATATCCGAGGTGATCGTCGCGATATTGGGAGTCGTGGTTGCGACAACAGCGTTGTCGCCAAATTCTGTATTCGGCACGCCTTCCAGCGACCAGTTCGATCCGTCGTTCCAGTCCGAGCTCACGGCGCCGGTCCAAAAGTTGTCAGCTGCGTGACCGAGCGGGGCGCTCAAGCCGAGGAGAAGGGCGGCGACGACGGGTGTAGCCCGAGGGAAGTTTCCGGTGATGGCGTGGTTGGCTGCAGATTTCATGGGTTTCGGGGGTTGGAGGAGGGTTGGTTGGAATTCGGTGGTTTAGGACTGCGGGGACTCGAAATAGGTTTGGATACCGCGGGCCGGAATCTGGCAGGTCACGTTCGCTTCTCCGGCCACCCCGAGGGCGAACTCGGCGGGCTGTTCGGTCGGGTTGAAGACGACGACGGCGAGGGTTTCGTCCGGGTTGCGGAACGCGATGGACTGGATTCCTTGCGGGCCGCCTTCCGAGTGGATGCGGCGGGCGCCGGGTTGGACGAATTTGCTGAAATGGGCGAGGTAGTAGAAGGAGGGACCGTAGGTGACTTGCTTGGTGTTGGTGTCGACGATGACCGGGGCATCGCAGAAATTGCCGACGTGGTTCGGGCCGCCGCGCTGGTCGAGGACGATATTCCAGTCGATGAAACCGCAGACCCAGTTGCTGAAGTCACCGATGATATTGCGCGCGTAGCGCTCGCCGTTCTCCCATTTGCCGATGCACTCGGGAGCGCCTTCGACGCACCCTTCGGTGAAGAGGATGTGTTTGTCCGGGAATTTCTCGTGCACCCGCGACGAGGCGGCGTAGTCCTCGCTCATATACCAGTGCAGCCCGAGGCCCCAAAGATACTTGGCGGTGGCGGGGTCTCCGAGTTCGGCCTCGGCGAATTTCTCGATCGA
>CAIZMQ010000127.1 GCA_903934135.1 uncultured Verrucomicrobiota bacterium
GCAGAGGATAGAGCGGGGCGCGCTGACACGCGCCCCGCTCATAGCTTCGGTCCGGAAACTGTGTTTGCGCCGTGTCAGCGGCGCGAACACTATCTTCTGTCATCCTCTTCCATCCGTGGCTTTCTGACCTCTGGCCTGCCTGCCAAAGTTCATAGCCTTCGCAAACCCAGTTACTCCCAGCACACACCGCGCCAACGCGCGGGTTCAGGGACTATGGGCCATCTTCACTGCGTTCCGGTTGGACCGGCCGTGTCGAATCCCAGAGAATGTTCACGGTCGGCCCGGAGGTCCGACCCTACCCCGCGGCCGAAGGACAAAGTCCCGATGCGATCGGCCTTTGTTGTAAACCATAATTTTCCCATTCCTAGTGTCCGGGCGAAGAGCCCCCAAATGGCGATCCGTGAACAAAAAATTGTGGCACGCCTGCAAACAAAAATTTTCCTTCCCTGCGGGCCTGGTACTTCTAGGATAACCCTAGTATGCCCCCCATCCGAACCCTCCCTAATGCTGCCTTTACTCTTATCGAGTTGCTCGTAGTCATTGCCATCATTGCCGTCTTAGCCTCCATTTCCATCCCGGCCATCCAAGGAGCCGTGGACAACTCGAAAGCGGCCGCCTGTTTGTCGAACCTCCGGCAGATTGGCGCGGCTACCATGGCTTATGCTTCCGATAACAACAGCCAACTGCCGCCCGCGGGCACGGGTGGCACTCCGCAGTGGGCTCTGGCCATCGCCGCCTACTCCGATGACCCGAAAAAACAGAGAAGTATTTTTGTTTGCCCCGACTGCGACGTCCCGGTGCAAGGAGCCACCGGCAATGAGGTAGCGGTCACTTACGGGATGCATGGCGGACTCATGCCGAAAGGGGGGCAGTCGTTGCGCTTGCACTCCATACCGCGTCCGCAGGACATCATTCTGGCCGCCGACCTGTGCCAAAATCCCGGCAACAAAGGTTGGTCGCCCTACTCGATCGAAAATCCGGCCGGGTTCAAAGGCGGCGGACGAGCCGGCAATGATGGAGCCGACCTGGAAGCCCCGATTAGCGCCACGGTGGATGCCGACACGGGGAACAACGCATGGATCCGCTACCGCCACAAAGGCCGGGCTAACGTCGTGATGTGCGACGGGCATGTGCAGGCCATGGCGAAGGGCAAGATTCTCAATAAAAATGTGATGATCACGCGATGAACTCATCCCTCTCCTGTCCATCCGCTGGGTCACACCGCTCGTTCGACGCCTTCGAGGAGGCCGGAGCCCCGGTCCGTCCGGATCGTTTGCCTGACCCGGAGGAACTTCCGCGCCGCATCCTCCATATCGCCGCCTTGCGCGGTTTGGGCTATTCTTTGCAGACCATTGGCCGGAGCTACGGGGTCAGCCCCCAGGCCATTTCCGTCATGCTAACCCGGCACAAGGGGGCGCTGCGGAGCGCCAAGAGTCATGGTGGGATACAGAGCCTCTCGCCCCGAGCGGTCAATGTTCTCGGGCACCTCCGCATCAAGAACCGCATGGAGGCCCGAAAGGTGACGGATTGGGATGAGCGGTTGCATGGTCTGCGCAATTGCGGCCAGAAAACCGCCACGGAAATCCGCGCCTGGGCTTCGGGTGGTTCTTCCCGCTGAGCACACTTGCCGCGGTCACCGCGTACCTCGACAGCCCGGACCAAATCAGCTTCTCCGGTCAGGGTCTCCGCAGGGCGCCTTCTCCCTCCGCGGTGTTGACTCAGTCTTTCTCGGTGGCCAGCGGGAGCGATGTCCGGGCGACTTTTTTCGGCTGCCGGTCCAGATCGAAAAGTCCCCAATGTTTTTCCGCTCCGCTGGCATTGGCCGCGTCCCCTTTCCAGTCCTCGTCGAAAGCCTCGAACCAGAAAATGGTCACATTGTTCGCCCGGGCCCAGGAAAGGAGATCGTTGAAGTAAACCTCCTGGTTATCCTCGCTGGCCTGCTCCGGAAATTCAGAGGCCGTGGTGGCCCAACCCGCTTCGACCACGGCGAGCGGGACGCCGGGCAAGGCCTGCTGGACGGCGGTAAGATTCTCGCGGGTGAAGGCCATCGCTTCGGCCAGGGTTTTATTTTCCCAGACCGGGTAAGTGTGCACCCCGGCGAAATCGACCGCACCGGCCAATTCCTTCGCGTCGCGCACCCACGCGGCGTAGTTCTCGGCGGTGGTGACCGGCTGGTCCAGCGCCTCGCGGGCCCTTTGCAACAGGCCCACCAGGCGGTCGACCGGTACGCGATGGTCGTTCCAATCAACCAACGTCTCGTTCCCGATGTTCACCGCGGCGACCACATCCGGATAGGAACGCGCCAGCTCGATGGCGCGGCCGACCTCCTCGTCATTGGCCGCGCGGTTGGCCGCCAGTTTGTCCGCCGGCACCTCCTCCGTGACCCATGCGCACGACCCATGGGTGCTCGTTTCGGCGTCCAGCCATGCCCCGAGCATCACCTTGATCGGCAGCTTTTCCGTCCGGACGAGTTCCAGGACCGTACGCGAGTTTTCCCGGCTGTCATAAAGCCGCAGGAAGCGGAAGCCCGCCGCTTCGAGCAGGCGCAGATCCTCCAGAATTTCCTCCCGCGAAGGATTCTTCGCACCCTCCCCGCGGTCCGGGTGCTGCCCCCAGCGGAAGCCGGAATAACAAACGGCCATCACCTGCCCGTCGATCAGCGCCTCCGGCTTCTGCGGAAGGAAATCCGCGGCGGCGGCCGCGCCCGCGGTCAAAATCAGGAGTGCAGGGACGAGGAGCATGTCAGGCGGCAGGTGCGGCGCGGCCACGACGCGCTTCCAGTTGAGCCCGGACCTCGCGGGCCGCGGCCTCGGTGAGCGGATAAAAGACGACCAGAGCGATGGCCAGCAGGGAGGCCAAGGCGGGCAC
>CAIZMQ010000128.1 GCA_903934135.1 uncultured Verrucomicrobiota bacterium
ACCAGATTTGCAATGGCGGGAAGAGCGTCGGGTCGGACACGTAGTTCAACTCGGCAAAATTCAGCCCGGTCACCCCCTGCGGTTGCAATTTGACCCGCAGCCCCTGACGGACCGCCTGCTCGACCACCGGCGTGATGTCCTCGGTGAACATCCCGTCGAAGACCTGCACGTCGACTTCCATCTCGAGATAAACGTAGTCGAGGCGCTCCTCGCCCGGTTGCGGGCCATAGATGTTGAAGCAGAAATCCACCTTGGAGATGCGTCCGATCTGCACGCCGCGGAATTTGACCGGTGAACCCAGATCGATCCCCTGCACCGTGCCGTCGACATACGTCTCGAGGTAGATGCGCGGGCGGAACACATTGCCCGCCCCGAGGAAAATAAGCGCGGCAGCAAGGAGGGAGAATCCCGCCAGGACAAAGACGCCGATTTTGAAATAGTTGGCCCGGTTCGACATGGTTTGGTTCAGGCCGCGCGCGCCCTTTCCGGTTCCCGGCGGAAAAAGGCCCGCACGTAGTCGTTGGGCGGGTTGTCGCGCAATTGCACGGGACTACCTTCGGCCGCAATGCCCCCGTTCTCCAGCAGGATCGCACGGTCGCCGATGGCATAGACGCTGGCCAGTTCGTGGCTGGCGATGACAAAGGTTATTCCGTAGTCACGGGACAACGCCCGGATCAACTCGTCCAACTCGGCCGAGGTGATCGGGTCCAGCCCGGCCGAAGGTTCGTCGAGGAAAAGAATCCCCGGATCCAGCGCCATGGCCCGCGCCACCGCGGCACGCTTGACCATGCCGCCGCTTGTTTCGGACGGCAGATAATCGGCGAATTGTCCCAGGCCGACCTGCTGCAGCTTGAGCCGCGCCAGCAGCGCCCGCGCTTCCCGGGGCAGCCGCGTGCACTCCTCCAGCGGCAGCGCCACGTTTTCGGCCAGGGTCATCGATCCAAAAAGCGCCCCGCCCTGATACATCACGCCGAACTGCCTCAGCAAACGTTCCCGTACCGCGCCCACAGCGCCGATCATGTTTTCGCCGCGGATGAGAACTTCGCCGGACATCGCCGGATATAGCCCGATCATGTTCTTCAAGAGCGTGCTTTTGCCGGATCCGGATCCGCCGAGGATGATGAAAATTTCCCCCTGCCGCACGTCGAAGGACACGTCGCTGAGGATGGTGCGCCCCGCATAGCCGGCCGACAACCTTCTCACCTCGATGATTTTTTCTTCCTGCATCGCTCAGAATTTCAACTGGTAATAAATCACGGCAAAAACCGCATCGAGCAGGACGATGAGAAAAATGGCCGTCACCACCGACCGCGTCGTCGAGTCGCCCACCGCGGCGGCCCCAGCCCCGGTCTGCAGCCCGCGCAGGCAACCCACCCCGGCCACCACCGCGCCGAAGAAAAATGATTTGATCAACCCGGCCAGCACGTCGTCGACCCGCAGCGAACCGGAAAGTTGGTGCATCAGCGTGGCCAGGGGGAAGCCGAGCATCATCATGACGGCCAACCCGCCGGCCACCCCGATGGCCATGGAATAGACGGTCAACACCGGGGTGACCACGATACCGGCCAGCACGCGCGGTACGGCAAGGAAACGGACCGGGCTGAGCCCCATGGTGGTCAACGCCGCCACCTCTTCGTTGACCTTCATCGTTCCGATCTCCGCGGCAAAGGCCGAGCCGGAGCGTCCCGCCAGCACGATGGCCGTCATCAACGGACCGAGCTCCCGCGTGATGGCCAGGGCGACCAGATTAACCACGAAAAGATCCACCCCGAATTGCCGCATCGGCATGGCCGCCTGAAAGGCCATGATCATGCCCATCAGGAAGCTGATCAAGGCCACGATGGGCAGGGCATTCGTCCCGGCCTTCTCCACCATGACCCACCACTCGCGAAGCCGGAGCCGGCGCGGTTCGCGGCCCAAACCGGCCAGACCCACGCCGACTTCACCGACAAATTCCGTCTCCTCGCGCCACTCCGCGGCGCGGTCCGCCACCGCCTGACCGACCGAGGCCACCGGACCGTATTTTTCGCGCTGCGGTGTTTCGGCCTGCCCGAGCTTCGAACGGTCGATGCCGTCATACATGGAACGGAATTGCGGAGCGAGACCGTCCACCACGAAGGACTGCTTTCTCTCCTCCGCCATTTCCGCCAGGGCAACCAGCAAAGCAAACCCGGCTCCGCCGCAGGAGTCAACCCGTGCGCAGTCCACCCGCACGGGACCCTGCGAGGTCCTCGCCGCACCGAGGGCGCGTGACCAACAAAGCGCCACCGCCGCGTCATCGAGCGTCCCGGACAAAGCCAAAATCGTCTCGCTGCCGCTGCTTTCCACCCGCAACGGCGCCGACTGCCCTGCTGAATCAGTGGCCATGCTCCGATACAATCTGCCACCCGCCCGCTTGGCGTGCGAGTAGTTTCCCCTCCGGAGAAGACCTACCGCCACTCGTGCTTCGGATACCGCCGTGCGTATTCCGGACGGATCTGCGGGTAGGTGTTTTTCCAAAAGCTGCCCAAGTCGTCGGTCACTTGGATCGGACGTTGGTTCGGGGCGAGAATTTCCACCCGTATCCGCTGATCGCCGCTGGCCACCGTGAGAGGCGCTTCGACCCCGTAAAGATCCTGCACGCGGGCGGCCATGACCGGCGCCTGACCCGCCGCGTAGACCAAACGCGCATGCCGGCCTCCGGGCAGTTTGATTTTGTCCGGGGCGTAGGCCTCGAGCGCGGCGAGTTGCCCGGCGGAGAGCCAGCCCCGCAGCACCGGCCAGGGATCTTTGTCCTTCAGCGCCCGGTAGTTGGTCACACCCTGCGCCAACTGCTCGAAGAGAAAACGCCTTTCCTCCTCCCCGATGCGCGGCAATGCCAGCTCGGGCTTCCACTCTGCGAGGCAGTTCAACCGCGCGATCCATTGCTCGATTGAGTCATTCCAGAGCGGGAGCGACAAATCTCCCGCGACCACTTTGTCGGCAAAGATCTTCGCCGCCGAGATCGGGTCAGGCTCGCCGCCCGGCCCGGAGCGCAATACGAGATCGCGGAAACGCGTGACGCGCCGCGCGGTCACCCCGCGGGTGATCGGATCAAACATCGTGGCGACCTCGTCCGAAAACTCCTCCGGAAACATTTCCTGCAGCCATTCCTCGTGCACCGGCGAAGCCAGGGTGAGCAAGGTCTGCACGTCGCCCTCGCGGCCGCCGATCTCCGTGATTTCGCCGGCGACAAAAAGTTCGTTGGTCACCACGCTCTCGCGCGCCAGCGTCCCGCGCCGCGCATGGACCAGATCACAGCGCAGGGTCCCCCGATCGAGACGCTTGGCCAGATGGTCCGGAAAGGCGGCGAGCATGCATTTTTCCATCGAATGCTTCGGCGGCGGCTCGTCGGTCAGATTGAGCCCCTCGCCGTGCGCGATATCCTCGAATTTTTCGGCCAGCTGCGCGGCCTGCCGCGCCGACTGCATGTGGATGCCGAGCGCGCAGCCCCGCGCCGGATCAAAGCCGGACTTGCGGGCGACCGAAAAGGCACGCAGTTGCACCAAAACATCGGAATCCGCCCCGTCCCGGAGCATTTCGTCGCGACGCTTGTCCATCTCGCGCGAAGTGCTTTTGACCAACAGCCCGCGTCCTTGGGTCAGGGAGGCCAACCAACAGGCGGCTTTGACACAACCAAGCCTCTCCGCCTCGAGAAGCAGACGCGCGTAACGCGGGTGCACCGGGAAGGCGAGCATGCGACGACCGAGGTCCGTAATTTGTCCTCCCTGATCGAGCGCCCCGAGGTCACCAAGCAATTCCACGGCCCGCGCCAAAGCCCGCGGTTCGGGCGGTTCGAGCCAGCGGAATCGGGTCAAATCCCCGACCCCCGCGGCTTTGAGCGAAAGCACCACCTCGGCCAAATCCAGCCGCTTCACTTCAGGCAACTCGCTCTCCGCCCGTTGTTCATGGTCCTTGGTCATCCAGAGCCGCACACAACAACCCGGCGCGGTGCGCCCCGCCCGCCCGGCGCGCTGGTCGGCTGACGCGCGGCTGATTTTTTCCACCAACAAGGTATTGATCCCGCGCCGTGCATCGTGACACGCCATGCGGGCCAAGCCGCTGTCGACCACCAGCGTCACGCCCTCAATGGTCAGCGATGTCTCGGCCACATTGGTCGAGACGATGATCTTGCGTCCGCCGCCCAGCGCCACCGCCTCATCCTGCTCGCGCGGCGGCATTTCCCCATGCAGGGCGAAGACGGCAAAGTCGCGCAGGGCGGAGGTCGCCCGGATTTCCGCTATGGTCCGCTGGATTTCGTAGGCCCCCGGCATAAAAACCAGCGCGTGGCCGGATTCCGGGGCATGCGCCGCGAGAGCCTCCGCAGCCAGTTCCCACGGAGGCGTGTCGCCCAGCGACCGCTCGGCGTGGCGGATTTCGACCGGAAAGGTCCGCCCCGCCGATTCGAGCACCTCGCAGGGCGCCAGATATTTTTCCAGTGCACCGACTTCCAAGGTGGCCGACATGACCACGAGCTTGAGATCGGGCCGCGCGGACTCCTGCAAATCCAGCGCACGTGCCAGGGTGATATCGCCATAAAGGTGCCGCTCGTGGAATTCGTCGAAGACCACGGCCGTTACCCCGCGCAACTCCGGGTCGCCGATCATGCGGCGGAGCAGAATGCCTTCCGTGATGTAAAGGATGCGCGTTTGGGCCGAACTTTTGCCCTCCATGCGCACCTGGTAGCCGACCGTTTGGCCCAAAGCCTCCCCTCGCTCCTGGGCCACGCGCGTCGCGAGCATCCGCGCGGCCATGCGGCGAGGTTGTAGGACGATGATCTGGCCGGAGCCGGGCACCACTCGGTCGAGCAGCATTTGCGGCACTTGCGTCGATTTGCCCGAGCCGGTCGGAGCCCGCAAAATCAGCCGCGAACCATCCTTCGCCGCCTCGACGATGCGGTCCTCAATCTCGTAAATGGGCAGTTGCCGCGGATTCACCGCGCCAATCTGCCTTCGATGTCCACCGTCCGCCAAGCTTTGCAGTCTGCCCTCGACAAAAACGGGGGTACGATTCTCTTTGATGCGTTCATGGGGATCGCGCTGCACCACATAGAGGATGGCTACTACCCGCGGAATGTCCGGACGATCGGCCGCCACGGGGACTTCACTACCGTTCCCCAGCTGACTCCGGCCCTGGGGGAAGCGATCGGGCGATGGTTGCGAAGGGAGGCCAAGCAGCGCGGATGGCAACAATGCAACGTGATCGAATGTGGTCCGGGTTCCGGCGCGCTGGCCGCGGAGGTGACAAAAAGCTTCGGCTGGTTGGGGAAGCGCAAACTCGATCTCCACTTGGTCGAGACGTCGGAGCCTCTGCGGGCAGCGCAGCAGGAACGCGTGCACGGGACATGGCACCCCACGATCGAGGAGGCTTTGGCCGCATGTGAGGGGCGTGCACTGATCTACCACAACGAGTTTTTTGATGCCTTTCCCTGCCGCGTCTTCCGGAATAACGGCAACCTTTGGACCGAACTTCATTTGCAAGTGACCGGCGGCCGGTTGCGCGAAGTTTTCCTCCCGCCGCAGCTTCCGTTGCCCGCCTCGGCCATCTTCACCCACCATTGGCCGGACCAACAAAGGGTCGAGGTCTTTGCCTCTATCCATCGTTGGATGCAGGCCATGGCCCCCTATTGGCATGCAGGCGCCATGCTCAGCATCGACTACGGCGGGAAAGCCGAGGAAATCTACCGTCGCCGCCCCGCCGGCACCTTGCGCGCCTACCGCAACCAGGAACGCTTGCACGGCGAGTCCGTTTACGAACTGCCCGGACGCCAGGACATCACCGCTGATGTGAACTTCGAGGATCTGGCGATGTGGGCCGGTGAACTCGGTTGGGAAACAAGCACGCTCAAATCGCTCGCAGAGTTCGCGCCCGATGCCCCAGGTGCAGATGCATTTCGCTGCATCTCGTTTGAAAAAGTGTAGCGTTGCCAGCCTGTCCGCCGTGTGCGGATCCCCGGCGACCTCGGCTACCGCAAGGTAGGGACACGCGGCCGCGCGTCCGCCCGCTCCAAAGCGACGAGCGAGCCGCTCGTCCCTACCTCAAACCCTCAACTCCCCTCACACCCCCGCCGCCGGCTCCCCCAACTCGCGGCGGATGAAGGTGCGGTTGATCGCGTTCAAGTAAGCGCGCGCGCTGGCTTCGATCACATCGGTGCTGGCGCCTTTGCCGGTGATGAGACGTCCGTCGCCGAAATCAACTTTGAGAGTCACTTCACCCAGCGCGTCGTGGCCCTGCGTGACGGCTTGCACATTATATTCGAGAAGATTTCCCGAGCGTCCCGTCACCGCGTCGATGGCGCGCATGGCGGCATCAACCGCGCCATTGCCGTCGGCTTCGGCTTCTTTGGTCGTTCCCTCGCGCACGAGGGAAACTTTGGCGTGCGGCTTTTGGCCCGAGGCGACCGACACCTCGAGGCTCTGCAACTGCCAACCCTCGGCCTGCGGCATCATCGAATCGTCGACGATGGCGCAGAGATCGTCGTCGTAGACAAATTTCTTTTTGTCGCCGATGTCCTTGAAGCGGACGAAGACCGCGCCGATTTCCGCATCGCTCAGCTTGAAGCCGAGATGCTCGAGACGCGCGGCCATGGCGTGGCGTCCGCTGTGCTTGGTCAAGGGCAACTCGGTACCGCCCCAGCCGACCTCGACCGGATCCATAATCTCGTAGGTCTCGCGCATCTTGAGCATGCCGTCCTGGTGGATCCCCGAGCTGTGGGCGAAGGCGTTCTCGCCGACGATGGCCTTGCTGCGCTGCACGTGCAGTCCGCTCATCCGGCTGACAATGCGCGAGGTTTTCAAAATTTCCCGCGTGTGCACCTCGGTGTGCAACTGACCGAAGACATCGGCCCGCGTCCTCATGGCCATGATCACTTCCTCCAGCGCCACATTGCCGGCACGTTCGCCGATCCCGTTGATCGTGCCCTCGATCTGACGCGCGCCATTCTGCACCGCGGCCAGCGAGTTGGCCACGGCCAGACCGAGGTCGTTGTGGCAGTGCACGCTGAGGATGGCGTCGTCGATATTGCGCACATTATCCTTCAGGTATCTGATCAGGGCCCCGAATTGCTCCGGCACAGCAAAACCCACGGTGTCCGGGATATTGACTGTGGTCGCACCTGCGGCAATGACCGTCTCGACAACCTGGGCGAGAAATTCCGGCTCGGTGCGCGAGGCGTCCTCGGGCGAGAACTCGACATCTTTGTTGTGCGATTTGGCTAGCCTCACCCCCTCGGCGGCGAGACGCAGAATCTCCTCGTGCGCCTTCCTCAATTTGTGCTCGCGGTGGATTTTCGAAGTGGCGAGGAAAACATGGATACGTCCGCGTTCTCCGGCCGGCTTGACCGCCGCGGCGGCGGCTTCGATGTCCTTGGTCACACAGCGGGCAAGTCCGGCAATGATCGGTCCCCTCACCTCCGTGGCGATGCGCTGCACCGCCTCAAAGTCACCCTCGCTGGTCACGGGGAAACCCGCCTCGATGACATCGACATTGAGCCGCTCGAGTTGGCGCGCGACCTCCATTTTTTCACGCAAGTTCATCGAAGCGCCGGGGCATTGCTCCCCATCGCGGAGGGTGGTGTCGAAAATGATAACTTTGTCGGACATTTGGAGCGTAAGTCTATCATGCTCTCCCCAGACTAGGCGAGTGCCACGCAAAAACGGGTGAATGCCATTGACTCGGACACGTTGGGCAACGAGAAGGCAGGTTCTTAAAACCGTAAAACCCATGAGCGCTCCCACTTCCCCCGAACCCGTCCAATTAGTCCCCGGCAACACGCTGCTGACCAAAACTCCCGAAGAGGGGCGCCAACTCGCCGTAAAAATGGCACGCCTCATCATCAAAGCCACCCAGCCCGATGCCGCGGTGCGCGAAAGATTGCGTCCCATCTACGCCGAAGATCCCGCCATGCTCATTGCCATCGGGCAAACCGTGGCCCAGGAATTCGCCACCATCGCCGCGGCCAATAACTACTGGCGCTGAACGCCGCCCCGAACGATCGGTTGGGTGGCGTCGGACAAATGTCTGCAAGTCCCGCTGAATCCGTCAAGAACATGACGGGCCAAACCATCACCGGCGCGCTCTCCGGGCGTGCAATACGGCACGAACATGAGCATGACCGCGGTCACCGAAAAACTGGAGCCGCAGCTCGGGATTCCTATCTTGGGCATCAATGCGACCATCCTCTGGTATGCCCTGCGCGAAAACGGCTTCTCCGCGCCGGTCCAGCATGCCGGACGCCTTCTGCGGGAATTTTGAGGACTGACATCGGCAACCTCCCGTTACATGCTCAATGACCCCAAGGCGCCCAACCCCGCCCGGGATAGAAAACCATGAAAAACACCCTCTTCGCCGCAGCAGTTGCCGCGGCACTCGCCACCACCACGCACCAGTCACCGGCCGCCGACAGCCCGGCGGACCAACTCGAGATCGTCACCACCGCGATGAATTCCCTCCCGGACGTCATCTTCTACAAAGACATGGACGGCGTTTACCGCGGCGGCAATACGGCCTGGGCCGCCTTGGTGGGGCGCCCGTTCGCCGAGCTGGTCGGTAAAACGGACGCCGACCTCTTCCCGGCCGAACTCGCAACCGCCTACCGCGCCGATGACCAGAAGACCATTGCTGGCGGAAAGCCACGGCAATTCCAGGAATGGCTGGTCTACCCCGACGGCCGCAAGGTTTACGCCGACACCTTGAAGGCGCCTTGGATCGGCGAGGACGGCAAGGTCTTGGGCGTGGTCGGAATCTGCCACGAGATCACCGCCCCCGCTGGGGAAAAACCCGCGCAGGATTAGGAGAAAGCAAAGCGAAGCCCCAAGAAATACGTGGACATCGCCACCGAAACAGCCGGCGACAAGCTCACGGTCAAACTCGACGGACGTCTCGACGCCATCACGGCCCCGCCGCTCGATGCCAAGCTCGCCTTGGACGGCGTGCGCGAACTCATCCTCGACTTCGCGAAATGCCATTACATTTCCAGCGCCGGCATCCGCAGCGTGCTCAAGGCGCACCAGGCCATGGCCAGAGCGCAGGGCAAGATGGTGGTGACCAATGTTTCGCCCCACGTGCGCGAGGTTTTCGATCTCACCGGCCTGTCCGATATGATCACCATCGGGAAAAAGACGCGCGAGATTTCGCTCGAGGGCCTTGAGTTGCTCTCGGCCGGGGTCTGCGGCGAGTGCTACCGCCTTGACCACGAGACGGTGGTCAAAGTCTACAACGAGGGTGTCGAACCCGAGATCGCCGAGCGGGAGAAGCAATATTCCAAGGCCGCGTTCGTCATGGGCGTTCCCACTGCCATTTCCTACGACGTCGTCTCCTGCGGCACGCGCTCGGGAGTGGTTTACGAACTGCTCGACGCGGAACTCTTCAGCGCGGTGATCCGCGAGGACACCGCCAATCTGGACCGCTACGCGAAGATGTTGTCCGACACGGCCAAGACCCTGCACGCGGCCCAGGGCGACAAAAATGTCCTGCCGGACCTGAAGGACCGTTTGCGCGGCTACATCCGCGAGGTCGGTTACCTGTTCACGCCCGAGCAGGGCGAATACCTCATGGAGAAGCTCGAGGCCATGCCCGACGCGGACACCTGCGTCCATTTCGACCTGCACTCAAGCAACATCATGATGCAGAACGGCGAGCTGGTCATCATCGACATGGGAGACTTTTCCGCCGGCAGCTACCTCTTTGATCTCGGTCTGATCTACATGATCTACGGCGTGCCCGAACTGGGGCTCAGCATGCTCGCCACAAAAATCCCTACCGAGCAGGGCCTGGAATTCTGGAACCACTTCGAGCAGCACTACTTCGCCGAAATGAGCGCCGAAGAACGCGCGTTCTGGGAGGAGAACAAATACTTCCTCGCCTCGCTGCGCCTCATCTACTCGGTCACCTTCCTTCCGCACCTTCGCAGTGTTCTCGAGACCTGGATCAAGGACATCCTGCTGCCGAAGATCATGGCCACGCGGCGCGTGGCGTGAGACAGGTCCGATCGGCAAACCACAACGACATTGGGCGAAGTTAAGCCGGAACGTGGATCGAAAACTCGTCGACCGGTCGGTAACCCATCCTGACGTACGAAGGATAGCCGTCGGCAGTGGCATGGAGGGCGGTTCGCGTGATGCCCGTTTGCTCTGTCGCCTCCTCCAAGCAGCAACGCATGACGAGTTCGGCCAGGCCGCGGCGGCGATGGGCCGCAGCCGTGGCCACGAAGGCGACGTAGAGGACGCCGTTCAATGGTGCGGCGAAGGCGGTCGCCACGGGATGACCTTCGACCAACGCATTGTAACCGTAGAGCGGCGTTTTCCACAGCGGCGCGCCGGCAACCACACCGCGCACCCAATCGGGCGGGAGGTCGTAGGCGACAGCGTTCAGGTACGAGAGGGCCAACCGGCCGCTCTCGTCGTCGATGAGTCGCGTTTCCACCTCCGGCAATGGGCGGGACAGCGGGGCGAGTTGTTCGGCGACCATGCCGGTGACGCTGAACGCCTTGGTGAGACCGAGGCGTGACAAGGTCTCGGAGGAACCGTCACCGAGCCATTCCTCGCTGCCGATGAAGAACCACGGATGCTGCTGGTTGGCGAAATAGGCCATCGCCTCGTTGGCCCGTGCGGCCAGTTCCGCTTGGGAGGAGACGGGCTTGCCGAGCGATGCGGCGTTCATGAGGAACCACGGCGAACGACCGTTCGCGATATAAAGACCTTCCATGTCGACGACCTCTCCGTTGCCGCTGCAGCGCGCGTAGAGCGACCACGCTGCGCTGAACAGCTCGTGAGATTCCCTCACTTCTTTCTGGTCGATCATAGTTGGCTTCCCGCCAACGCGGCGTTCCTTGGAGCGTCCTCTACTTTTTCGCCATGCGCGGGATGAGGTCGGTGTGATGCCCGATCATCTTCCACTGTCCGTTTTCCTTGCGGTAAATGCTCGTCGCGCGGAGCGAGATCGCTTTCTTTTTACCTTGGATGGCGACCGAGCCGACTTCCATATTGCTCACCGTGGCCAGATCGTTGCCGGCTGTGATCTTGACCTGCACGGGCTTGATCGAACCGCCCATTTTCATGGCAGCTTGGGATGCCCAGTCTTTGCGCACCGCATCCCATCCGACCAGGAATCTGCCGTCGGGACCCATGTAGGTCACATCTTTGCGGTGCGACCAGAGGGCTTCCATTGGCGCCATGTCGCCGGTGAAGAGCTGGTTGAGCGCAGTATAAAATTGGTTGCTCGCGGCGCGAACCGCCGCCGTGTTGTCTTCGGCCGCGCGGGCCGGAGTGGTCGAGAGAAGAAACGCCGCGCAGAGCACTGCGCCGACAAAATGGAGAAGTGATGATTTTTTCATGGCTCAATTGGAGGGTGAGGCCGCAGGGATTCGCGGACAAGGCTGCATTGCAAAAGGCCGACGGCCGTGGAACCGG
>CAIZMQ010000129.1 GCA_903934135.1 uncultured Verrucomicrobiota bacterium
ACCTCCGGCCACCGGCAAGCTTAACTCCGAAGCCAAGAAGCGCGGCGAAAGCATCATCCTTGGCGACCTTAACCACATCTTCGTCGGGCTAAGCCCCGCACTCTTAGAAAAGTTCGAACAACTCCGGGCGCAAGGCGTGCCCGAACTTCAGACCAAGAGTGGCCGGTTGATCGTGCGGTCCACGGATATCACGGTGCCAAGCATCAAAGGATGGCACTACGCCAACCGTCGCCGCGCCGGTCGCGTGCGTTCAGGGCGAAGATCTACGGCCGCTATCAAGGCGGTAGTCCTAGCGCAGCGGAAAAAAGACTACGAGCAGCGGGTGGTTAAAAAGGTGGGCCTGCTCATGGCCGGCTGGAATGCATCGGCCGCCAAGCTTGGGACAAAGCTGCCGGCATGGACCTTGCGCCACGGCACCGGCGGCGGACGCTGCGCCGTGACTAAGACGCGGGCCGGTATCAAGATTCGCCTGGAAAACATGGTGGGCTTTGTCACCAGGGTCAAAGGACTCGAGCGACGCGTCCAATGGGCACTTAACGCACAGGCCGGGGCGTTGGAACGCGCCGCCACAGCCATCATGCGCAAGACGGCGAGGAGGGTCGGCTTTAGGGTATGAGCTCCATTCGCGCCGACATCGAACTCAATGCTGCACCGTTCATTGGCGGCATTGCCAAAGTTCAGCGCCAGATCCGCAACCTGCAGGCAGCAGCCGCCGGGATTACTGCCGCTTTTATCGCCGCACGTGCGGCAATTGCTGGACTCAGCGGCATCTTTAGCGAGATGAAGGGCGCTCTCGATTTGGGCGGCCATCTCTCGGATCTGAGCGCTTCGACCGGCGCGAGTGTGAGCGAATTAGTTGTCTTGCGTCAGGCACTGGCCAACGCAGGCATGGGAGCTGATGCGGCCGGTCCGATGATCGCCCGATTTCAGCGCGCCCTGGCCGGAGTCAACGAGGATGGCGTCACTACCCGAGGCGTACTCGAGGAACTCGGGATCAACACGCTGGCATTGAGCCGAATGTCGTTGCAGGACCAGTTCAGCGAACTCTCCCGGGTCATCGCAGCCATCGAAGACCCATCCGACCGGGCTGCGGCGGCCATCAAGCTCTTCGGTCGCTCTGGAGTGGAAATGCTGGCCCTCATGCGTGACCCGGCGGCTTTTACTTCCGCCTCCGAACAGGTTGGCGAGTTGGGCAATGTGCTCGAAGACAATGCCAACCGATTCGATACGGTCAGCGATGCCATCGAGGCCATGGGGCTGAAGATCGACCAGTTCTTTGTCGGCTTTATGTCGGAATCTTCCGGGCTCGATATTTTTGAAAGCCTCTCGAAAGCCGACTTTACCAGTCTTGGTCAATCCGCCGGGCAAGCCTCTGCAGCATTGATCGAGCTCATCGCCAGCCTGCGCTCCCTCCTGCCCGTCTTCGTCGGTGTCGGCGCTGCCACCCTCGCCTTCAAGTTGGGCATTGGACAGTCCGTGGTCACAGCCGCCTCGCAGTTCCCCGCTGCCATGGCCGCCATGGCCGCCAGCATGGCTAGTCCCCGCGTTGCGCTAGCTGCGTTAGGCACCGCTGCCCGCGCCACCTTTACCGGCATGGTGGCTGCCGCCCGCGCTGCCTCTGCCGGGATCAAGGCCGCACTGGTATCAACCGGCATCGGCTTGGCCGTCGTGGCGGCCGGCGAATTACTGGCTTACGCCATGGGCCAGCGAGACCGGGTCAACCAAGCGGCCCGCGGCGAAAAGAGCATCGTTGGTGAAACGGCACGCATGGCCAATCGTTACGGCACCACGGCTCAAGCCATTTCTAGCCCCGAAGACCAATCGGCCGTCATCGATAGTGTCAGCCAAGAAATCGAAGCCGCACGCGAGCGCATCAGCTCCCTTGAGGAATCTTTCCCCGACCTCGGGGCCGAAGAGTTGGCGCAATTCGAGACACGCCTGCGCGAACGCATCGTCATGCTCGAGGCCATCAAGGACATGGCGGCCAACATTTCTCCGGAAATTATGGCCGCCAACGCCGAAGAAAAGCGCCGGGGCGAGGCCTTGGCTGAGAGCAAGCGACGGGCCGAGGAACTAGCACGCGAATTGGAGCGGGCTCTGGAAGCGCGCGACAAGCGCGGCGAGCAAGCGGCACTCGATGCCATGACTCCGGAGCAGGCGGCCTCGTCCGTCTTGGGCAAGGCCTCCATGGACAACGCAGCCCAATCCGAATTCGTGCTCAACACAAGCGGCCTGGAAACCTTGGATCAGGCACGGCAGCAACTTGAGGCCATGGCCCAAGCGACCAATGCCGAAGTTCGCCTAAGCGCCGTCGGCCTGCCTGCCGCCGAGGGGATGCTCAAAATGCTCGATGTGGCCGAGGGCAAAACCCTCGCCTTGGCCCTTGAGGCTACAGGCTTGCCCGATGCCCAAGCTTTGAGCGCAGCGATCGACGCAGCCGATGACAAAACAATCGCGCTCGCTCTAAGTGCCACTGGTCTCTCCAGCATCGGTGAACTGCGTGCCGCGCTTGAGGGCATAAGCGACCGAACCGTGCAACTGGCCCTGGAGGCCACCGGGGCCGAGTCGGTTGCCCAATTGCGCGAGATGCTCGAGTCGGCTCCGGACCGTAAGACCGTGGACATTTTACTCCGAGCGCTGGGAACGGACTCCCTCGAGGAGGCGCGAAGCAAGATCGAGGCGATGTCCTCCGGCGGCGCCGACATCACCTTTGATGCCGGAGCCCTCATTGCCGAGATCGAGCGGCTCAAGTCACTGGGCACTGAGGCCACCAACGCCGAAAAGCAGCGGCTTTTTGAACTTCTCTCCATCGAGGAGCAACTCTTGGCCGTTCAAAAGCGGCAAGCCGACGAAGATGCCAAGCGCGCCGAGCAGCAGGAGCGCCTCGCCGATCTACGCAGCGACATGCTGCTTGATGCCGAGCAGATCGCCGCAGAGGCCTCCGGAGACACCGAGCGCGTCCGCGAGATTGAGACCGACCGGCGCGCGGCAGCCGTGGCCAAACAATTTGAGGAACAAGGCGAGGATCCGGTGACGGCAGCCGAACTAGGACGCAGACAAGCCGAACTTGAGCAGTTGCGGCGCGAAGCCTCCGGCCAGGAGCGTACTCCGGTGCAAGTGGCCGATGCCGCGCGGCAGGTCGGCCTCGGAGGACGCTTTTTCGGCGAGGACCGTAAGCCGCAGGAGGAAATGGTGCGCAAGCAGGCCGAGTCCAATCGCCTGCTCGCCGAAATCCGCTCCCTCTTGGCCAGCCAGCCGCGCCAGCTCTTAGCCGAGACTTTTGACTAAGCCCCCAAAGCATTATGCAACTTGTCGGACTCTCGATCAGCGTGGAAAAGACCGGGGCTGTCAGTGCGCGAGTCCCCTACTACGGCACAACTGTCACTGAGGCTTTCAATAATGCGGCCACAAATTTCCTCGGACTGCAACGCACCGGGATGGACATCCGCCAAGAGCAGGATGGCAACTACGTGGCGGTCGGGCTTTTTGAGGGGGTCATGGATGGAGGCGGCGAATCCACTTACGACAGCGAGGAGCGCACCGTCTACGATTGGTCTCCATCATTTGAACAGGCCGACATCCGCACCCATCCCAAGTTCGGCGAGTTGCTGAAAAAATACTACGGCACGCTTGATGAGAACGAGGAAGTCACCTGGGGCAAATACATTCCCCAAGGCACCGGATCCGGCGCAGGCCTTGGCGGCAGCGGTGATTCGACCAGCTTCATCGACAATCCTATGCGCGGAGTGCGTGAATTCTACGCTCTCGGCGGCGTGTGGTCCCAGAAGCGTGTTTACCCGAATATTCCGCCCGATGTGTTTACCAGCGTTGGACGGATAACCGATGACCCACCGGGCAACCTGCCCGCCCCGGGCAATCGCTTCTGGCTCACCTTGCCTCCCGTAGTGACCCAGAAGGGGCAGAAGTGGGAAGTCACCCGCCGATGGATGCTCTC
>CAIZMQ010000130.1 GCA_903934135.1 uncultured Verrucomicrobiota bacterium
TCGCCGTGCGGGTGGTAGTTGCCGCTGGTGTCGCCGCAAATTTTCGCGCATTTGATCTGCTGGCGCCCGGGGAAGAGCCGCAGGTCGTGCATCGCGTAAAGGATGCGGCGTTGGGCGGGCTTGAGTCCGTCGCGCGCATCGGGCAGGGCGCGCGAAATGATGACTGACATGGAGTAGTCGAGGAAGGAGCGTGACATCTCCTCCGCGACATCGATCGGTTCGACTTTTTCGTTCTGGGTATACACGGGAAAAAACTTGCTTGGGATGCGGCTGCGGAATCGGTCCCGAGCGCGCGAACATTCTGTCTATCGGGGCATGCTCAGGCCAGCGCAAACGTCGGCCAATGCGGCCCGGGGAGCAAAAAAGTTGAATGCGGCAGGCCTATCTGGCGCGGCGGCGCAACTCCGCTGGGGTTGGATCAGATTTTTTTTCGTCATTCGTTATTTTGGGGCTTGTTATCGGGGGGGGGGGGATGGACGGTATTAATTATTGGATGAGCAAGTACACCTTTCCTTCCGCCGTCATCCTCGGCGCCGTCTCAATCTTTTCTTTTAGTCTGTCCGCTCAAGCCGACACCTTCGGCAGCGGGTCCAATGCCTTCACGCTCAATTTTGTCCAAGTCAGCCAGACGAACAATGCGACCGACCCGAGAACCACGAACAAGTACGGAGCAGTGCCCTACGAATATCGCGCGAGCATTTATGAGATTTCGCAGAACGATATCACCAAGGCGACGGCCGGCGGGCTGTCGAATGTCACGGCGGGAACTTATGCGGGTAACCGGCCTGCGGCCAGTATCAGCTGGTATGAGGCGGCAGCCTTCGTCAACTGGTTGAACACGAGTTCGGGGAAGACGGCAGCCTATGCTCTTACCTTCAGCAACAGCCAATGGAGCATGGCGCTGCAGAGCAGCTCGAACGCCTGGACCCTGGGCGGGACCAATCTCTACCGCAACAAAGATGCCTACTACTTCCTGCCCAGCGAGAACGAGTGGTACAAGGCGGCGTATTACAACGCGGCCGGGACAAACTATTTTCTCTACCCGATGACGAGCAGCAACGTCCCGTCCCCCGTGGCCAGCGGGACCAATGCCAATACAGCGGTCTATTTACAAGGCGTCTCGGCGGTGCCGGCAGACGTCAATTTGGCCGGTGGCTCGAGCACCTATGGCACAAGGGGTCAGGCTGGCAATATGTGGGAATGGATGGAGACTGCCGCTGATGGAACAAACACTACTACGACCGAGAACCGCAACCTCCGCGGCGGCCGCTTCCAATCCGAGGCGTTCGAAATTGCATCCACGAGGACTCTGGCCTTCGGCCCATCGACCCAGGACATCAACGTCGGTTTTCGTGTCGCCAGCATCCCTGAACCGTCGACCTACGTGCTGCTCCTGCTCGGAGCGGGCGCGATGTATCTCTGGAAGCGTCGGCGGGATTCCCTTTGAGTCTTTGGCCTTGGGCAGAGAAGGCGAAGCCAGAGCCGAGGGCGCCGGCTTCGCGTGTTGGCGAAGGCGCTTGAAGGCTGCCTGACTTTTTCATCGCCGCTTACTTCGACAAACGCGCATCCTGCGAGGGGCGGGTGGATGGCGGGTCAGATTTTTTTGTGTCATTCGTCATTTTCTCA
>CAIZMQ010000131.1 GCA_903934135.1 uncultured Verrucomicrobiota bacterium
CAACATCAGCGCCTACAACATGGGCATGATGGGTTACAAGACACCCAACATCGACAGCATCGCCAAACAAGGCGCGCTCTTCACCGACTGGTACGGCCAGCAATCCTGCACCGCGGGCCGCGCCGCCTTCATCACCGGACAATCCCCCATCCGGACCGGCCTGACCAAGGTCGGCCTGCCGGGTGCACCCGAGGGCATGAAGGAAGAAGATCCGACCATCGCCACGCTGCTCAAAGCGCAGGGCTATGTGACCGGACAATTCGGCAAAAACCATTTGGGCGACACCGACGACATGCTGCCGACCAACCACGGCTTCGACGAATTTTTCGGCAACCTTTACCACCTCAACGCCGAGGAAGAACCCGAGCACCCTGACTATCCGCAAACCCCCGAGTTTAAAAAGAAGTGGGCACCACGCGGCGTCATCCACAGTTTCGCCGGTGGCAAAATCGAGGACACCGGCCCGCTGACCCGCAAGCGCATGGAGACCATCGACGAGGAGGTCAACGCCAAGGCCCTCGACTTTATGGAACGGGCGGCCAAGAAGGACAAACCCTTCTTCCTCTGGTGGAACTCGACCCGCATGCACATCTTCACCCACTTGAAGGAAGAATCGGACGGCAAGACCGGCCTCGGCATTTACGCCGACGGGATGGTCGAGCATGACGGACACGTCGGTTTGGTTCTGGCCAAACTCAAGGAGCTCGGCCTCGAGGAAAATACCATCGTGATGTATTCGACCGACAACGGCGCCGAAGCTTTCACCTGGCCCGACGGAGGCACCACTATGTTCCGCGGCGAGAAAAACACCCAGTGGGAAGGCGGCTACCGCGTCCCCGCCATGATCCGCTGGCCGGGCACCATCCAGCCCGGCACGGTGATCAATGACATCGCCGCCCACGAAGATATGTTGCCCACTCTCGTCGCGGCCGCCGGCAACCCTGACGCCAAAGAGCAGCTGCTCAAAGGGGCCAAACTCGGTGACCGCAATTACAAGGTTCACCTCGACGGCTACAACCTGCTGCCCGCCTTCCAAGGCGAAGGCGCCTGGCCGCGCCGCGAGTTCATTTACTGGACCGATGACGGCAGTGTCGCCGCCTTGCGCTATGACAACTGGAAAATCACCTTCCTCGAGCAGCAGGCGCATGGGCTGCACGTCTGGCAGCAGCCCTTCGTCGAACTGCGCGCCCCCATCCTGAACAACCTCCGCATGGATCCGTTCGAGTTGGCCCAGGACATCGGCATGGACTACGGCCGCTGGTATCTCGAGCACATGTTCGTCATCGCCCCGGCCACCGCCTACGTCGGCCAATGGCTGCAGAGCTTCAAAGACTATCCGCCCCGCCAAAAACCCGGCAGCTTCAATCTCGACCGCGTGATGGAAGCTGTCACCAGCGTGCAGCAGTAAAAAACTGCGGGATAGAACCTCCACGGTCAGGAACTGCCCAAAGCGGGCCCTGATGTGGTAAACAAAACAACACCAACTCACATCCACATCACAAAAATGATCATCCTCGCCCAAGCCACCCCCGACGCCGCATCACCGGCCATTGTTCACGATGGAAAAGAAATGCTTCTCACCGCCTCCAACTGGGTTGCCGAAAACGGCTTGTCCTTCGCAGCCTCTCTCGCCACCGCCATCATCATTTACCTCGTTGGCGCGTGGCTGGCCGGCGTGATCCGCAAAGCTGTCGTCAACTCACTCCACCGCCGCGGCACCGACCAGACCATCGCCACCTACCTCGCCAACATCCTTCACACCCTCGTCCTTATTCTGGTCATCATCACCGCGCTCGGACAACTCGGCATCCCCACTGCGCAGTTTGCTGCTCTCATCGCCGCGGCCGGTCTGGCCATCGGCCTCGCGCTGCAGGGCAACCTCTCGAACTTCGCCTCAGGCTTCCTGCTCGTCTTCTTCCGCCCTTTCCAACGCGGCGATTATCTCTCTGCCGCTGGCACCGAGGGTACGGTCGACGATATCGGCGTTTTCACCACAACGCTCACCACCCTCGACAACAAAAAGGTCATCGTGCCGAACTCCGCCATCACCGGCGGCAACATTATCAACTTCAGCGCGAATCCGAAACGCGTGGTGATCGTGCCCTGCACCGTGGCCGGCACCAACCCGACGGATAAAGTCCGCACCACCCTCCTCGGCGCCGTCATCGGCAACCCGCATGTCCTTGCCGACCCCGCACCCGTTGCCGTTCTCGCTGACCTCGGCGAAAACAAGTACACTATGGAACTCCGTGTCTGGTGCGACCCCGCCAATTTTTGGCCCACCCAATTCACCCTTAATGAGGCGGTCAAAAAAGCTCTCGACGACGCCGGTATCAGCGGACCCCTTCCGGCCATGCGCATCGTGCAAAGCTGATTCGAGACCATGCACTCCCGGAGTACCCCGGGCAGGACTCGCTGGCCTCGGAGAGCAGCTGCCTTATTTTTCACCCTCCTTGCGTCCACCGCACTCGCCGACCCCGAAGATGCGCCCAGCAAAGTCCCCGTGCCCCTGGCCGCGTGGCAGGACACCGACGCCAAAAAAGCCATCATCGACTTCGTCGCCAAAGTTACCCGCGACGGTTCCGGCGACTTTGTCCCACCTGCCGAGCGCATCGCGGTCTTCGACAATGACGGCACCCTCTGGCCGGAAAATCCGATGCCGTTCCAATTGGCCTTCGCGCTGGACGAACTCAAACGCCGACTGCCCGAGGAACCGGAGTGGAAAGATGATCCGACCGTCCAAGCCGCTCTCGCCGGCAACCTTCCCGCCTTGCTTGCCGACCACTACAAGGGCCTCTTCCGGATCATCGAACTGACCGGCTCCGGCATGACCACGGTCGAGTTCGCCGACCGCGTGCGCGCGTGGTTCGCCACCGCGAAGCACCCGCGCTTCGACCGCCCCTACGATCAGCTCGCCTACCAACCCATGCTCGAGCTGCTGGCCTACCTGCGCGCGTACGGCTTCAAAGCCTTCCTTGTCTCCGGCGGAGGCGCGGACTTCATGCGGGTCTTCAGCGAGCGGGTTTACGGCGTGCCGCCCGAACAAGTCATCGGCTCGAACGCCCGCACGGTCTACGAACTGCGCGAAACCGGGCCGGTTCTGGTCAAAACGATGGACGCCCTCTTCATCGACGACAAAGCAGGCAAACCCGTCGCCATCCATCAATTCATCGGCCGCCGCCCGATCGCCTGCTTCGGCAACAGCGATGGCGACAAGGAAATGCTCGAATACACCACGATCGACAACCCGCGTCCCTCGCTCGGTCTCCTTCTCCGCCACACCGACGCCGACCGCGAATACGCTTGTGACGCGAAGCCGAAAAGCAGCGGTAAGCTGGTCGAAGCACTGGCCGATGCGCCGCAACGCGGCTGGATTGTGGTGGACATGGAGAGGGACTGGGCGGAAGTTTTCGCAGATTGAAGTTCGCTCCCGCAGTCAAGCCGCAGGTGGATCGCGATGTCCCTATCGCGATAACGCCTGCACCCGCCCCATGGCGGCAGCTCTCTCGACGAGCCCTCGCGCTCCTCGCTCTGACCCTCGCCGCCTGTGGGCCGACCGCCGTTCCACCGGGCATGGTTCTCATTCCCGGTGGCGAATTCACTATGGGGACCGAGGCCGACTATGCCTTCCCCAACGAAAGTCCCCCGCACCGTGTCACCGTTTCCCCGTTCTTTCTCGATGTGAACCCGGTGACCAATGACGACTTTGCCCGCTTCATTGAATCGACCGGCTACCTCACGGTGGCCGAACGCCCGGTCGATTGGGAGGAAATGAAAAAACAGGTCCCACCTGGTACACCGAAGCCACCCGACGAAGTGCTGGCTCCCGGTTCGCTCGTCTTCCGTCCGACCGAGGGCCCAGTCGATCTTCGCGACATGTCGCAATGGTGGATTTGGACCACCGGCGCGTCATGGCGCCACCCCGAGGGTCCGGCGAGCAATCTGGAAGGACGCGGCAACCATCCCGTGGTCCACGTTGCTTGGGAGGACGCGCAGGCTTATGCCGACTGGGCCGGCCAGCGCCTGCCGACCGAGGCGGAATGGGAATTCGCCGCGCGCGGCGGACTCGACCAAGCCCGCTACGCGTGGGGCGATGAGGAGAACCCGGACGGCCGATTCATGCTCAACCGCTGGACCGGCACATTCCCCTACCGCAACGACCGCGCTGACGGCTTTGCCGGCACATCACCCGTTGGATCCTTCCCGCCCAACGGATACGGCCTTCATGATATGGGCGGCAACGTGTGGAATTGGTGCAGTGACCTTTACCGCGCCGATACCTTCGCCACGCGGGCCGACGACCAACAAGCCTGCTGCGATCCGGGCGGACCGCTCGACTCCAAACGCGAAACCCCGGTCCCCGGCGACCCCTCACCGCCACTCGTTCCCGGTGCGGAACGCCGCGTGACCAAAGGCGGATCCTTCCTCTGTCATCCGGCCTACTGCGAAAGCTACCGCCCGACGGCCCGCCGTGGAACTCCGCCGGACACCGGCAGCAGCCACGTCGGGTTCCGCTGTGCGATGGATGCTGCGGCACCGTGAAGCGATGCTGCGGACCCGGAGCGCCGGCACACCAGCCAGCCTCAAGAGCATGAAGGAGGGAGGGGTGTTCCGACCGTCCTACTTCGCGCGCTCTGGATTGAGTGATTTCAGCTCCGGCGGGACAAAGATGCCGTCTTTGCGGATCAGTTTGCCGTCGAACCAAACTTCCCCGCCGCCGTAGTCGGCGCGCTGGATGCAGACCATGTCCCAATGGACCTGACTGCGGTTGCCGTTGCCGCCGACCTCGTAAGCTTGGCCCGGGGTGAAGTGGAAGGACCCGGCAATCTTCTCGTCGAAGAGAATGTCCCGGATGGGATGAAGGATGTGCGGATTGAAACCGAGCGAGAACTCGCCGATGAAACGGGCGCCGGCATCGGCATCAAGAATGGCATTCAGCTTGGACGTATTCCGGCCGGCCGTGCCGCCAATGATCCGGCCCTGCTTGAATTCGAGGGCGATATCCTCGAAGGCGGTGCCGTGGTAGATGGTGGGAACATTGAAGCGAACCTTGCCTTCGACGCTGCGTTTGACCGGCGCGGTAAAAACTTCCCCGTCGGGAATATTGCGGTCACCGCCGCAAATGACCGAACCGATATCCTTGATACTGAACCGCAGGTCCGTGTCCGGCCCTTTGATCTGCACCTTGTCGGTCGCGTCCATCAGCGCCTTGAGCACTTCCATGCCTTTGCGCAATTTTCCGTAGTCCAGCGTGCAGACCCGGAAGTAGTAGTCCTCGAAAGCTTCCGTGCTCATCTGCGCCTGCTGCGCCATGGAGGGTGAAGGCCAACGCAACACGACCCAGCGGGTCTTGTTGATGCGGTGATTCATGACCGGACGCATCGTCGCGGCGATCATCTTGAGCTTGTCCGCCGGCACGTCGCTCATTTCGGTCGCGTTGTCGCTGCCGCGAATGGCGATATAAGCGTCCATCTTTTTCATCCGCGCCATCTCGACCTCGGCCGACAGACCAATCTGCGGGCCCGTTGCCCCGATAGCCATTTCGCGGGAAACGCGGCTATGCTGGATCTGGGTAAAAGGAAGAGCCTTGGCTTTGCGCACCGCACGGATCAGGGCGATGACCATGGCATCGGGAACATCGGAGACATCGATGAGCACTTTATCTCCGGGCTGGAGAGCGGTGGAATGTTTGGTCAGAACCTCGGCCAGCCGGTCGTAACGCGCGTCTGTCATCCGGACGTTATGCCCGACCGCAGCGTTCGGGGCAACGCGGGAAGCAAGGGGCGGGAGTCAGCGGGCCGCCTGCAGCGAGGACAAGGCGACCCGAAAAAGCTGGCCGTTTTCGTTGGCAATAACCAGCGCGTCATTGCCTTCCCAGGCCACCGCCTCGGCCTGCCAGGCGAAAATCGGGGTCCGGCGGACGCTCTCGCTCTTGGTGAAAATACTGCCCGAAGCACGGTCGTAGGAAAAAACCCAAAGAGTAGTGTAAGTAAGTACGGCAACAAGTTTGCCGTCGGGCGAAGCATCCGCCGACGTGACCATCCCGCCGACGTCGAACGAGCCGACCAGCCGAAGCGGGTTGGAGCGGGTGGTGGATTCACCGGCCAACCGGTAAAGGCGCGTGCGCTTGTCGCTGCGGTGTTTAGTGAGGAAATAAATCCGGCCGGCGGCGGAGAAAACCGCTTCGCAATCGTAATCCGGGGAATCACCCTTCTGGTCTTCGTAGTGGACGCGCAAGGTCCGGGTCGGCCGGACCGAGACGGCGCCCGGCTTGGGCTCGCTGACAAAATGCAGCATGAGCTGTTTGCGGCGGCCGTTGTTGTTTCCCAAGTCGGCAATGATGAGATTCCCTTGGTCATCCAACGCGATGTCTTCCCAATCGTTGTTCTTGCAACCTTCAACCCGCACCGCACCGGTCCAACCGCGGGCCAGCTTGCCGCTGGCCGTGACCGGGACGATGGACGCGCCACTGCCTCCATCCCCATGGGCCCAAAAAACGCCGTTGTAACGAAGACTGTGAACCAACCCGGAACACTCGGTGAGGAGTGCCGGACTGATCTGACCGTCGGGCTTGAGGAAGCGCAGGGCGCTGAAAGGGAATTGGGCGGATACCGGGGCGGACAGCAACAAAAAGAGGACCAGCGCCAGGGCAAGAGCCCCTTTCCGGCGCGGAGCAGCCGGGAAGGGCCAACTGGCAAAAGCGGGATGGTTCATCAATAAGACTTGGCAAAAACCACACGCCGGGCACTCGGCTTGCCACTGAAAGGACACACCCCCGGCTCGGCCCCCCCGTTGCGCGGGATGCAACGGATGGTGACTTTGAGTTCGTCTTTGATCATTTCTTCCGTTTCGCGCGTGCCGTCCCAGTGGACAAGGGCAAAGCCGCCGTGAATTTCCGGCTGGTTGGCCTTCTTCGCGGTGAAGAAGGCGCGGAAATCTTCGGCCGAATCAATCTTGCGGGTGTGCTCGTCGCGGAATTTGGTCGCACGCTCGAGCAAGCCGGCCTGCATCGATTCGAGCACGGAGCCGGCGTTGGCCACGAAGTCGGCCAGAACGGGGAACTCTTTTTCCTTGGGTCCGCGGTCGCGGCGGCTGACCGCCACCGAGCCTTTCTCGATGTCCCGCGGACCGATCTCGACGCGCAGTGGCACTCCTTTTTTGATCCACTCCCAATTTTTCACCCCGCCGCCGGCATCACGGCGGTCGATCTCGACCCGGATTGGTTCGCCGAACGCGGTCTGTCCGCGCAATTCGGCAGCCAGCTTCCCGGCCGCCTCGAGCACGGCCGCACGGGATTCCTCTTTAGCCATGACGGGGAGAATGACGATCTGGGCCGGCGCCACGCGTGGCGGCAAGACGAGGCCGTCGTCATCGGAGTGCGCCATGATGAGCGTGCCGATAAGCCGCGTGCTCACGCCCCAGCTCGTAGTCCAGGCAAATTGACGACTTCCGTCGCGCGCCGCGAACTCGATCCCGGAAGCCCGGGAGAAATTTTGCCCCAGAAAATGCGACGTGCCCGCTTGGATCGCCTTGCGATCCTGGACCATGGCCTCAATGCAGAGCGTGCTGACCGCTCCGGGAAAACGTTCGCCTTCCGACTTCTCACCGGTAACGACCGGAAGGGCCAGATGCTCGCGGGCGAATTTTTCGTAAACCCCGAGCATTTTGTCCGTTTCGTCCACCGCTTCCTCCATGGTCTCGTGCGCCGTATGTCCTTCCTGCCAGAGGAATTCGGCCGTGCGGAGAAAAAGCCGGGGCCGCATTTCCCACCGGACCACGTTGGCCCACTGGTTGATGAGCAGCGGGAGGTCGCGATAACTTTGCACCCAGCGGGCATAGGCCGCGCCGATGATGGTTTCGGAGGTCGGGCGGACGATAAGCGGTTCGGCCAGCTCGCCGGCCGGGACGAGCTTGCCGTCTTTTTCCTCCAGCCGGTGGTGGGTGACCACGGCACACTCCTTGGCGAATCCTTCCACGTGCTTGGCCTCTTTCTCGAGAAAGCTGAGCGGGATAAAGAGGGGGAAGTAGGCGTTGACGTGGCCCGTGGCCTTGAACATCACATCAAGCTGACGCTGCATGTTTTCCCAAATGCCCCAGCCCCACGGCTTGATGATCATGCAGCCGCGGACGTCGGAATTTTCGGCCAGGTCAGCAGCTTTGATCACCTGCTGGTACCACTCGGGAAAATTGTCGGCGCGGGTCGGGGTGATGGCGGTCTGCATGGAAAGTTGAGGGTTGAGGGCTGAGAGTTGAGGGACGAAGAGTGGAGCTTATCCGTGAGACCGGGAAAGGTCACGCGCCCAGCGGCCTTCAGACATCGCCGCGCAGGCTGTGGAGAAACTTTTTGAAATAAGCGACACCCTCTTCGAGAGCCTCCACCTCGATGAATTCATCCTCAGTGTGTGCTTGGGCAATCGAGCCTGGACCAACCGCCACCGCGGGGACGCCCCGCGCCGAGAAAATGGCGGCGTCACAGAACCACGCCGCGCCGGCCGGACAGCCGCCGACTTCGACCAGCTTGGCCACCAAGGGGTGCGCGGGATCGGTGTCCAGCGCCTCCGAGCCCATAATTTGCTCCACCTGAAGCCCCGGGCAGGCTTGGCGCATGATCTCGAAAAGATCGCGCGCTTCGCCGTTTTTCCATTGGGAGGGCAGCAAACGCAAATCGATGACGGCCTCGGCGTAGTCGGGCACGATATTGAATTTCGTGCCGCCGCGGATCGTCCCGATGCTGAAGGTGGGATGCCCGAGCACGGGGTCGGAAACCGTTTCGAAATGGGAAGTCAGAGCTTTGGCCAAAGCAAGCAGTCCGGCCGCCAGCTTGGTGATGGCATTCTCACCCCGCTCCGGGCACGAGCTGTGCGCGGCGCGGCCTGTGGCGGTGATCCGGGCGGTGACGTCAACCTTGTGCTTGAAGACGACCTCAAGATTGGTCGGCTCACCGACAATAACGAAAGCAAACCGCTCGCGCTCGGCCAGAGCCTTGGCGCCGTCTTGCCCGGCCTCCTCGCCCATCAACCCGGCAAACCAAATTTCGTGGGTCAGCTTCGGGAGGATTCCGCGGCACTCGTGCAGCGCCCAAAGCATCGAGGCCATGGGACCTTTGGTATCGCTCGCCCCGCGACCGTAAAGTTTTCCCCCACGAATTTCTCCACCGAAGGGATCAATGCTCATGCCCGCCACGCTCACGGTGTCGGTATGGGGGGCGAAAAGCAGGCGCGGCTTGCCCGCGGCGCAGGGAAAACGCGCCACGATATTCGGCCGCCCCGGATGCACCTCGTGGAGAGCCGTCTCGGCGCCGAGTTCGCGGAGAAAACCGGCGAGGTATTCCGCGCAGGCCTGCTCGCCCGTGCGGTCGGTTCCGGGGTCGCCGTCGGGATTGACGCTGGGAATCCGGACCAACGCTTGGGCCAGTTCTTCGACACCGCGGGGGGAGGTGCTCATCGGGGCCCGGTGAATTTGGAGAAAACGAGCCGGGCCAGCGAACGCGACCCCCGGTCGAAAAGAAAGCGCGCCCGCTCACCGCCGGGCCACTCGAGAACGAGAACATCAGCCAAAAATTTCTGCTCGAGCCGGGCAACGGGTGAGCCGGGAGGCAGGGCGCGGGGCCGGTTCGAGTGACGGGGGACAAAGTAAAGCATCTGGGCCGGACCGTCCGCCGAGACGAGCCAACCGAACCGGTTGGGCGGGTAACCCGGACCGGATCCGCTGATGCAGGGCACAGACCATTCGACCTTCCACTCCGCCCCCGCATGACCCGTGACTGCGGCGCGGGCGGCCGAGGGCAAATCGTCGGGCATCTCGGCCACCTCCTCATCGACCGGGGAGAGGCGCAACTTGCGCCCGCAAAGCCAGAGCTTGACCCAGGTGGACCGCAACATGCGCGGCACGAAATACCAAATGGCGGCCAGCGCGATGACTGCAACGACCAGCGCGACAATCGGGTAGGTGAAAATGAGGCCCAGCCCGAGAACCACCGTGGCATCTTCCGCCACGCTAAGCGCGATATTGGATATCGGCTCGGGCGAGGCGTTGGCCTGCAGGCGGACGGTCGACTTGAGCGCGTGCGTGGTGAAACCGAGCCACGCGGCAAGCAGACCAACGACGACATTGAAAACCGGATTCCCGTCGCCCAGCACCATCACAGCCAACAAAGCAGCACCCACCGGACGGATAGCGGTGTGCACCGCATCCCAGGCGGAGTCGACCCAGGGAACTTTGTCCGCCGTGAACTCCACAGCAAAAAGCAATCCGGATGCGGCCAAGACCCAAGGATCGCCGAGCACTTCCAGCCGTTGGTATTCCGCGGCCAGGGAAATCCAATCAAAGCGGACGGCCAGGCCGGTGAGAAAGACGGTGAGGTAAAGGTTCAGCCCGGACAAGGTGGCCAGGCCGACCGCGACACCGAGAAGTTGGAGAATTTCCATGAGCAACAGCCACGATACCCGGCCTGCCGCGGGAATCCAGAAAGCAAAAACCCCTCCGACCGGAGCCGGAGGGGTTTTGTGAATTAAGTTAACGCAAACTAACTTAGAAGGAGAAGTTGGCGCTGACGCCGCCCCAGAAGGTGTTGACAGCGGTGGCTCCAGTGCCAGTTCCGGGCCCTGCATACAGATTTTGCCACTGGTAGGAATAAGCAATGTAAGGAGACACGCTGAACCAACTGGTGAACTGGACAGGCAGAGCAATACCAGTCTGCCAGTTGTTACCGCCGCGGGCCCAAGTGCCGTCAGCTTCCGGATTAACGTTAAAGCTCAGCCCAAATTGCGTGTAAGGGGCGAGTGAGACAGCACCATCATACGCGACGGGAACTTCGGCACTCACACCCATTTGCCACCAAGAAGATCCACCAGGAACCGCGCCAGCCGGACTGCCGAGTTCGGGCCCTAGATTGTAGTAATAAGCGGTGTTCGGAGTGATCGTGATGTTCCCGATCTCGATGTTGTAAGCAGCACCGAAAAAGATTTCGTTCTGCGAAGCGAAGAGCTGCGGATAGTAGTAGTAAATATACCCTACTGTCAGATCGAGATTCCCGAAAGAGTGGGTGTAATCCGCGAAGAGGTCCAACTCGCCATAGCGGGCTTGGGTATTGGCGCCATTGTAATAGGAACCGACGCCATACCAGACGCCAGCTGACAGAGCTCCGTTTTCCCACGGCGTGACGGTCAGGTCGGCACTGAGCCAGTAGAGACCGTTTCCGTTGCCGAGGACGTTGACGCCACGGAACATGTAGAGGCTGTCCCAACCGGTGGAGGCATTGACTGCCCACCATTTGTCTTCTTCCTCGACCACAACGACTTCCTTCCCGGAAGCGGTTTTGTAGTCGGTGACAGTTACGGTCTCAGACGTGGTGCGGCCGGCACTGATCGGGGCGGAGCGGGCCATGTCGAGGGCTTCGGCACCGGCTGAGGTGCCGGTTTCAACTTGCGCCATGGCCAACGGAGTGGCCAGCAGAGCGCTGGCAATTAACGCGATGATGTTTTTCATGATGTTTTTTTGGTTTGTTTTATTTGTGGGACCGCTCCACAGGCGAACGGGTATTATGAACTAGTAAGGAAAAGCAAAATCCGTGCCATAGGGCAATGGTTTTTTTCGCTCTCTGAAAACAGAGCCCGAAGAGGCCCGGTGGTGGTCAATTCCCGCCACCCGACTGGTTTTTCCATCGGCCGCGGGTGCCCCCGGCCTGGCCGCCGAGCAGGATCAACCGACGATGCCAGTTTGTTCTTTGACCAGCAGACTAATGTCGTTCGGGTGGATCAAGCACCAGACCTGCTCGCCTTCATGGAAATCGAGCCCGGTCTCCCCGGCATTGGCCAGCAGGGTGCTGAGCTCAAGGCCGCCCTCAGTCACGATGGTCATGTCATCGACCGCCCCCTTGAAAACTTCGCTGCTCACCCGGCTGGAGAAGACGTTTTCGCCCGCCGCAGGGCGGTCGCGAAAGAGGCGGATCTTCTCGGGGCGCACCGAGACCAGCATCTTGCTGCCGGGCCGGGCCCCTTCGCTCTCCTTGATCCAGAGTTTCAGGCCGCCTTCGAGGCGGCAGAGGATGAGCCCGTCTTGGCGTTCAAGCACCTCGGCTTCGACAATGTTGGTCTCGCCGATGAAGCCAGCCACGAATTCGGTGCGGGGGTTGTGGTAGATTTCCGCAGCCGTGCCGATTTGTTCGACCTTCCCCTTGTTCATCACCGCGATACGGTCGGACATGCTCAAGGCCTCCTCTTGGTCGTGGGTGACGAAGATGAAGGTGATACCGAGGCGTTTCTGCAGGTTTTTCAACTCGGCACGCATCTGCGTGCGTAGCTTGGCGTCGAGGGCGGAGAGCGGTTCGTCCAAAAGAAGAACCTGCGGCTCGCAAACAATGGCCCGCGCCAGCGCGACACGCTGACGCTGACCGCCGGACAACTGCGCCGGCTTGCGGTCCTCCATGCCTTGGAGCGAGGTCATGGCAATAGCCCATTCCGTTTTCTCTTTGATTTTGTCGGCCCCCATTTTTTTCATGCGCAACCCGAAGGCGATGTTCTCGCGCACGGTGAGGTGCGGGAAAAGGGCATAGCTTTGAAAGACCTGGTTGACGTTGCGCTTGTAAGGCGGGTCGTGGGAAACGTCATGGCCGCCGATAAGAATCTGCCCGCTGGTCGGCTGCTCGAAGCCGCTGATCAGGCGGAGGCAGGTTGTCTTGCCGCAGCCGGATGGCCCGAGGAAGGTCATGAATTCACCTTCGGCGATCTCGAGGCTAACGTGGTCCAGGGCGACGAAACCATCGAACTTTTTGGTCACATCGCGGACTTCGACCATCGGGTTCATGGGATCAGAGATTCTTGAACCAACCGATGCGGCCGGGTGCGAGGTTGATATTGATCTGTTTGACTTCGGTATAAGCCTCGAACCCGTAGGTTCCGAGTTCGCGGCCGATGCCGCTCTGCTTGTAACCGCCCCAAGGCGCCTCGTTGAAAGTCGGATGATAGGTATTGATCCAGGTGATGCCGGCGCGCAGCCGTTTGATTACCCGGTGCGCCTTGGCGCCGTCGGAAGTGAAGACCGCACCAGCCAGGCCGTAGACCGTGTCATTGGCCTTGGCAATGGCTTCCTCTTCGGTATCGAACAATTCCACGACAAGGACCGGGCCGAAAATTTCCTCTTTCATGATGCGGGCCTTCGGCGGGACATCAACAAAAACGGTTGGCTCGACAAAGTTACCCTCGGCCAGCGCGCCTTTCTCGATGCGATGGCCGCCGCAAAGGAGTTTGGCCCCCTCGTCGAGGCCGGACTTGATGTAGCCGAGCACTTTCTCCATGTGCGCCCGCGAGACCAGCGGACCCATTTCGGTCTCAGCCTCTGCGCCGTCGCCAACGACAATTTTTCGGCAGGCCTCGGCCAGGCGGGGGAGGAATTTTTCAGCTATCTTGCGCTCGAGGATCAGGCGTGACCCCGCGCTGCAGACCTCACCTTGTCCGGCGAAGATGCCGAACATGGCGAATTCCAGCGCGGCGTCGAAATCGGCATCGGCAAAGACAATGTTCGGGCTCTTGCCGCCGAGTTCGAGGGTCACTTTCTTGAGGTTGCCGGTCGCGGCGGACATGATTTTGCGTCCGGTGACGCCACCGCCGGTGAAGGCCACCTTGTCCACCCGGTCGCTCGCCGCGAGGGTCGAACCCACCGGGTCACCGGGCCCGAGGATGAGGTTGGCCGCACCGGGCGGAAAACCGGCTTCTTCCATGAGTTCGAAAAGTTTCACCGCGGAAACTGGCGTCATTTCCGACGGCTTGAGAATGCACGCATTGCCTGCGGCCAGACCCGGCGCGAGCTTCCAAACCGCCATGAGCAAAGGGTAGTTCCACGGGATGATCTGCGCGCAGACCCCGATCGGCTCGCGCACGGTCAGGCAAACCATGTTCGGGTCGCTGACGCTGTAGGTCTGGCCCTGCGGCTTGCTGGCCAGGCCGGCGTAGTAGCGGAAACAGCTCGCGGCATCCGCCGCATCGTAGCGCGCTTCGCGCAGCGGCTTGCCATTGTTCTCGGTGTCGAGCCGGGCGAACTCTTCGGCGTGTTTTTCCACCAAGTTGGCCAAGGCGAACAGTTTCTCCGCCCGCTCGGGTCCCGTGCTCTTGCCCCAGGGACCTTGATCAAAAGCCTCGCGCGCCGCAGTGACGGCATCCTCCGCATCGGCTGCCCCGCTGTCTGTCGCCTTGACAATGACTTTGTTGTCCGCGGGATTGAGAATGTCGCGAGTGGCCCCGCTGCGGGCCGCGACCCATTGGCCGTTGATGTGGTTGAGGAGGGTTTTCATGAGAGCAAGTTAAGCCGGATCAGCGCGGTTTCCACAATGCCGCGTTGAGGCAGGACCAGAGATGCATGATCCACCCCAGAGTGCCGAGACTGACCAACCAGAGCACGCCAGCCCCGGCGAAAAAGAGCAACGCGGGGAAAAATCTGCCTTGAACCAACTGACCAAGACCCGGAACCAGGAGACTGGCTAGTGCGGCGATGACGTTTCCGGCTGATCCTTGGCCCATTGACATGAAACCCAATAAAGGCTCCCGCCGTCCGGATGTCTATCCTCCAAGTGGCCGCTCCCGGGCAAAAAATTCCACCACCGCAGGGTAGAGGATATTTTCCGCCTGACGAATACGGTCGCGCAGCATGTCGGGTGTGTCGCCAGCCAGGATGTCGACCTCCGCTTGGGCGATTGTGCCCGCGCTGCCGCCATCCGCCCCGAACCGGTAGACCGTGCAGCCCGTGACCGCATCGCCGGCGGCCAAGGCATCCTCCCAAGCGCGCGCGCCGGGATAGCGGGGCAGGAGTGAAGGATGGATGCCGAGAATCCGGTCTGGAAAGGCCCCGAGTAGATCCTGGCCCGGGGTGCGACCGAAGTTAAGGAGCAGCACGAGTTCGACATGCTGGTGCTGCAGGGCATTGACGATGTTGTGCTCGCTGGCCGATTCGAGAACGCCCGGCACTTCCCCAGGGTAAACGTATTTGGTCTGCACCCGATGCGCCCGGCCGATCTGCAAAATGCCGGCCTCGCGCAGGTCGGAAACCACCACTTTGACCTCTGCCGGCAGCATGCGGTCGTGGATGGCGCGGAAGATCACATCGAGGTTGGTCCCCGAGCCCGAGCCGAGGATGCCGATGCGCAGTTTGTCGCCCGCGCTCACCGGTTGCGCATCCTTTCCAAGGCCGCCGTGGTGGAACGCCCGGGGACCAACGGCAGAATCCGCACCTCCGCATCGGCCGCGGCCAGAACCGCCCGTTCGTCGGGATCGAGCGACTCGGGCGTGTAGTCGCCGCCCTTGGCATAAACGTGAGGTCGCACGGCACGCAGGATGTCTGTGGCCCGTTTGCCGTCGAAAATCACCACGTAATCGACACAACCCAAGGCGGCGACAACCTCCGCACGATCGTCCTCCGCATTGATCGGACGACCATCGCCCTTCAGCTCGCGCACCGACCGGTCGCTGTTCAGTCCGACGGCCAAAGCGTGGCCCAAGTCCCGGGCTTGCTGCAGATAACGCACATGACCGGCATGGAGCAGGTCGAAACATCCATTGGTGAAAACCAGCCTCTGACCCGCGCGCGCCATATCGTCGCGGATCCCCGATAAGGCCTCTGTGGTCAGGATGCGCCCCCGGTGCATGGCGGCCAGAATGTCACCCGCCCTGCCCCGGCGCAAGTACGCGCACCACCCCTCGTCAGCGCGTGACCTTTGGTCTCGCGAGGGTTAGCATGGCCTCATGCGCATCGGGCGAATCGCCGACGAACACGACGAGGTCCACCACGCTGCACCGACCGGGGACCCGGGTGCCTTTGCCCTGCTGGAAGGGTCGTGGGCCGGGGGATTCCAGCCGACCGGGCGGATCGTCCGTAACGCCCGCTTGCTCGCGCCCGTTGTTCCCGCGGCGGTTTATGCCATTGGTCTTAATTATCACGATCACGCGGTCGAAACCGGCTCGCCAGTGCCCGAATATCCCGTGCTTTTCATGAAGAATATCCGCGCGGTCACCGGTCCGGGCGAGCCGATCCGTTTGCCTCGGAAATTGCGCAGTGACGAAGTGGACAGTGAGGCGGAGTTGGCCGTTGTTCTTTCGCGGGATTGCCTAAACGTAAACCGCACCACGGCCCTTGACCACGTGGCTGGCTTCACCTGCGCCAATGACGTGAGCGCACGCGACTGGCAACTTCGCCGCTCCGGCCGCCAGTGGTGCCGCGCCAAATCGTTCGACACGTTCTGTCCGCTCGGGCCATGGATCGTGACACCGGATGAATTGCCGGACCCCTTGCATCTTGCCATCACCGGCCGCCTCAATGGGCGCGTCATGCAACAAAGCAACACCGCCCGCATGATCTTCGATCTGCCCGCGCTGCTCGAGTTCCTCAGTGCAGACACCACGCTTCCCGCAGGCAGTGTGATCCTCACGGGCACGCCCCACGGCGTCGGCATGGCGCGGCGTCCGCCCGTCTGGCTGCAGCCCGGCGACACGGTATCCGTGGAAATCGAAGGCATCGGCACGCTGGAAAACCCCGTGGTTGCGGTGGCAGCCTGACCCGCCATGGGAACCACGGTCCTCCAGCCGGGTGCGACGCAAACCCAGACCTCGCTTTGCCCGATTGCACGGTTGGCCGGCTTACTGCATGAAGAGCCGCGCCTTGAAGCGGTGGCCTTCAATCCGGCAACCCGTCGGCTGTCCATCGCCACGCTGGGCCGGGACCAGGACGGGCGTTTGTCCAAGCGCGTCACCGATGCGTTGCGGGAGAATTTCCCGCCTTGCCCGCACGCGGAACAGAACCCCTGCAACTTGTGTGCCGTGGGCCGCGAAGAGCAACCCGGGGACTCACGCCTTCTCGTTTCGGAAAAATTCGGCACGACCTTGATCCGCAAAGCCACCTGCGTCACCGCCATCTCTCTATGGCAATGGGTCAAACTCGTCTGGCCGGCCTATGCGCCGCGCCAAAAGGGCACCCTCGAGGAGCACAGCGAGACGGAGTGGAGACCCATGGCCGCCTTGGCCGCGGGCTGCGCGCTTTTCGGCCTCGCCGGCTGGGCCCTCGAACTCGCGCCCGCTCCCGCCTGGGCCCCGCTTGTCTCCTATATCCTTGCTTATCTTTGCGGCGGATGGGACGCCGCCCGCGATGCGTGGGAGCGTCTCAAGTCGGGGCAGCTCGACATCCACTTTCTCATGCTTGCCGTGGCTGCCGGCGCCGCCCTCATCGGCGCGTGGCGGGAAGGCACTCTCCTTCTTTTTCTTTTTTCCACCTCCGGGGCGATGGAGCACTATGCCATGGGGCGCACCCGTCGTGAAATCGGCGCGCTCCTGCGCGGCGCACCTAAGACCGCGCTGGTCATGGTCGAGGACTCGGAACGCGAAGTACCCGTCGAGGACCTCGAACCCGGCATGATCGTGCGCGTGCTGGCCGGCGGGCAAATTCCGGTCGACATGACCATCGCACGGGGAAGATCCGAATGCGACGAGTCAAACCTGACCGGCGAATCGGTTCCCGTGCCGAAAGGGCCCGGTGAAACAGCTTTGGCCGGCACGATCAATCTGAGCGGATTGCTCGAGGGTCCTGTCCTCCGGCCCGCGGCGGAAAGTTCCCTGCAGAAGATCATCCGTCTCATCCGCGAGGCCCAGACTCTGCGCGCCCCGTCACAGACTTTCACCGACCGCTTCGGGACGACCTACACCTGGATCATCCTGACGTCTTGCACCGTGATGTTTTTTGTCTGGTGGTTGCTCTTCGGCCTGCCGCCCTTCGGCAGCTCGGGCGAAATCCGCAGCGCTTTTTACCGCGCCATGACTCTCCTCGTTGTCGCTTCTCCGTGCGCGCTGGTCCTCTCCGTTCCCTCGGGGATCCTCGCGGCCATTGCCGCCGGGGCGAGGCGGGGTGTTCTCTTTCGCGGCGGCGCACCGATTGAAAACCTCGCTATGATCGATGTTGTTGCCCTCGACAAAACAGGGACATTGACCTCCGGCCAACTGGCGCTTGCCGGCATTGACATGGAGCACGGTGACCAGACCGCGCTGCTAGCCGCCGCCCACGCCCTGGCCCGGCATTCGTCACATCCCCTCTCCCGCGCCATTCGCCGTGTGGCCCTGCCCAGCGGGATGGCGGAATTGGCGGTCGAGAGACACGAGACCCTGCCGGGCCGCGGGGTACGCGGCCTGATCAACGGCAAACCTTTTGTCCTCGGCAGCCGCACCTTCATTGCATCCGAACGGAAAATCGCGCAGGCCGAGGGTCCCCGTGTTTCCGATGCCGCGGAAGTTTGGGTGGCAGGCGAGGATATGCTCGG
>CAIZMQ010000132.1 GCA_903934135.1 uncultured Verrucomicrobiota bacterium
CGGCAAAAGTTGGTAAATGCGCACCTTGGGATCGGCCGGTGCAGTGCGTCCAGCGCGGCGGAAAGTCGTGCCCGCGTTGCCCGTCTCGGCCACGAGGTAGTGACGGATCGTCTGCACGCCGGTTCCCGAGGTCGCCGTTGCATCGATCGCCCCGTAGAGCCGCCCCCAGCCCTCATCCACCGCAAGGTCTTTCAGGTAAACAACGATATCCATGACCGGTCCATTCCCGGTCAATTTTCCGGGCACGCGGAGAAGCACCTGCGCCGGTTCCGAGGAAACGGCAAAATCGTCCCCGGCCGCTTGGAGCGGACCCCACCGGGTCCCCTCCCAGCGCTGCACGAAATTGTCTTGCCGGTCACTGCGACGGTTGGCGACCAACAGGAGGTCCGCGGAAAAGGGTAACCAGACAGCCGATCCGGTTTTCCCCTGGGCCCCGGGCAACAACGGAGAACCCGCACCGGGTTTTGTTCCGAGCGCGACAAAAATCGCCTGATCGGGACGATCCACACCCGCCCCGAGTACGAGAATGTCCCAGCCGGCCGCCCTCTTGGTGATGCGGTAGCGGACTTCATCCGCACCGGCCGCATCATAGCGTCCACCCTCGGCCCAAGCCGGACCGGAAAGGAGGATGAGGGCCCAAAGAACGCGAAACATAAAAGCAGCCTATCTGAAACGTGTGTTCCAGCCCTGTCAAGGAACTGCCCCGCCCTGCTGCCACGATCTGCCCTTGCACCGCACTGTATGATGACGTCTTCTCGCCTGTGTCACCCGCCGTGAGAGCCGAACATCCTGCCATCATCCCGGTTGCGTCTGGCCGCAGCCGGCAGGCCGCCTTGCTCCGCCAGTTCGCCTCCTACGCCCTGCTCACCCTCACCATCCTGCTTGCCGCGGTCCCGCTCTGGGAAATCTCCGGTCGCGCCCTGCATCCTCCGGATCCGGGCAGCACCGCCGGTCTCAGCAATTTTTCCCGCTTGCTGAGCGGGACGGATTTCCTCCGCTGGCTGGCCAACTCGCTTTTTGTCGCCTTGGCCGTCACCGTAGTCGGGGTCATTCTCGCCGCCACCGCCGGCTATGCCCTGTCACGGTTCCGTTTCCTCGGGCGCCTTGCCGTGCTCAACAGTCTCCTCGTCACCCAGATCTTTCCGGCCACCCTGCTTCTCCTCCCTATCTTCCTGATCTTGGTGCAGCTCAAGCTGATCAACACCTTCCTCGGACTCATCCTTGTTTACCTCGTGACCGTTTTGCCTTTTTGCATCTGGCAGATGAAGAACTTTTATGACACAGTTCCGGAAACGATCGAGGAGGCGGCAGCCATGGACGGCTGCACACCGTCTGAAACCTTTCGATGGGTTGTGCTTCCCGTTTCGGCGCAGGGCCTGGCCGTGACCGCCTTGTTTTCCTTTGCCGCAGCTTGGAACGAATATGTCGTTGCGGCGATCCTCATGCAGGATTCCTCCATGTTCACCTTGCCGGTGGGACTGCGCCTCTTGCACCAGGACAGCATGGCCGGGCAAGGGGGTCTCTTCGCTGCGGGTGCGCTTCTTGTCACCCTTCCCATTTTCATCCTTTACCTGCTACTCAGCCGCTTTCTTGTCGCTCGCATCCAGGACATCTCATTGCGCAACTAAGTCGCGGCGCGCCAGCGCTACTCTCCGCGGTAAATGCACCGCGAGGTCGGTGTCTCATGAATGGCGATCTCGCTGAGATGCGGCAGATGTGGTTTGATTTCCCGCCACAGCCAACCCGCTAATTGTTCAAAAGTCGGATTTTCCAGACCCGGGATATCATTGAGATAACGGTGGTCGAGTCGCGCGATGAGCGGTTTGACCACTTTGCTGATTTCCGCATGGTCCATCAGCCAGCCCGACTCCGCGCCGACCGGGCCCGATGCCGAGACTTCCACTTGGTAGCTGTGGCCGTGCATCCGGGCGCATTGATGGTCGGGCGGCACATGGGGCAGGGTGTGCGCGGCCTCGAAGTGGAAAATTTTGGTCAGCGTGATGTTCATCGCTCTTCTTCTACCCCGCCGACCGCCCCGCGGCAAACGGTCAAACGCCCCGCGCCTTGGGCTCCCAGATGAACTTGTGCATCTGCAACTGGAAGCGCGCCGGCAATTGATCCTCCAGCATCCAGGCCACGATGTCGCTGGGGGCAATTTTTCCGAAGACCGGACTGAAAAGGACCGCCCGCACTTTGCCGGCCAAGCCGTGCTCCCGCATCATTCCCCGTGCCCACTCGTAATCCTCCCGCGACCCGAGCACGAACTTCACTTCGTCGCGGTCCGTGAGTTGCGCGATATTGGCGTAGAGATTGCGCGCGCATTCCCCGCTCGACGGCGTTTTCAGGTCCATGATCCGGTGGACCCGCGGGTCGACCGCCGAAATATCGTGCGCTCCCGAAGTCTCCAGCAACGCGGTGAAACCCGCCTCGCAGAGCATAGCCAACAGCGGCACACAGGCCGGCTGCAGGAGCGGTTCACCCCCGGTCACCTCGACCAGCGGACACCCGAAGACCCGCACGGCCGCCACAATCTCGTCGAGCGGCATCTTTTTCCCCTCATAGAAAGCGTACTCGGTATCACAGTAGGTGCAGCGCAGGTCGCAAAAGGTCAGGCGGACAAAAACGCAAGGCAGCCCGGCCCAGGTACTCTCGCCCTGCACCGACTGGTAGATTTCGTTGACCGTGAGCTTCATTGCCGCGGACAGCTTAGCCGCCACAGCCCGCCCGGCCAACCGGACAATTCACTTTTGCCCCCCGGCGTGAATCAGCGTAAGTTTCCCCTTCATGAAGCACCCGGAGGACACCGCAGCCAACCTGCTCGACACCCAAAGCGAGTCCGACCACCGCCGCATCGTCATCGATCGGGTCGGAGTGAAGAACCTCCGGTTTCCCATCCAAGTCGCGGTAGGTCCCGGCGCCCCGCAAAGCACCATCGCCACGGTGCAACTGACCGTCGAGCTGCCCCAGGAATTCAAAGGTACGCACATGAGCCGCTTTCTCGAGGTCCTCCAGGCCCACGGTCCCGTGCTGCACCCCGAGGACATTGAAAAGCTCTTGCGCTCGCTCATCGACCGGTTGCACAGCAAGCGGGCCCATCTCGAGTTCGAGTTCCCTTTTTTCCTCGAGAAAAAAGCGCCCGTCACCGGTGCACCCGGCCTGGTCGACTACACCGCGCGCTTCACCGCGACGGCCGGCCACGAGAGCCACGACCTCGTCACCACCGTGGTAGCCAATGTCACCACCTTGTGTCCCTGTTCGAAAGCGATCAGTACCAGCGGTGCGCACAATCAACGCGGACAAGTCACCCTTCGTTTGCGCTCCCGACGTCCGTTGCCGCTGCCCGAAATGGTCTCCCTTATCGAACGCTCGGCCAGCTGCGAACTCTACAGCGTGCTGAAGCGCCCGGACGAAAAAGCGGTGACTGAACGCGCCTACGCCAATCCGGTTTTTGTCGAGGACCTCGTGCGCAATATCGCCTCGCAAGTCAACGCCGATCCCCTCATCACTTGGTGGCAGGTCGAAGCGGAAAACTTCGAGAGCATCCACAACCACAACGCTTACGCTATGGTCGAAAAATATTCATGAAAGCGGCCATCCTGCTCGTTCCCCTCCTCTTCCTTGCCGGTTGCGCCACTTCGCCCCGTGAAGTCCGCCGCGCCAGCCCGGCCACCTCACCCGTGGCCGCTGCGCCGAGCAATGCACCGGTCTGGCCGGCCAACGCCCCCGGCCTTGCCGCGCAGTCGGCCATCATGATCGACGCGCGCAGCGGAGAGGTCCTTTTCCAGAAAAATGCCGACGCGCGCCGGGCGCCGGCCAGTACGCAGAAACTGCTCACCGCCTTGCTAGTCAGTCGCCGCGGCGACCTCGAAGCACTGGTCACCGTCGCGCCCGAAGACACGCGCGTCGAACCGACCCGCCTGGGTCTCCGTCCCGGCGAACGCTACGCGCGGCGCGACCTTCTTCAATCCATCATGGTGAAAAGTTCGAATGACGCCTGTGCCGCATTAGCCCGCGACCACAGCGGCTCCGAAGCGGCCTTCACCGACAATATGAACCGCGCCGCGTGGTCACTCGGGGCGCGGAGTTCCCATTTCGCCAATAGCCACGGCCTGCCGGCCAGCCAATTTTCCACCGCCCGCGACATCGCGCGCATCGCCTTCCTGGCCTACCGCGATCCCACCCTGCGCCGCATGATGCAGCAGCGCGTCGTCTTCTTCCGTCACAATACCGGGCGCATCACGCGCCTCGAGACAACCAACAAACTGCTCGGTCGCTCGTCCGCTTACAACGGGATGAAAACAGGCTACACCGATGCCGCCGGCCGTTGCCTGGTCTCGAGCGGACGCCTCAACGGCCGCGAAGTCATCCTCGTGCAACTCGGCAGCAAAACGAGATACATCTTTGATGACGCCCAGCGCATCATGGCCTGGTCCGGCCGCGGCACCTCCGGCGACACTTACTACGCGACCTTCTGAGCGGTCTTTTCGCGCGATGTGGTTACCGACCCGCTACAGTTTCGAGACCACAAATTCCGCAGTCTGACGCGCCGCCGCGGGATGGCTGACCTTGAGTAAATTTTCCCGCCAGCGCACCCATTCGGACCCGCCATTTTCCAGCAGTGCACGCTGCACCGTCCCGATAATTTTTTCGGGAGTCGTCGCCAACGCGCCCGCGCCGATATCGGCCAGGAGCGTCACATTGCCTTCCTCCTGCCCCGCGACCACGTGGCTAATGATCATCGGGCGCGCGATGGCCAGCGTCTCTTGCACGATTGCCCCGCCCGCCTTGCCGATGAAAAGATGGCTTTCGGCCAACAACTCCGGCATGCGGTCGGTCCAGCCAAGGAGGCTGAAGGCGCCGACCGGCAAATCGAGCCGTTTCAAAAACCCGTGCAGATGTTTGTGACGCCCGGTCACCACGGTCAACTCGACGCCCGGAAACGCGGTCAGACCCCGCACCACCGCCGAAACCGTGCGGCGACTGGCCGAGGGCAGATAAAGAATTTTCCAAGGCGGCCCCGGCGGCAATGGCCGGCGCGCCAACTCTTCGAAACGCGGACTGACCGGAAAACCGAGCACGACGATTTTCTCCGGAGGTGTGCCACCTTGCGTCATGGCCTCACGCGTCGGCTCATTGGCCACGAGGACCCAATCGGCCGGGGCGAGGTTCCAGACGCGGTTGATCACGATGGAATCGGTCACCACCATGAAATGCGGACAAACCGACACCTCGCCGCTCTTTATCAGCTCGCTGATCAAATAGCTGTAAACCGGATAAGTCGTAACGACAGCCGCCGGTTTTTTCTCGCGCAGCAAATCCCGGAGGGCTGCTTTGAGATTTCCCAGCGTCGGCAACGTCCAATCGAAGACCGGAGTCTTGTCATAGAGCCAGAAAAAGGCTTTCCACGTCACCGGCACGCGCTGGATGGAGAAATTGTAGGCCACTTGCAGGGTCTTCGAAGCGCGAGGGTTGACCTCGACATAGGGATCGTGGACCTCGGTGTCGTAACCGCCGATGGCATCGAAGGCGTCACGCACATTGCGTGCCGCCGAGTTGTGGCCGTCACCGAAACCGGTGGTGAAAATGAGAATTTTTTGGCGACTCATGGAGATTACAACTGGCGGAGGGATTCCTTGGCGCGGCTTTGGGCGCCGGCATCATCGCGGCTGCGCTGGGGCAAGCTGATCGCCTTCTGCAGCTCGCGCCGCGCATCATCTTTGCGCCCGACAGTAAGATAAGCCCGCCCGAGTTCGGCGTGGAAAAGAGCATTGCCGGGTTCCAGTTCCACCGCTTTCTGCAGGCACCGGACGGCCTCCTCGTTGCTGGCCGGCGGCATTTTGCCGTAGATGGCCTCGGCCATGACGCGAAGCAAGGCATTGAGGTTGGCAATCTCGTAGTTCCACCGCCCGAGAACGTGCCACCCGAGAGCGTAGCGGGGGTCGAGTTTGACCGCTTCGGCCGACTCGGATCTGACCACACTCGAAAGCTCCAACCGACGGCGCGACTCGCTGTAAAAAGCCAGGCGGCCTGCCGCGATAGCCAGCGTGACCCGCGCGGCCGGATCCCGTGGCGCCAAGTCTTTCGCTTTCCGGGCCGTCTCATAGCCGAGGGTGGCCAAGCGCAACCTTTCCGCGCGCGATGAGGCATCCAAGACCATCTCGACATACTGTTTGGCCATCTTGCGCTGCAGCGCCGCATCACCCGGACGCTGGGCGGCGGCTTTTTGGTAGGCAGCCAGAGCCTCGGCCGACTTGAACTGGCGATCGAGGCTGTCGCCTTGCTCGATCCATTCCGCCGCACCATGAACGCTCGATACTGCGGCCCAGACCACGGCGGCACAAAGTATCGTCCTCACTTGGCGAAAAGATAATGCGAGACGATCCATTCCTCGCCGTAGCGGTAACCCCAAAGTCCCGCGCACGCCATGAAAAACACGCGCCAATAGACCCGCCACTTGGTCACATGCTCCGCACCGTAAGTTGCCGTGAGGATCGGCGTGATCTCCGCCTCGTGGCGGTCCATGTTGGCCAGCCAAGCCTCGGAGGTCCGGGCGTAGTGCGTGCCGTTGACGCACCAATGGTCCCGCAGTTTCAGGTCATCCTGAAAATAGGTCAGCAAATCATCCGACGGCATCGTCCCGCCCTCGAAAAAATACCGCGTGATCCAGTCGCTCGGATCCGTGCCCTCAAAATGGTAAGCCAACGTGCGGTGGGTGAAAATATGCACGAAGAGCAGCCCGCCCGGTTTCATCCACGACGCGACCTTGCGCAGCAGGAGTTCGTAATTCTTCATGTGCTCGAACATTTCGACCGACACCACCCGGTCGAATTCCCCGTGCGGCAAATCCAACTCCGCCACATTGGCCGTGTGGATTTCCACGTTGCGCAAACCCCGCTTCGCCGCCTCGCCCATGATGTATTCCTTCTGCGTGCGCGAGTTCGAAACCCCGAGAATCCGCGAGTTCGGATACTTCTCCGCCATCCACAAGGTCAGGGATCCCCACCCGCAGCCCAACTCCAAGACCCGCTGACCATCCTCCAACTTCGCCCGCTCACAACTCAGCGCCAGCATCGCCTCCTCCGATTCCGCGAAGGTCGTGTGCCGCCCGGACCATAGCCCGCTGCTGTATTTCATGCGCGGACCGAGCACGTATTTGAAAAATTCCGTCGGCACTTCGTAATGCTGCTCGTTCGCCTCCCGTGTCTTGACCGCGATCGGCAGAGACTTCAGCTCGCGCACAAAACCCATCAGCGCCCTCTGCTGCGCCTCCACCCCGCCGCGGTTCTCGTCCTTCAGCTTGCGCGCCAGCAGCTCATGAATCCCCGCCCGGATGACAAAATCCGGCAACATCCCTTTTTCCAAAATGCGGTCGAGAACACTCATGGCGTCATTCTTGCTCGGTCGGCAGGAACGTCGACGCTACATCTTCTGTCGCGGCGCGTTTGCCTACGGACCGCCTCGAAGACTCGGCTCCGGCGCCGGCCGTTATCGTTACAATCTCCATCCTCACCCTTTCGGCGACCACGGAAAAAACGCATTCGTGGTCCGCTGATACTCCCGGTAATCATCGCCCCGCGACCGCACCGCGTGCTCCTCGGTCGCCTTGATGCCCGTCACTTTGGTCAAAAACAAATACATCAGGGCCGGAGCATAAACTGCCATCCACCCGCCCGGCGAGCCCAGCGCGTAGATAAAATACGCGACCCACACCAGCCACTCGCAAAAGTAATTCGGATGACGCGAATAGTTCCACAACCCGACTCGGCAGGTTTTCCCCTTGTTCGCCGGATCCGACCGGAACCGGTTCAGCTGCGTATCGGCCACCGATTCCCCAAGCATAGCCAGCAGCCACAACGCCGCCCCCGCATACTCGAAAACCCCCAGCCCCGGCGCCCCATTGATGAAGACCAGCACAAACGGCACGCTCAGTAGCGCGATGAGAACCCCCTGCGCCTCGAAAAACCCGAGGAACATGGCCCACGTGTGGTTCGGGAACTGTTGCCGCAGCGCCGCGTAGCGCCCGTCCTCCTCCGGATGATGCTTGGCCACGCGGATCAACAAATACGTCCCCAGCCGCGCCGCCCAGATTGTCACCATCAACACGAGCACGAAACTGCGCGTGACGTCCCCGCCGCCCAAGACAGCGCAGGCCAAGGCCACGGGAATGAATCCGTAGGACCAGAAAATGTCGACGATCCCCGCGTTGTTCAGCACGCGGGAAACCACCCACACCCCCGCCATCATGACCATTGGAATGGCCAGCGCGAAAGCCATCAACGGCCAGAACTCCGCCCACTCCGGCATCATGAGCACCCCCGATTCAGACCCGTCGAAAAATCGAGCGTCTCATTGTCCGCCCGCGTGTAAATGGCCTGCACCACGCTGATATGGCGCGTGGCAAACGCGGCCTCGCAATACGCGAGGTAGTAGTCCCACTTGCGGAGGAACGTCTCGTCAAACCCCTGCGCCCGCACCGCGGCGAGCTCACGGTGGAAATTCTTCCGCCAGACATGCAGGGTCTGGGCGTAATACGGTCCCATGTCGTCCAAATCGTGGAGGAACAAATCCCCCGTGCGATTCAGCGCCGTGTTGACCCGCCCGACGCTGTTGAGCAGCGAGCCCGGAAAAACATGCCGCTGGATGAAATCCACCCCGCGCCGCAGCACCTCGTATTGCGCATCCGGACACGTGATGTATTGCAACCCGAGCAGACCCTTGCGCTGGAGCAAGCGGTGGCACTGCGCGAAATAACCGTCGAGGTATTTGTCCCCCACCGCCTCGAGCATCTCGATGGAGGCAATCTTGTCGAACTGTCCGGTCAGCTCCCGGTAATCGGTCAGCCGCAGATCGATCTTGTCGTTCAGCCCCGCCGCCGCGATCCGCCGCGAGGCCTCGTCGAACTGCGCCGGCGAGATCGTCACCGTGGTGACCCGGCATCCAAAATTCTTCGCCGCGTGCATGGAAAAGCCGCCCCACCCGCTCCCGATCTCCAGCACATGATCCGACGGCTGCAAGCGCAGCTTGCGGCAGAGCACATCGTATTTGCGCACCTGCGCCTGCTCCAGTGTCGCGCCCGGCTGATCCCAATACGCGGCCGAATACGTCATAGTCGGATCCAACCACAGCGCAAAGAACTCATTGCTGAGATCGTAGTGCTCTTGGATATTCCGCCGGCTGGTCCGCCGGCTGTTCGGACGCAGCTGGTGCGCCACCTTGTGCGCGAAATTCATCAGCCCGATCCGCAGGTCCGTCCGCCCCGATCCCTCCAGCACCGTCGACTCGTCGGCATTGCGGATAAACCACGCAATCACCCCGACCAAATCCTCCGTCTCCCACAACCCGTCCATATAGGCCTCCCCAAACCCGACCGGCCCGTAAAGCACGCACGTCCGGAAAAATGCCACGTCCTTGACCCGAATCTCCGCCCGCGGCTCCTCCCCCAGCCCGCCGAAAATCTTCTCGCTCCCATCGGGCAGCACCAGACGCAATCGTCCCCTCTGCATGCTCGACAGCGCGGAAAAAAGGATCGGTGCGTAGTTCACGTTAAAACAGGTCGGAGAGCCTTAAGCCTCGCTACGTTTCGCGTCGGCGGCAAGTCAGAGGACTTGGAGAGCGGCAACGGCGGGCGTCTGGCGTTTTTTCGGAAGCCCCGTAAATGTCCAGTCACCCGCGCGGAGGCGGGCGTGCGCCGAGGAAGCGCCGGAGTGACTTGTGCGGACGGAAGACCCCGCGCTGGTCCTCGGCGCGGGTTTCTTTCCGGAAAAACGGCACCCGCTTGAGCCAGAGGCGCAACGCCTGCCAGTGGATGAGGCCGATGACCTTGAGCGTGATGAGGGGAAATCTGACTGTGAAGCCCAAGAGGTTGGCGAAGGTCATTTCCTTGCGCCGACCGGTCAGCGTGCTGATCAGCACTTTGCCCTCCGCATCGTGGTCATCGATGAAAACCTGCAGCTTCTCGTCCGGCAGATGGAAGCGGAAGTGGAAGTCGAGATCGACCGGACTGAACGGCGACACATAGTAGTCCTTCTCCACCCGCACCTCGAAGTCGCACTGACCATCCGGCGTGCGCGGCACCAGATACGGCTTCAATTCGCGGAACGTGTTGCCCACCTGCACGACAGACCCATGCGGGGTGCCGTCAGCCCGGAAGCAGAAATAAATGGTGATGGGATTGAAGGTGTAACCAAGTATCCGCGGGAAACAGAGCATGCGGATCGAGCCGCCCTCCTCAAGCGGACACCCCGCGCGCTCGAGGAACTCGCGCACGTTATCCGCGATCGGACGCTCCCCGGGGCCGTATTGCAGATGGTCGCGGTCGCGCAGGCTGTAAATGTTCGGACGATTGACGCCGAAAATTTTCAGCTTCCGTGCCACGACATCCAACTCGGCGAGATCGAGGTAGAAATAAAACACGCGGTAAAGAAATTCATGCTGCTTGGGCCGTAGGCGCCGGTGGAAGACGTCGCACTCGTAGAAGCAAGAGTTCACCTCCAAGGATCCTCCCCGCACACCGCATGCGCGCATTGCACGGCCGAGGCGAAGGCATCCTCATGGAAACCGTAGCGGAAGTAGCTGCCGCAGAAAAAGACGCGCTGGTCGCGCGACTCGGCATTGATCGAGGGCAAATGATGCTGCGCGGCCAGCGCGCCGCGGTCGAAGACCGGGTGCGTGTATTCCGTCTTCCACAGCACGGTCGCCGGGTCGATGCGGTCGGCGTAGTTCAGACTGACAAAATAATTCCGGCGATCCGACACCCCCTGCAGGCGGTTCATGTAGTAATGGGTCGACGGACGCTCGCCCTCCGCACTCGGCTCCATGCGGTAATTCCACGCCGCCCAGGCCAGCTTGCGCTGCGGCATGACCGTCGCATCCGTGTGCAGCATGGTCTCGTTGGCCTGATACCGGAAGGCAGGCAGCAACTTCTCCTGCAATGGACTCGGCCGCGCCAGCATGGCCAGCGATTCGTCGGCATGGGCGGCCATGATAACACGATCAAAGGCATGAGTTTGGCCGTCCTTGGTCCGCACAGTGACTCCGTCAGCTTCCGTCTCGACACCGGCGACCGGCACGGACGCCCGCGCGCCAGGCAGACTCGCCACCATGCGTTTCACGTATTCGCGCGAACCGCCGTCCACCGTGAACCACGGATGATGCGTGCTGACGCCGAGGAATCCATGATTGTGGAAAAACCGTACCAGCGTGGCGGCGGGAAAATCCAGCGCGCCACCCGGGGTGATACTCCAGATCGAAGCGCTCATCGGCACGAGGTAAAGCCGCAGGAAGTCGTCGCCGAGACGGTGGAGGCGCACGAACTCGTCAAGCGACATCGACTCGAGCGACTCGTCCTGCAAGGCCGCATTGGCCACGCGAAAAAACCGCATGATCTGCGCCAGCAACCTGAGGTAACGCGGCCGCACCAGATTCCGCCGTTGGGCGAAGACGCGGTTCAAGCCCATCCCGTTGTATTCCACATCGAGTCCCTCGTGTCGCACGCTGAAACTCATTTCGGTCGGCTTGATCGGCACACGCAACTCGTCGAACAGCCGCAGCAGATACGGGTAGGTCACCTTGTTGAAGACCATGAACCCGGTGTCGATCGGCACCCGTCGCCCGTCTTCGTCCACCTCGACGGTGTTCGAATGACCGCCGATATGCCCCTCGCGCTCGAAGACCGTGACGTCGTAGCGCCGCCGAAGCAACCATGCCGCGCCCAATCCGGCGATGCCGCCGCCGATGACGGCCAAGCGTTCTTTGCTCATTCCGAAAAATGTATCGTCGGCGTCCCCGCCGACGAATCCGTTGTCATCGGCGCCGGGGACGGTGCCGCTACATGAAACACACTCACGCCGAGGCCTGCCCGCTGATCTGCGCATCCTCACGGTAGGCGGAGTCGGGCACCGCGCGCAGATTTTTGATGATCCCGAGCCACGAGAGCACCTTAAGCGTGTAGTAAGTCGGATCGAACTCCCACCAGTAGAACCCCTGGCGCGCGGCGGCTTGGTAGCGGTGGTGATTATTGTGCCATCCCTCGCCCAGCGTGATAAAGGCAAGGATCATGCTGTTGCGGCTATCGTCATGCGTCTCATAGCGCTTGCGGCCGAGCACGTGGGCCAGCGAGTTGATGCACGATGTGCCGTGAAAAAGGAAGGTCGTGCTGATGAAGAAGCCCCAGACCAGCATCTGCAGCGGCGTGGTGCCGAGCAACGGGAAAAACGCCTGCAAAAACCAGCCCCAGCCGAGCATGACGACAGCGAGGAAAATCGGGCCAATCAGATCAAAGCGGTTGAGAAAAACCAACTCGGGATACTTCGCGAGGTCTTTGATCCGCGAGTAGTCGGTCGGGAAATTGCAACTGCTGGTGATCCAGCCGATGTGCGACCAGAGGAACCCCTGCACGCCGGGCGAATGAATATCCTCTTCCTCGTCCGAGTGCTTGTGATGATGCCGATGCACCCACGCCCACCAGAGCGGACCGCGCTGCGTGCAGGTCAGACCAAGGAACGCGGCAATGAATTGTCCGACCCGCGAAATCTGGAACGTCTTGTGGCTGAAATACCGGTGGTAAAAGCCGGTGACGAGGAACATCCTCGCGAAGTAAAGAAAGACCGCCGTGGCCACCGCGATCCAACTCCACCCGGTCCAGATAACCCCGAGGCAGCCGAGGTGCAGGATGATGAAGGGCACCAGACGCCGCCACTCCATGCGCTCGGGCTGGTTACGGATGACGTCCGCATCGCCCTCGAAATAATCGCTGTCGAGGCAGTTGATGATCCGGCGGAGCGGTGAAACGGAGGCGGCAGTCATGACTTTACTCTTGGGCCAAACCTAGCTGCCCAAGGAGACGCTGCAAGTCGTCGTTCCCGTAATACTCGATGAGAATCCGGCCTTTGTCCTCGCCATGATGGACTTCCACGCGGGTCGAAAGATGCTGCTGCAGGCGGTTTTCCAGATGCTGAACGGCAGCCGAGGCTGCGCGCTTTTGCCGGGTGCGTCCTTTCCGGACCACGCCATCTTGGGTCAGGGTGGTATTGACCAGATCCTCGGTGGCGCGCACCGAGAGATTTTTCCGCATGACTTGCCCGGCCACGTTGCGCTGCTCCTCGGCCGTGCGCAGCCCGAGCAGGGCCTTGGCATGTCCGACACTGAGGCGACCTTGCACCAAGTGCGTCTGCAATTCGCCGTCCAACTCGAGCAAGCGCATGGTGTTGGCCACCGCGGCGCGGCTTTTGCCGACTTTTTTGGCGATCTCGTCTTGGCGCAGTTTGAATTCCTCGGCCAGACGCTTGTAGGCCTGCGCTTCCTCGATCGGGTTGAGATCCTCGCGCTGCAGGTTTTCGACCAGCGCGAACTCGAGCACCTCGAGGTCGGTGGCGTCGCGGACGATGACCGGAACCTCTTTGTGTCCCGCTTGCCCCGCGGCGCGCCAACGTCGTTCACCGGCGATAAGCTCGAGGAGTCCGTTGACCCGGCGCACAATGAGCGGCTGGATGATGCCGTTCTCGCGGATGGAGGCGACGAGCTCGGCCAAATGATCCGCCGAAAACGTGGTGCGCGGTTGCAGCGGACTGGGCACGACCTGCGTGAGCGCAACCGACTGCACCCGCTCGCCCGCCGCTTCCGCCGCGGCGACCGCTTCAGCGGCTGTTTTGGCCGGAGCGATGAGTGCGCCGAGTCCGCGTCCGAGTGCTGGTTTGGCCATGACACTTGATCCTAGCGAAGGGGCCGCCCCAATGGGAAGCGTCGGCATGGGCCCAAGACCCCACTGGCCTCCGGACGGGTGGTGCGTCTATAAAACAGCGATGTCGCATCTCTTCGGCCGGCTCTCCCTCTGGATCGACCCGGTGCCGCGCGATGGACCCGCTCAGATGGCCTGCGACGAGGTGCTCTTAGCCCACGCCCGGGGCCCGCTGCTCCGGGTTTTCCGATGGACTGGGCCATGGGTGAGTATCGGATACTTTGTTCCGTGGCGGGAGGCCGCGGCAGCCCGGCCCGGTTGGCCGGTTTGCCGCCGTTGGACCGGCGGGGGCGTGGTGGTGCACGACGGTGATTTCACCTTCTCGTTGGCCGCGCCGCGCACCGAGTCGTGGTCGGTGCTACGGCCTGACGAAAGTTACCGCGTGCTGCACCTCGCGCTCACTTCGGCCCTCGAGGATGCCGGATGCGAGGCGGTTCTTTTCCAGGGCGAGGCGCAGGGTGCTGCGGCCTGCTTTGCCGGACCCGTCCGCTACGATGTGGTGGACGGAACTCGCAAGGTCGCGGGAGGAGCGCAGCGGCGCACCAAACGCGGACTCCTCCACCAAGGATCGGTCCGGCAGTCAGGCCTCGAAGCCGGGTTCGGTCAACGTCTCGCCGCCACCTTGGCCGCGGAAACCGAGCCGTGGAGCCCCCCGGAGAGTTTCGAGGCGGAGACGGCCGACCTGCAGACCTCCAAATACGGACGGGACGAGTTTCTCCGGAAGGAACGGCCTTGAGCAAAATCTTTCACTGCGGCACCTTGCCCGGAGATTCGCCCGCGCTTTGTCGCGCCCGAGCGCAAGTGTCGCCATGAAAAAACCGATCAAATCCGCGGTCAAAAGCGCGAAAGCGAAAACCAAAAAAGCACCGGCCAAAAACAAGATGGCCACCCCGGGCCGGAAGCCCGCGAAGATCACCAAAGACGTCCGCCAAGCCGCCGCCCGAAAACCGGCCACACGGACTCGCGCAAAAAAAATGGCCGGCGCGGACATTGACCATCTCGGTGACCTTCCGCGCAGCTACGGCGAAGAACGCATTTTCGTGGTCGCGCAGGAACCGCATTGGCTTTTTTGTTATTGGGATCACACGCTGACCGAAGGCGTCGAGGGCACCATCTTCCTGCGCCACGGTCGGGAGGGCGCGGAGCGCCCGGAGGCTGAGGTGCCCGTGCCTTCGGAAACCAACAGTTGGTATCTCGCCGTGCGCGAGACCGATGCGGACTATTACGTCGAACTCGGGAACTACAATGGCGGCCATTGGAAGACACTCGCCCGCAGCGGCACCGTGCTCACCCCGCGCGACACCATGACCGGATTCGGCGAGCCCGTTTTCGCCAACATGCCCTTTCACGCCACCTTCCAACAACTCGTGGAGAAAATCCGCGGCACGATGCGCGAGGGCGAAAGCCTGGCCGATGCCCTGGCCCGGCTTCAAGGGCACGGTGCATTGCCGATCGGCCGACTAACCCCCGCGCAACGCATCGCACTCGACCGCCTGCTCGACACCGAAATCGGGTCCCTCACCTCCGGCGAATTGTCCAGCTCCCTGGGATCTCCCGGCGCCAGTCTTTTTTCCGGCGGGTTCGCCCCATCGTCGTGGGCCTCGGCGCCCGGCGGGTCATCCGGAGGCTTCCTTGCCGCACTCGGGTTCTCCGGCGCATCGTGGCAAAGCGCGCCGGGCAGTTGGTCTTCCGCCGCACTCTCGGGTCGGGCGGCATCAAGTAGCTGGTCGTCGAGTTGACACGGGGGCCGCGAGTTCTTCATGCACCTCAATGCCGAGGTCATCTTCTACGGCGGCACCCATCCCGACGCCAAGGTGACCGTCGACGGAAAGGAAATCATGATCCGTCCCGATGGAACCTTCCGTTACCACTTCGTCCTGCCCGACGGCGCATTCGAGATTCCCGTCGTGGCCACTTCACCCGACGGCGCGGAGACACGGCGCGGCGTGCTCCGCTTCGAGCGCTCGACCACGCGCGAGGGGGATATTGCCTCCACCACGCAGCCGCCGCTTGGTGTGCCGATGGGGCGCAAACGTTCCTGAATCACTGCCGCAGACCGGGATTCCCGTCCGCCACGGCGCGAGTTAATCTGTCCCCGTGCCTGCTCCCGACGATCCCCTCGCGCCGGCTTATCTCGATTACCTGCGCGACGAACGCAATGCCTCGCCGCGCACCGTGAGCAACTACGACCGCGCCCTGACCGCCGCGGCCGGATTCCTCGGTGAAAAGTCCTGGCCCGAGGCGACGGCCGATGATTTCCGCGCTTACCTCTTCGCCCTCATGAAGCGCGATCGCACGCGTGCCACCATCCGTCTCGACTTTGCCGCGCTGCGCAGCTTTTACCGCTTCCTCTGCGAGCGAAAAAGTCTCGCCGCCAACCCGCTCATGGCCGTCTCGCTGCCCAAAGCCGAGAAACGTCTTCCGGTCTTCCTCACCACCACGCAGATCGATGCCCTGCTGCGGGCACCACATGAGGCGAAGCGCGCGAAACAGGCGCCGGATTGGCTGCCTTGGCGCGATGCCGCCATCCTCGAGTTGTTCTATTCCAGCGGACTGCGTCTCGCCGAGTTGGCGGCACTCGAGGTGAACGATATCGACCCTTACAACGAATCGGTCCGGGTCCTCGGCAAAGGGTCCAAGGAACGCATCGTGCCCGTGGGCCAGCCGGCTCTCGAAGCCATCCAGCATTACCGTCAGCGGGCCAAGGTGCAGTCCGGACCGCTCTTCCTGAGCAAGCTGCGCCAACGGCTTGGTCCCACTTCAATCTGGTCGCTGGTCAAAAAATACCTCCGGCTCGCGCAGATACCCGTTCCGGCCAGCCCGCACAAACTCCGCCACAGCTTCGCCACCCATCTCCTCGATGCCGGCGCCGACCTCCGCAGCGTGCAAAGCATGCTCGGACACGCCAGCCTCTCAACCACCCAAATCTACACGCACGTGACGACCGAAAGACTCAAGAAAGCTTACGATCAGGCGCACCCGCGAGCGTAAAACCAGACCAAACCCGCCGAGCGCGCGGTCCACAAAACCGTGCGCAGCCAGTTGCCGTTGACCAGGGCCCGGACCAGTTCCGGACGTGCCCCCTCGCGCGACAAACGCCCGTGCAAAGGCCCCTGCCAGAAGGCGGTGGACAACCAGATAACGAGCAACATGCCCATCATGAGACGCCAGAACCAAAGTGGCTGGCCGGCCAGTGCCAACCATCCCGCGGTGGACAACTCGAGGACCATGAGCGGCCCGACCACCACCCCGATCGAGCGGCAGTGATGCCGGTGGAAAGCGCCGAATTGCGCCGCGCCAACGCGCGCAAAGGCGGGATATTGGACCAACTGCACCATCCAAATGAGGCCGGTCATGCCGAAGGTCGCGGCAGCCTGGAGGCCCTGCACCCACGCCAGCCATTCGGGCGCGGCAGTCATGCGCGGCTACATCAGTTGATCACGCGCACCGGTGTGCCGTGTGAAACGTTGGCGAAGAAAATTTGCGCCATACGCTCAGGCATACGCACACATCCGTGCGACGCGGCGAAACCAGGGAGGAATCCGGCATGCAAACCGTAGCCGCCGTGGAAACGCAAAAAATAAGGCATCGGCGCCCCGCGGAACTTGGCGCCCGGCGGCTTGGGATCACGCTTCACCCCGACATTGGCCACCATGACGTTGTCTCCATGGTCGACATAATCGCCGTAAAGGTTCGAGACGTGGTCCTTGCTTTTCTGGAGAACTTTGTATTGACCGGGCGGCGTGCGGTAACCCTCGCGGCCGGAGGAGATCATCGAGACCCCGACGAGGCGCCCGTCCTTGTAGAAGAAGGCTTTTTGTTCGCCCAAGTCGATGGTGATGGAGGGACTTCCGGACACGCCATCTCCGTCCCAGTAGGACACCGTGTCATTGATGCCGACGCTGGAAGGCTTGGCCACGACGTCGCCTCCGGACGTCAGGTAGCGCGTCGTGGAACTAGTCAGACGCCGGTCATGAGTCGCGCACCCGGCCAGGGCCGCGAGCATCAGGCAAACGCCGAGTCGCAGAATGGCATTCATAGCAAACAAGCGAATAAAGCCCCTCGTCGACTTCCGGTCAAACCCAAAGCGCTGCGCATCACTGTGGGGACAGCAAAATTGTCGAAGTGGTCACGGGGTATCCGGGGAGAAAAGCTTCAACGCTGTAAATGCCACCCGCCGCCATTTCACGGGTTGGAACATCGGCCTCGTATTCGAGCCGTTCACCAGGATTGACCACGACCGAAGAAGCCACGGCGGCGAAGTGGCGGTCCTCCGACCAGAGGAAAAGTCTCTGACCAGCAGAATTCTGCATGGCGACTTCAAAATGTTGCTCCGTCGGGAAGTGCAAGAAAAGCACACGCCGCGAGATATTGGCCAACGAGAAGACGACCCTGACCTCTCGGCACTGGGCGAGACGGAATTCGCCGGGTTCGGCCCGCAGGCTGGGTCGCAGAGGTATTCCCACCGCCGCTACGGCCCCCGAGCCAGCCTCTTCCGATGGAGTACAGGCAGCCAATGCTGCGAAAAAAGTGATGGCAAGCCCCGCGCTCCGCATGGAGCTGCAATTTAAACGCGATTCGTGCGCGGTTGCAATTCCCCGCACTCCCCGTTTACCTGTCTGCGTGCGTCGTCCTTTTATTTTCCTGTGCATCGCCTCCCTGCTCTGCACCGGGGGGGCCAAGAAGCCGGTTGTCGAATTGCGTATCCACGGCGAAGGCATCGCCGCCGAAGCCCCGACCTTCGCCTTTCCGGCCACCTTGCTCAACGGCCGCGAAACGTTTCTCTCCCGCATGCCGCTGATCACGCAGCGTGAAATCCACTCTGTCTTTCCGTTTGCCGCCGCAGATGGATCCCAGGGCATTTACCTCAAACTCGACAATCACGGATCCGGCCTGCTCAAGCAGCACACCATGGAAAGAAGCGGCCGTCTGCTCGCCGTTTTTTTCAACGGGCGCCAGGTGAGCAATCTGGTGGTCGACCGGCCCGTCAACGACGGGATCGTCAGCATCCCGCGCGGACTCGACAGCACCGAGGTGGAGCTTCTCACCTCGGCCTACCCGGTCATCGGCGAGAGCGGCAAAAAGCGATGACGAAGATCCTCGCCGTTTCGCTCCCCCTTTTTCTCCTTCTCGCCATCACTCAGGCGAAATCCTTTTCCCCCGTGTTGCCCACGGACAACGAGGAGCTTTTCCGCGGAAAACCGGAAAAGTTTTACATGTACACGGACCGCGATTTCGAAGGCGTCAAAAGCAGGCCGTGGCAGGGAGGCAGCTACGGATTCACGCGCAACCCGCAACGGGTGGAGGGGAAAGTCCTGGCGACCAAATTCCACGAAGGCACCGACGTGAGCCCTCTCCGCCGGGACTCGTCCGGCGAACCGCTCGACGAGATTCGTGCGATCGAAGGAGGGCGCGTGGTGCACGTCAGCAACGACGAGAAAGATTCAAACTACGGAAAGCTCGTCGTGATCGAGCACAAGGTCGGGGGCACCCCCGTCTACAGCGTCTACGCCCATCTTGCCGCCATCGAAGTGCATCGCGGACAAACCATCAAGCAAGGCAGCCGCGTCGGCCGCCTTGGTTACACCGGTGACGGCCTCAACCAGCGCCGCGCCCACTTGCACCTTGAAGTTGCTCTCCTCTGGCACGACCAGTTCGCCAGCTGGCACCCCGCCAATTTTCCCTCCCCGAACAAACACGGACTCTACAACGGCATCAATCTGATAGGCCTCGACATTGCGGGATTTTACCTCGAGCAGCGCCAGAATTCCTCCCTTACCCTCCCGCAATTCATCCGCCACCAGGAGTCTTTCTTCTCCGTCCGCATCCCGGAATCCCCGCACTTCCAGTTGCCCCGCCGCTACCCCTGGCTGGTCAAAGGCAATCCCGCCGGAGTGCGCTCGTGGCTGGTTTCCTTCACCGCCCCCGGGTTTCCCGTCCTGATCGAGCCTTCGACCGAACCGGCATCCGCCCCGCGCGTTGCCTGGGTCGCGCCGGCAAAATTCCCCTACGCCAAACTGACCCGCGGTCTGATCGATGGCCCGCGCAACCGGCCGCGCCTCGGCGAAAGCGGACAAAAACTCATCGACCTCCTCACCTGGGATCCCGCGTCCCGGCCCGAACCCCAGCCGCAACGCGGCTTGTCAGGCGACGCTGCCAACCGTAAGTTGCCGACTTCCGATGAGTGACCGCGACCCCTACGCCTACGATTCCAAAATCGAGGGCAACATCATTTTCACCCAACTTGACACCGCAATCAATTGGATGCGCAGCAACTCGCTCTGGCCCATGCCCATGGGCCTCGCCTGCTGCGCGATCGAACTCATGGCCGCCGGAGCCGCCCGCTTCGACATCGCCCGCTTCGGCGCGGAAGTCATGCGCTTCTCACCGCGCCAGGCCGACGTCATGATTGTCGCCGGCACTGTCACCTACAAGATGGCCCTCGCGGTCAAACGCATCTACGATCAAATGGCCGACCCGAAATGGGTCATCGCCATGGGCGCCTGCGCATCCTCCGGCGGCATGTATCGCAGCTATGCCGTGCTCCAAGGCATCGACCACCTCATTCCGGTTGACGTCTACGTATCCGGTTGTCCGCCCCGCCCCGAAGCCCTCCTCGACGGCCTCATGCGGCTGCAGAAAAAAATCATGGGAGAACATTCTTTCCTCGAGCAGAAAAAAGAACTGCTTGCTTCGATCTGAATGAAGCTTCCCGACGTCGCAGAAGCTCTGACCTCCCGTTTCGGCGCGGGCGTAGCCGGCCGCGTGGAATTCCGCGGCGAGACGACGCTGTTACTCCAACCCGAAGCCCTCCGCCCGATCTGCGAATTCTGCCGCGACGAACTCGGCTTTAACTTCCTCCTCGATATTTCGAGTATCGACAATTTCGAGCACGAACCGCGCTACGAGGTCGTTTACGAGCTTTACTCCCTCGGGAACGGACTCCATCTCCGTCTCAAAACCACCGCCACGGAGGACGAGCCCGAAGTCCCGACCGTCTGCGACCTTTGGCCGACCGCCAACTGGCACGAGCGCGAAGTATGGGACATGATGGGTATCCGCTTCGCCCGCCACCCGGACCTCCGCCGCATCATCATGTGGGATGGTTACCCGTACCATCCCCTGCGCAAAGATTTCCCGCTTGAAGGCAAATTCAGCGACGTGCCTGACGTTGCCTTCACCGAGCCCGCCCCCCTTGCCGGCGGCCCGTTTGTCACCGCCCCCGTCGAGGGCACCACCGAAGTCCGCGAACCGCGCGCCCGTCGCGCCGGCGACCTCCCGCCCGAGCAGACCTTCATCGCGGAACCTTGATCTCCACGCCGGAACATCTGGCGGACTTCACCTCCCGCCTCGACACGCACAAGGTTATCGGACTCGATACCGAGGCCGACAGTCTGCACAGCTACTACGAAAAGGTCTGCCTCGTGCAGGTTTGCTCGCCCGACGGTTATTTCCTGGTCGACCCGCTGGCCGAGGGCCTTGACCTCTCCGTATTCTACGCGTCTCTCACCGCGCACACCCTCATCATCCACGGGGCGGATTACGATCTGCGCCTGCTCGGACGTCATCCGTCCTTCGCCGCCACCGAAATCTTCGACACATCCATCGCCGCGCGCTTCCTCGGCCTCGAACAAATCGGCTATGCGGCACTCGTACAGAAATTTTTCGATGTCACCCTCTGCAAAGCTTCACAGCGCGCCGACTGGGGACGACGCCCCCTGCCGCCACGCATGGAAGAATACGCGCTGAACGACGTCCGCTACCTCCTTCCTTTGGCCGAAATCCTCGAAAACCAACTCAAAGAACTCGGCCGGTGGGAGTGGTATGACCAGTCCCGCGACGCCATGGTGCAAAGCGCCCGCGAACCGCGCGAACGTGATTTGGAAAATGCCTGGCGCGTCAACGGCAGCAGCAAGCTCGCACCCCGCGAGGCCGCTGTCCTCCGAGCCCTCTGGCACTGGAGGGACGCCGAAGCCAGCGCTTGGGACCGGCCGACCTTCCACGTCATCTCCAACGACCGCATGATCGACGCGGCCTGCGCCGCGGTGGCCGGACAGAAATTTGAGGTCCATCGCATGCCGCCCCCGCGCTACGCCCGCATGAAGGAAGCTCTCCGCGCCGCCCTCGATCTTCCCGAAAGCGAATGGCCCGTCTTCGAGCGCGAACGCAAAGCCCGTCCAAGCGGCGCCGCCTGCCGCCTCTTCGAAAAACTCCGCGAAAAACGTGATACCGTGGCCCGAGAACTCGCCCTCGACCCCTCGCTCATCGCCTCGCGCCTGACTCTGATGTCCGTTGCCCAGCAAAACTGTGCCCGCCTCCTCCCCTGGCAACGCGACCTGCTCGAGGTCGACCTTCTTTAGACCAGATCCGTCCCCCGCGCCGCCCGCCCGCCATGACCCCGACCGCCCGCGAAACCATCCGGCGCGCCCTGGCCGAAGACCTCGGCTCCGGAGACATCACCTCCGAGTGCTTCATCCCCGCAGACCACCGTTCAAGCGCCCGGCTCACCGCCGGGGAATTTGCCATCCTAGCCGGCACCGCAGCAACCACGGAAGTCTTCCGCCAAGTCGATCCGACCATCGAGATCACCGCTCACCAGAACGACGGCGACCGACTCGCCCCCGGCACCCTCATCCTCACCGCCACGGGTCCGACCCGCGCCCTCCTCTCGGCCGAACGCACCGCCCTCAACTTCCTCCAGCGACTCAGCGGCATCGCCACCCTCACCCGCCGCTTTGTCGATGCCGTGGCCGGAACAAAAGCGGTCATCCTCGATACCCGAAAAACTACCCCCGGACTCCGCGAGTTCGAACGCCTCGCGGTCCGCGCTGGCGGCGGCACCAACCACCGCTTCGGCCTCTTCGACCGCGTCCTGGCCAAAGACAACCACCTGGCCATTACCCCCGACGCCACCGGACTGCAACGCGCCATCGACGAAGCCAAAAAACGTGCGCCCGGCATCCTCATCGAAATCGAAGCCGACACCCTCGATCAGGTCCGCCTCCTCTGCGGCCTCCGCGCTATCGACATCATCCTCCTCGACAACATGTCGACCGACCAGCTCCGCGCAGCCGTCCAGATCCGCGCCGACCGCGAAATTCTCCTCGAGGCCAGCGGGAGGGTGAACCTCGACACGGTAACCGCGATTGCCGCCACCGGCGTCGATCAAATCTCGGTCGGTGCCCTCACCCATTCGGCGAGAGCCATCGATCTCTCGCTCGGGATCTCCTAGGACGCACCAGAAAGAACGGAACCGGCAGTTTGCCGAAATGAGGCCTCAGCCCCGATCCGCCGTTCACTCTGGCTCAACCTGCCGCCGGCTGCGTCCCCCCAGCTTGCCTAAAGCTCCCAACCTGCTTAATTCCTTTTTACGCCGCATGCACCCGCAAAAAGCAGCTCTGGTCCGCCTGCTCGCCGACGACGACGAGCAAACCGTGCGACTGGTCAAAGAACAGCTTGCCCAAGACGGTGCCGGCCACCTTGAAGACCTGCGCGACTTGGCCGGCTGCGACCATCCGGTGGCCGCGCTCCACGCACGGGATGTCCTCCACGAGGTGATGCAACACGAGGCGCTCGACCGGTTCGAGAACCTGTGCGGAACCTTCAACGACAACTCGGACCTCGAGGAGGCCTGCTGGCTTTTGGGGGCCGCCATGCTGCGGGGATTCGAACCGACACCTTACCGGCAACGTCTGGCTACCTGGGGCACCGAACTGGACCGCCGTCTCCGCCGCGCCCCGGCCAGCCGGCAAAAGGTCGAGGTCATGGCGGACTTTCTCGCCGCCGAACTCGTTTTCGTCGGCAATACCGACGACTACTACAACGACCGCAACTCCCTCCTGCCCTGCGTGCTCGATTCGCGCAAAGGCATCCCCATCACCCTCACGTTGGTCTACATGCTCGTCGGCCATCATGCCGGTATTCTGGTCGAAGGTGTCAACCTGCCCGGTCACTTTCTCGCCCGCTACGACAATATCCTTTTCGACCCGTTCCATCAGGGAAAAATCCTGACCCGGCGCGATTGCGAGGAAATCCTCCGCCGCCAGAATCAGCGGCTTGAGGACTGGCACCTCGCGTCCGCTTCGCCGAGACAAATTCTTGCCCGCATTCTTGCCAATCTCCTCTACGTTTACCACCGCCAGGGCGACAGCGCCCAATACGCGCGCCTCAAGCGTTGGAGCCACCTGCTCGTCCGCGGCTGATGCAGGCCGAGGTAATCAACACGGGATCCGAACTTCTGCTCGGGCTCGTCACCAACACCCACCTCGGTTACCTCGCCGGGGAACTCGCCCCCTGCGGCGTGACCATTGCCCGACAGGTTTGCGTACCCGATGGCCCGCCCATCCGCCAGGCCCTCGAGGCCGCACTCGACCGCTCGGATCTCGTCTTCACCACTGGAGGCCTGGGGCCGACAACCGACGACCTCACACGTGAAGCTGCCGCCGAGTTGCTGGAACTTCCTTTGCTCCCCGATGAACAAATTCTTGCCGGTATCCGCGAACGGTTCGCCCGCCGCGGTCTCCCCATGGCCGATCGTATCGCGCGCCAAGCTATGGTTCCGGCCGGCGCGGAGGTGCTACCCAACCCGAACGGTACGGCGCCCGGACTCTATTTTCCCCCGCCGGTTCTGGGCGGACACCGCGCGCGCCATCTTTTCCTGCTGCCCGGACCTCCGCGCGAATTGCGCCCCATGTTTACCGATCACGTCCTGCCCAAATTGCGTGCCGTTCTGCCCCCTTCCTCTTTTCGCGAGCGGCGCATTTACCGTCTCACCGGCATCGGCGAAAGTCAGGTCGAAGAACGCATTGGCAAGCAACTTGAGGAGCGCGGCGACCTCGAAGTCGGTTATTGCGCGCGTCCCTCCGAAGTGGACTTCCGCCTCATCGGACCACCCTCCATCCTCGCAGAGACCGAGCCCGCCATCCGCGCGGTGGTCGGGGAGTGGATTTACTCGGACGGCGCCGACCTCGAGGCTGCGGTGGTTGGCCTGCTGCGCGAAAAACAGCTCACTGTGGCCACGGCCGAATCATGCACTGGCGGTTCCTTGGCCGGACGCATTACCAATGTGCCCGGCGCCTCGGAAGTCTTTCTTGCCGGTTACGTCACTTATGGCAACGAGGCCAAGGAAAACACCCTCGGTGTTCCCGCCAGTCTGCTCGCCGTGCACGGTGCGGTAAGCGAACCCGTCGCGGTGGCCATGGCGGAAGGTGCCCGCCGGGTCTCTGGGGCGCGATATGCCCTCTCAACAACCGGCATTGCCGGACCAGGCGGCGGAACGGAAGCCAAACCGGTCGGCACGGTCTACGTGGCCCTCGCCGCCGGGGGATATCCCACCGTGGTCCGCCGCTGCTACTTCCCGCTCGACCGCGTCACCTTCAAACACATGACCACCAGTGCGGCCCTCGACCTTCTTCGCCGCCGGATCCTCGGACTGCCGCTCGAACTCGTCGGCGGTTCGTCCTCGCCGCGTTTGGGCTGAAGCGGTTGCCCTATCCCCGACCTACTTCTTCCGAAACTCCAGGCGGTCCTTCTCCACCTCCGCGACGATCGAGTCTCCTTCGACGAATTGTCCGTCGAGGATGGCCACGCTGAGCGGATTCAAGATTTGCTGCTGGATGACGCGCTTGAGCGGTCGCGCACCGTAGGCCGGATCGTATCCTTCTTTGGCCAGAAACTTCTTCGCCTTCTCGGTCAGAGTCATCCGGATATTCTGCTGGTCGAGGCGCTTGAGCAAGCGCTTGAGCTGGATGTCGACAATGCTGGTGATTTCTTTGTCGGTCAGACGGTCGAAAATGATCGTCTCGTCAATGCGGTTGATGAATTCCGGACGAAAGTGCCCGCGCAAGGCCTCCATGACCCGCCGGTTCCGCTCCTCGACCGGCAGATCCTCCATGATGAACTGGCTTCCGATATTGGAGGTCATGATGATCACCGTGTTTTTGAAATCCACCGTCCGGCCCTGACCGTCGGTGATCCGTCCATCGTCAAGCACCTGCAGAAGAGCATTGAAGACGTCGCTGTGCGCTTTCTCAACCTCGTCGAAGAGCACCACGGAATACGGGTGGCGCCGCACCGCTTCGGTCAGTTGGCCACCCTCGTCGTAACCGACGTAACCCGGAGGCGCTCCAATCAGCCGCGCCACCGTGTGCTTCTCCATGTATTCGCTCATGTCGAGCCGGACGATGGCATTCTCGTCGTCGAAGAGGAATTCGGCCAGCGCCTTGCACAACTCGGTTTTACCCACGCCGGTGGGCCCGAGAAACATGAATGACCCGATCGGACGATTCTCGTCCTGCAGGCCGGCCCGCGCCCGACGCACGGCATTGGCGACCGATTTGATGGCATGGCTTTGTCCGACCACCCGCTCCATGAGGCGTTCCTCCATTTTGACCAGCTTCTGCCGCTCGCCCTCCTGCAAGCGGGTCACCGGGATGCCGGTCCAAGTGGAAACAACTTTGGCCACATCGTCCTCCGTGACTTCCTCCCGCAGGAGTTGTCCCCCTCCCTCCTTGGCCAACTTCTTGTTGTATTCCTCGAGCTTGGTCGTGAGTTCGGGAATCCTGCCGTATTGGATTTCGCTGGCTTTGGCGAAATCGCCCTGGCGTTGGGCCAGTTCGAGCTCGTTTTTCAACTCCTCGACCTGCTCGGCCAGTTTGCGGGATTCGGAAACCTGCTTTTTTTCGTTCTGCCATTGGGCCTTGAGCTTGGAGCCTTGCTCTTTGAGATCGGCCAGCTCCTTTTCCAATTTGGAGAGCCGTTCCTTACTCGCGGCGTCTTTTTCCTTTTTCAATGCGGTGCGCTCCATTTCGCCCTGCATGATCTCACGCTCAAGCTTGTCGAGTTCGGTCGGCATGGAATCCAGCTCGATCTTCAGGCGCGATGCCGCCTCGTCGATGAGATCGACGGCTTTGTCCGGCAAAAACCGGTCGCTGATATAGCGGTCGCTCAACACCGCGGCACCGACCAGGGCACTGTCCTGGATCCGCACGCCATGGTGTACCTCATAGCGCTCTTTCAGTCCGCGCAGGATGGCAATGGTGTCTTCCACACTGGGCTCCTTGACCATGACGGGCTGGAAGCGGCGTTCGAGAGCGGCATCCTTCTCGATATATTTCCGGTATTCGTCGAGCGTGGTGGCGCCGATGGTCCGAAGCTCGCCCCGGGCCAACTGCGGCTTGAGCATGTTGGAAGCGTCGGCCGACCCCTCGGCCGCGCCGGCTCCGACAATGGTGTGCAGCTCGTCGATGAACAGGATGATCTGCCCTTCGCTCGAGGTAACTTCTTTGAGGAATGCTTTGAGGCGCTCCTCGAATTCGCCGCGGAATTTCGCACCGGCAATCATCGCGCCGATGTCCATGGCCACGAGCTTCTTGTTTTTGAGGGACTCGGGAACGTCCCCGCTGACAATGCGGCGGGCCAGACCTTCGACAATGGCCGTTTTGCCCACCCCGGGTTCGCCGATGAGCACCGGGTTGTTTTTGGTGCGGCGCGAAAGAACCTGCATGGTCCGGCGGATTTCCTCGTCGCGGCCGATGACCGGGTCAATCTTCCCCCGCTTGGCCAACTCGGTCAGATCGCGTCCGTATTTCTCCAGCGTCTGGTATTTCTCCTCGGGATTCTGGTCGGTGACACGCTGCGAACCGCGCACCTCGACCAGCGCCTTCATCAATTTGTCGTGTGTCGCGCCATCCTCCTTGAGCAGCTTGGCGGCGGCATCCGAGCCTTGCGACAGGGCCAGGAGGTAGTGCTCGGCACTGAGATACTCGTCCTTGAGCTTCGCCATGATGCCTTCGGCTGCTTCAAGGGTCTGCCGCAGATCGTTCCCAAGGTGCGGTTGGGATGCGTTGCCGGAAACTTTCGGACGGCGGTCGAGGGCGTTGTTGAGTTGCTCGCGCAGCCGTGCCGTAGAGACGCCGACCTTCTGCAGCAGCGGAACGGCCACGCCCTCGGCCTGGTCAAGCAGGGCGAGCAAGAACTGCTCGTTGCCGATTTCCTGCTGTTGAAGCTTGCTTGTGATGTCGGCAGCAGCGCTGAGCGCCTCCTGCATCTTCTGGGTGAAGCGGTCCGGTCTCATAAGACCAAAAAACTACCACTACTTCAGGCGGATACGCATGCGAATAAATGCGGGAATATCAAGGTCCTGGCCGTCCACCATCGTCGGGTCGAGGTCTTTGAACCGGCCCCGCATCGCCTGATCCAGAGGCAACTCCTCCTGCGTCTGGCCGGCCTCGTTTTTCTTCCCTTTGCCTTTGCCGCGTTTGCCTCCGGAATCGCCCGGCTTATCGCCTTCCGCAGGTCCGTCCGCCTCCGCCGCCGGCTCCGCGGGCAACTCGAGGTCATCCTCGTCTTCAGGAACCAAAGACGGCACCCCCGAGTGAGTGCAGCCGAGGATGGTTACCCCCAAATTCCCGCCGGCCGCCGGATCATTAGCCACCCCGAAATGCACCAATGTGGCGGGGCCTAGATGGTCGGAAAGGCGACGCAGCACCGATTGCAACTCGGACAAGGTGAGCGAGTCGTCCCCCGTCAGATGCACGAGCACGCGCCCGGGCTCGGATAAAAGTTTGCCCTCCTCAAGGAGGGGACTGCGCAGCGCTTGCGCAACGGCTAACCGCGCGCGGTCGGGTCCGGACGCCGAACCATAGCCGAAATGAGCCCGCGCATCAGCCCCTGCGAACATCTGGAGCAATTCGTCGAGTCCGACGGGCATCACGGCTGGCAAGCCGACCATTTGCGCCACGGCCCGCACGGCCAGCGAGAGAACGCCCGCCGCCGCGCCAAGAGCCTCGGCCACCGGTGCCTCCGCACGGACAACCTCAACCATGCGGTCGTTTTCAAAACACAAGACGGCCAGACAGTGCCGCCCGAGCCGCGCAAGCGATTCCTCGGCCAGCTCCCGCTTGCGCGAGCCCTCGGCGGCGAAAGGCAAAGTCACCGCGGCAATGACCAGGGCACCGGACTTCTTGGCCTGCTCGGCTACGACGGGCGCTGCTCCGGAGCCGGTGCCACCGCCGAGTCCGGCACACAAGAGAACGACTTCAACCCCTTTGCACTCGGCGCGTAAATCGGTAAGACTCTCGCTGGCCGAGGCGCGGCCGCGCGCGACATCCCCACCCGACCCGAGGCCCTTGGCCACTCCATGGCCGATTTGCATTTTGCGCGCAGCCGGCGAAGCAGCCACCGCCTTGGCATCCGTATGCACCGCGACAAGGTCGGCCGGTGCTCCCGGTTCACCGGCAAGACGCGCGAGGACAGCAAGGCCCGCATTGCCCAAGCCGACGACCTTGACGGAGGAAACGGCGGCAAGCGGGGTGGAAAACCTCTCGTTGGTGCCGACCGTGATCATAGCCCGGGAATAATCCGTCCGATTTTGCTCCGCAGCCGGTCGAAGACGGAAATTTCCTCCAGTGCTTCCTGCGCGGCCTGCGCGTAAAGGACAAGCCCGACCGCGGTGCTCCATCGGGGACTTTCAAAAATGGCCGTCGGGCCCATGAGAGGACGGGGACTGGCCACGCGGGCCGGCACACCGAAGACATCCGCGGCCAGGGGAGCGATTCCTTTGAGTTCGGCCGTGCCACCGGTCAGGACTACGCCGCCTCCGACAAATTGGGCTTGGCGGTCGAAATTGATGCGACGTTTGACCAAAACGAAAACTTCCCGCACCCGGGCTTCCGCCACTTTGTTCAGGCTCGAGCGCTCGATTTCCCCGCCGGCGTAGGTCGGATCCTCGATTCGCACCGTGCCGCGCGCTGCGGTTGCTCCCGGCGCCACATCAGCCTCTTCGATCTTGAGCTTGTCGGCCCACTTGGTCGGAACCCGCAGGCCGATCGAGATGTCATTGGTCACGTGGTCGCCCCCCACGGCAAGCACGCCGCTTTGACGGACGGAGCCCTCGCGGAAGAGAATAAAGTCCGTGGTGCCGCCGCCGATGTCGATGACGAGGACACCGCTTTCTCGGTCGCTTTGGTCCAGCACGGCGTGCGCCGAGGCCACGGCGCTCATCACGACATTGGTCACTTTGAGGTTGGCTTCGCGGATGCAGCGCAGGCTGTTTTGAATGCGCGTCTTCGTGCCGTGCACGATATGAAATTCAGCTTCGAGCTTGCGCCCAATCATCCCGAGCGGACTGGACACACCCTCTTGTCCGTCGACGTAGTAATGCTGGTTGATGGTATGCAGGAAGACATTGCCCGCAGGAATACTGACATCAAGCGCACTTTGCTCGACCTCTTGAATGTCTTCTTCTTCGATTTCGTCGCGATCATCCGGGATGGGTATGCCTCCACGGTTATTGAGGCTTTCAAGATGTGCTCCGGTGACCGAAGCAACCACCCCGCCGATCTCACGGTCAGCCTTCTCCTCTGCTTCGGAGACCGCCTCGTTGAGGCAAAGGGTGATTTTGCCGATGTCAACGATCTCGCCTTTGCGCACGCCGCGGGAAAGCGCTTCCCCGGTGCCGATGATGCGCAGCAGTCCGTCGCTGCGGGTCTCGGCAATGACCGCCGCAACTTTGGAGGTTCCTATTTCCAAGCCGACATGTAGGTGCGAGCGGGCCATGGCGATCAGCGATTCTTGGCCGTAGTCGGCGCAGTCGCCGCTTCGGCTGGCGGGGCTTCGCCCACAAAAGTCACCGGTGTATTGCGCGCGGGGATGAGGTTGACCGTGGCCACACGACGCGAAGTCTGCCCGACGTGGAGCAAAATGAGTTGGAGGCGGTCGAGTTGCGCCGGGAGATCTTGAGGCCCGAAAGTGAGGCGGGTTTGGGGGTCATTCCATGCCGTGATACACCAGCCCTTGCTAACATCCACGGCACGCAGTTTCACCTCGGGATTGGTGCGCTCGGCCGCACGGCCGAGCAAATCAAGGGCAGCGAGCAATTCGGGCATTTCGATTTTGTCCCCCAGACGCCACTGCTCCGTCGGCACCCCGTAAACCACAGGCAAGCTGGTGTACGAGGCCTCGAAACCTTGGGGCTTGATCATCACCCCCGTAGCGTCGACCAGGCAGGCCGTCTCCATGGTCGAGGGGTCGGCACCTGTGTCCGCCGGCGCCACCCAAGCCACGGGACGGCGCGCCTCGATCGAAATGGACACCGTGTCAGGCAAGATGCGCTCGACGCGGGCGGACTGGATCTCGGGAATGGACGTCAGGGCACTTTGGGCGGACTCGAGATTGAGCGAGAAAATATTGAGCCCCTCGTGGATGCCCGTTCTGGCCAGCGCCTCTTCGCGACTCATCACACCGTCGGTGTTCACCTCCACAACCCGCACTTCGTAGTTCTTGTTCTTGGTGAAAAAATTTTCGACAAACAAATTTACACCAAACCACGCCACGACGAGCAACCCGGTAAGAAACAAGGCCTCGCAGGTATAGAGCAGGGCCTTCTGGTTGCGGCGGCGGCGCTCGGTCTCCGCCGTGGCGGTCACCTCCAACAAATGCTCGCGGCGACCACGGCGGACAGGACGACGGCGGCGCGGTTTTTTTCGGGAGAAAAATTTCATGGATGTTGGGTGGTGCGGCTTTGCAGGGACAACCGTGCGATTTTTTCGCACAGCCCGAGAAAACTGAGACCGGCCACAGCGGCCGCCTTGGGCAGAAGGCTGGTTTCGGTCATGCCGGGAATCGTGTTGGCCTCGAGGACAAACGGTACGCCGTCGGCCCGCAAGAGAATGTCGACCCGCGAGTAAACTTTCAGCCCGAGCGCGCGGTGCGCGGCAAGTGCCGTCTCCTGCACCAAACGGGTCTCGGCTTCGTTGAGTGGCGCGGGACAGAAGTATTCGGAAGCTCCCTTGGTGTACTTGTGTGCGTAATCGTAAAACCCTTCGTGCGGACGGATCTCGACCACTGCTGTGGCTTGGTCGCCAACCACCCCGACCGTCAATTCGCGCCCTTCCACCAGTTCTTCGACCAGAATTTCCCGGTCCAATGCCAGACAGTCGGCCAGTGCTCCCTCCAATTGCGCGGGTTCGCGCACGAGGTGCACGCCGACGCTGGACCCCTCGCGAGGAGCTTTGACCACGACCGGCAGGGACAAAGCTGGCTGCTGGCCCGCCCGGAGCACCTCCCAGCGCGGGGTGGAAACCCCGGCTTGCGCAAAAAGTTTTTTGCTCTCCAACTTGTCGAAGGCCACACGACTGGCCGCCTCCCCTTCTCCGGTGTAAGGAATTCCACGGCGTTCAAGGATGGCTTGGATCTGGCCATCCTCCCCGAAGGTTCCGTGCAGCATGAGAAAGCAAAGTCCGGTGTCCTCCGGCAAAGCGAATTCCGCCCCGTGCACATCAACCTCGCTCACGCGATAGCCACCCTCGCGCAATGCGTGGGCCACCGCCGCGCCGGAGCGCAGGGAAATCTCGCGCTCCGATCCGGGACCGCCCATAAGGACGGCAAGATGCAAGGCTCGCAAATCGGTCGCGCTCATGAGGCCTCCTCCCCGAGAATTTGCACCTCGGTTTCGAGGCGCACACCCTGCTTCTTGAGAACCTCGGCACGCACATGTTCGACAAGCTCAAGCACCTCGGCAGCGCTTGCCCCCCCCTCGTTGAGAATGAAGTTGGCATGGACCCCGGACACCCGGGCCGCACCCACGCGCGCCTCCTTGAGGCCGGAGGCATCGATCAACTGACCGGCTTTGCCGCTTTCCGGATTGCGGAAAATACAGCCGGCACTCGCTCCGACGGGCTGCGAGGATTTGCGCTTTGTCGCGTAATCGCGCGTCCGCCGCTCGACTTCCTCCGGCGTCGACGGTTCGCCGCGGAAAACTGCGGACAGCGCGTAATTCTTGAGCAAAACTGGCACGCTACGGTAATGGACTTCCAGATCGCGCGGTAATTTTTCGAAGATATTGCCCTCGTGATCGGCATAGCGAAGCCTTTCGATCTGGTCGAAGGCTTCGACCCCCATGGCGCCCGCATTCATGCGCAGGCATCCGCCCACATCGCCCGGAATCCCTTCCATCCACTCAAAACCACAGACGCCGGCCGTGGCCGCCGCGCCGCTCAGCGCCTTGAGGCGCACCCCAACTCCGGCCCGGATCGACGGGCCCTCGACGGAAAAATCACCGAACACGCCGCGACGGAGTCGGACGACGACGCCGCGCAGACCGCCATCCCGGACGATAAGATTCGATCCGCGGCCGATGACCATAAAAGGAAGACCGGCTTCACGGGAGGCGCGCACCAAGTCACAAAATCCCTCTTCCGTCTCGGGCTCGAGCCAGAATTGTGCGGGTCCGCCCACCCGCATGGTGGTGTGCTTGGACAGTGGCTCATAAAGACGCGCCACCCCCGGACCCATCACGCTGCTCAGCTTGTCCAAAGTCAGCAGGTCCTCGGCCAGAACCGCGCCTTGCTCGTGAATATTCCCCGCCCCGAGCGTGACGAGTAAATCTCCCGGACGGAGCAGTCGCCCAGCCTCACGTCCGGCTTCCTCTCGCGAAGGGATATAAACGGCATGGGCACAACCGGCCGTACTGGCCACATCGGCAATCAACCGACCGCTTACGCCGGGAACAGGATCCTCGCCGGCCGGGTAAATTTCAGTCACGACAACCGCATCGGCCGCGGCCAAAGCACGCCCGAAATCGTCTTTTAGTGCCTGCGTGCGCGTGTAGCGGTGAGGTTGGAAAAGCAAAAGTACTCGGCCGCGGCCTGTGTCGCGTGCGGTGCGGATCACCGCCGCTATCTCGCTCGGATGGTGCCCGTAATCGTCGACGAGCAAATGGCGGTCCGAAAAATGGAGAACTTCGAAACGCCGGCGCGCGCCGCGGAAGCCTTGGAGTGCGGTAGCACATTTGGCCATGTCGAATCCCAATTCAGCGGCGAGGGCCAGTACCGCGGTCGCATTGACCACATTGTGCTCCCCCGGGACATTGAGGGTGACCCGGGCAAGTTCTTGGCCCTCCCGGCGGAAAGAAAAGGTCGACGCAAATCCCGCGGGCTGGATGTCGGTGCAAGTATAAGTCCCGGTTTTTCCATAAGAAACAGCCTGAGGGCGCCCGGCACACAGACGCGCCGCCCCGGCGTCGTCGGCACAATAGAAAATTTTTCCGGTCGTCTGGTCGAGTAATTGACCGAAAGCCGCATCGATCGCCGCCAGATCGGCATAGTGGTCGAGATGCTCGGGCTCGATGTTGAGCACGATGACGTGTTCCGGATGGTAAAGGACGATCGTGCCGTCACTTTCGTCACCCTCGGCCACGAAATACTCGCCGCCGGCGTCCCAGCGAGCGTTCGTGCCGAGAATCGGGATTTCCGCACCAACATAGTGCGAAGGGTGCCCGCCCGCGGCACGCAACACATGCGCGGTCATGGCCGAGACGGTTGTTTTCCCGTGCATACCGGCCACCAGAATCCCCTTTTTTCCCAGCATGAGCGCAGCCAGCGCCTCCGCGCGCCTGACCATGGGTTTGCCCAGACTCCGCGCCGCAGCGAAGGCCGCGTTGCCTTCGCGGATCGCCGAGGAATAGACGACCAACTGCGCCTCGACCACGTCGTCGGCCCGCTGCGGAGTGTGAAAATCAAGACCGAGGGACTGCAAACGCTTCACTTCGACGGTGTCCACCTTGTCCGACCCGCTGACCCGGTGGCCGAGGGCGAGTAAAAGTGCGGCGATGCCGCTCATGCCCGAGCCCGCCACCCCGATGAGGTGTATCCGCCGCGGCGCGCCATGGAGCAAATCGGCCAGTTCTTTTGTCGTCATGACTTTACTTCCGTCAAAACCGCGGCCACCCGCGCCGCCGCATCCCGCGGAGCCAGCGCTCTGGCCGCAATTGCCATGGTGGCCAAAGTCCTCGGTGACTCTAGCAAAGAGATTACGAGACGGGACAGGCTTTCGCCGGTTGCCTCCGGCTCGGCCAGCAACTTTGCCGCGCCGGCGCGGGTAAAAATCTCCGCATTCAACCTTTGGTGATCCTCAGCTGCGTAGGGGAAGGGAATAAGCACCGAGGGAAGACCGAACCATGACAATTCTCCAAGGCTGGCGGCGCCCGAGCGGGAGATAGCCAGATCGGCGGCGGGATAAACTTCCTGCATGCGGTCGCAAAAGGGGAGCACCACCGCAGGCACTCCCGCAGTCGCATAAGCAGACCGCACGGTCTCGACATCACGATCCCCGGCCAGATGCACGACCTGCAAGGCGGTGGCGGATAAATGGGACGCGGCTTGCGCCATCAGGGCATTGATTCCGGCCGCCCCCTGGCTTCCACCCATGACGAGGAGCGTCGTCCGCTCCGGCTCGAGGCCAAGCGCACTCCGTGCTTCGGCGCGCGCTGGCGCGCCTTCGGCTAATTCCCGGCGAATCGGCGTCCCTGTGACCCGGGTCGTGCTTTTCGAAAAATGACGCGCACAATCGTCGAAGCCGAGCAGCACGGAGCGACAAAATCGGGCAGCCAGGCGGTTTGCCTTGCCGGGAATGGCGTTCGATTCGTGCAAAAAAGCAGGTATTCCGCGGCGGCGTGCCGCAATAAGCGGGGCAATGCTGGTGAACCCACCCATGCCCAGAACCGCGTCGGGGCGGTCCGTATCATACGAGGAGCCGCAGGACTTGAGACTGGAACGCAGGCGGCGCAGGAAAGTGACCATCGCCGGAGAAAAGATGGCAGGCAGGCCGATCGACGGAAGCTTCTGGCGCGGCAGATCGGGATGGGCCCGCAGGGCGCGGGCATCGATCTCCTTCTCCGAAACAAAAAGTAGAACCTCGTGGCCTTGGCCACGCAGGACTTCCGCCACCGCCAAACCTGGAAAGAGGTGCCCTCCCGTGCCCCCGCATGCGATGGCAAATTTCATAATCAGAAGCGGACCGCGAGGCTGGTTGCGGGGACGACGCGCGAACGACGTTTCGGTTCGCGGCGTCCTTGGCGGTGAATGTTGACGAGGATGCCGACGAGCAACATCGACACCGCGAGGTTGCTGCCACCGTAACTGATAAAAGGCAGAGGCATGCCTTTGTTCGGCAGGAGCGACGTAGTTACCCCGATATTGATGGCCGCCTGCAGCGTGATGATGATGGTGATACCGAAGCCGAGAAGCATGCCGAAGCGGTCTTTGGCATTCATGGCAATCAGGACCCCAGCCAAAAGGATGAGCAGAAAACAAAAAACAGTCAGCAGGGTGAATCGCAGCCCGAGTTCCTCCCCGATCATGGGAAAAATAAAGTCGGTGTGGGCATACGGCAGGTAGAGCATTTTCTGCCGTCCATTACCCAGACCCAGACCGTCCACGCCCCCGGCTCCGAAAGCGAGGAGGGCCTGCCATTGCTGCAACCCCTCCCCCAGCTTGTACTTTTCCGGATCGAGAAACGCGATGATTCGTCCCAAACGCTCCTCGATATGGAAAGCAGCCACGCAGAGCACGGCCACGCCGGCGCCGATCAAAGGCAGCAGCCAACGCAAACCGGCCCCGGCCACGAATGCCATGGCCAGCGCCGTCGTGCCAATCAGCGCCGTCGCCCCGAGGTCAACCTCGACCACGATGAGAGCCATGATGACGCCCGCCGCGGCGAGAGGCAGGACAAAGCCGCGCCAGAATTCCGACGCCTGTTCCTCATGGCGCGCATACCACGAGGCGAGGAAAAAGAGCACGGCGATCTTGCCCAGTTCGCTCGGCTGAAAACTGGCGAAACCCAGATTGACCCAGCGCCAGGCACCATTGACCTTCATCCCGACCGGAGGCACAAAGCAGAGCACGAGCATGACGACAGCCGCTCCGTAAACCCAGGGCCACCAACGCGCCCATAAGCGGTAATCGAGCATGGCGGCGGCCACCAATGCCGATCCGCCGATGACCAGCCACATCAGTTGGCGTTTGACGAAGAAATACATGTCACCCCGGCTGTCGTGGGCGAAAGCCCCCGTGCTGAAAAGCATGACGATTCCGATGGCGAGAAGACTCCCCATGGAAAGGATCAGGATGTAGCCCGTGCGGCGGCGCATGGACCGTTTTTCAGTTTGCTTTGGCCGGGACCTTGAGGACCTGGCCAATCTGCAGCTTGGTCGGGTCCTCGATGCTGTTAACCTTGAGCAAGTCTTGGGAGGTCACGCCGAGTTTCTTGGCAATCTTGTAGGGATTGTCGCCTTTTTCCACCTTGTAAGTGCCCGCTGCGGCCGCAGTGGTCGCCACCACGGGGGCAGCTTTCGGCGCTGCTTTGCTCGCCACCGCGGCTTTGGGCGGCGAAGTCTGGGTCACGGCCGGTGCCACCGCGGAGGAGGCCGCGAGAGGAGCCACCGGTTTCGTCGTCGCGACGGAAGTCGCCGTAGCTACCACCGGCGCATCAGAACCAATCATGGGTAAAGGCTCGTCCGCATCCCCGGGTTGGCGCTGCGGGGGAGCGGGCGCAGCGGGCGCAACCGGTGCGGCCGCAACCGTCGACGAGGCAACCCCCGTGGCCTTCGCGAACCGGCCGGAAAGGTTGGCGATCAAATCCGGGTTTTTGTTCACCTTGATGTGGTTGAAGGCGTAGATACCGCCTACCGCAACGACGTGGAGGATGAGCACGACCATGAAAGCGTGGGAAAGTTTCATGTTGGGCTCCGCCTCGTAATACTCCTCTTCGCCTCCGCGTATGGCACGGGCCGAGGCTCGCACCACTTTGCGCCCGCGCGACTTGGCCGTGAGTTTGCTGAACAATGGGATTTTCATGATATGTGGTTGGTTGGTTGGATCATTCGGGTTAGTTGTTTGAAAGTATCCCCGCGCTCCTCGTAGCTGCGGAACATGTCAAAGGAAGATGTGCCGGGGGAGAAAAGAACCGTGTCACCCGGACGGGCCAAGGCGCGAGCTTGGGCCACCGCCTCATTGAGGGAGTCAGCCGGATGGCAGGACGTGACCTCTGCCCAGTCACGGGCAATCGACTCGCGCATTTCACCGATGAGCACGGCGTCGTGGACGCGATCTTTGACGAGACTGGCGACCGGCGCGAAGCTAAAGCCCTTGTTTTTGCCGCCCGCGATCAGCACCACTCCGCCGCTCTGGCCGTGCAATGCTTGGGAGAGCGCATCGAGGTTGGTCGACTTCGAGTCATTAATCCAGGTCACGCCACCGGTGTCCCGGACAAATTCGCAACGGTGCGGAGGGGGAACATAAGCGCACGCGGCGGGAAGCATCGCTTCCATTCCGGCCCCGAGGCAAAGACCGGCAGCTAGCGCGGCCATGAGATTCTCCGCATTGTGCGGCCCGCGTAAGCGGGTTTCAGACATGGCTAAAACCGGCTTCCCATGATGAAAAATCCTGTCCCCGTCTCCGAGGGTGAAGTCCGCCTCGAACCCGGGCACGGCACTGAATGTCACGCGCTGGGCGCGCAGGGCCGGCAACTCCGCACGCGCGTTGACCACGGCAAAATCTTCCGCCCTCTGGCGGTCGAAAATACGCAGTTTCGCGGCGCGGTAGGAAGCCAGATCCGGGTAGCGGTCCAGATGGTTTGCGCTGAAGTTGGTCCAGACCGCTACCCGGGGACGGAAAATATCCGTTGTTTCCAATTGGAAAGAGCTGATTTCAACGACCGCGGCACCAAGCGAACCGCTCCGCGCGGCCACCTCGCTGAAAGGCAGCCCGATATTGCCGCAGGCCTCGGCTTCGATTCCCGCCGCATCGAGCAGCGCGGCAATCAGACCGGTCGTGGTTGTCTTGCCGTTCGTGCCGGTCACCGCCACCACGGGGCAGAGGCAACTGCGGAAGGCCAGTTCAATTTCGCCGAGGAGGGGGATACCGGCCTCGACCGGCCGGCGAGCGAGCGGCACCACGGGATCAATCCCGGGGCTCAGCACCGCGAAGTCGAACTCCTGCACGCAGCGCAACGCGTCATTCCCCAAGACGACGCGTGCGCCACGCGAGGAAAGTGTTTCGGCGGCTTCTCGCCGCGGGGCGGGATCCCCGGAATCGAGCACGGTGACCGAGGCTCCACTCGCCAAGAGGAGGCGCGCGGCCGCCTCGCCGCTCCGGCCGAGGCCGAGCACGGCGGCATGTTTTCCCGTGTAGTCCATGGCAATCACCGCAGTTTCAAAGTGGCCAGCCCGAGAAGGGCGAAAATGACGGAGAGGATCCAAAAGCGCACAATGACCGTGCCTTCTTTCCAGCCACTCAGTTCGAAATGATGATGCAAGGGGGACATCTTGAAGATGCGCTTGCCGGTGGTCTTGAAGCTTGCGACCTGCAGGATAACCGAGCCGGCTTCGAGCACGAAGACGCCCCCGATCAGCGCGAGGAGCAACTCCTGCTTGGCGGAAATGGCAACCACGCCGAGCAAACCACCGATGGCAAGCGATCCGGTATCACCCATGAAAACGCGGGCCGGGTGGCAATTCCACCAGAGGAATCCGAGCGCTGCACCGACCAAAGCGAGACAGACCACGGCCAGCTCCCCCGAAAACTGGACAAACGGAATTTGCAGGTATTGCGCGATCTTGATGTTGCCCGCGGCGTAGGTCAGCACGGCGAAACCGAAGGCCACCGTGGCCGTGCAGCCAGCCGCCAGACCATCAAGTCCATCGGTCAGGTTGACCGCGTTGGATGAACCGACGATGACCAGAAGATAAAGGACAAAGGTGAAGATCCCGAGGTTCTGGATGATGGGCTCTTTGGAGAACGGCACGTAGAGCTGCGAGGCATGCGCACCGAGCGCGGGGTCCCAGACAAAGAAGGCGGTGATCAGCCCGGCGAGCAGGGATTGCAGGGCAAATTTCAACCGGCTGCTGATGCCGTCCGAGGACTTTTTGGTGACCTTGAGGTAGTCGTCGACGAAGCCAAGTGCCCCGAGATAGACGACGGAAAAAATGGCGAGCCAGACCAGCGGATTGGTCGGCCGGGCCCAGAGCAAGACGGAAATGAGCAGGGCACCGAGCAGAAGGACACCGCCCATCGTCGGGGTCCCCGCCTTGTTGCCGTGCAATTCGTGCAGGCGGTGCACTTCTTCCTGGGAGCGGATCGGCTGGCCGAGCTTGAGCGAGATGAGATGACGGATCACCCAGTTGCCGAAGATCAGACTGAGGAGGAATGCGGTGACCCCGGCTGCCACGGCGCGGAAGGTGATGTATTGGAAAACGTTGAACGCCTTGAAAATCTCGGCGTCGAGGTTCTTGCCGTAATCGGACAAAAGGTGGAGGTAATAAAGCATCAGGAAAAATCCTCTAAGACGCGTTCCATCCGGGCGGCACGGCTTCCTTTGATCACCACCGCATCGCCGGGTCGGGCCAATTGGCGCAGCAGATTCGCCGCTTCGCCCGTATTCCCGACACGCCGCACATCTTTGGTCCCTGCCTTCTCCGCTTCCTCGGCCATCGGCGTCGTCTCTGGACCAACCGCGATGAGCACATCCATCGTCGCGCCCGCGGTGCGGCCGACGCGGCGGTACCCCTCGTCGGCGTAGGTGCCGAGTTCACCCATCTGCCCGAGCACGGCAAATCGGCGCCCCGGACCGGCCAAGCCGCGCAGGGCGTGCAGCGCGGCGTCCATCGAGTCTGGATTCGCGTTGTAGCTGTCGTCGAGAACGGTCACCCCACGGATATCAAGACAGGCCAAACGCCGCGCGGACAACTTGGTCGCGGCCAAGCCCGAGGCGCATTCACGCAAGGAGAGTCCGAGTTCGAGTCCGGCCGAGACGGCGAGCAAGGCATTGCGCACCATGTGTTCGCCGGTCACCGGCAAATGCGCAGCCACGCGTTCGCGGCCCGAAACGAGATCGAAATCGAGGCCGCAGGCGGACGGACGCAAGTTCTCGGCGTGCAAACCTTCCGGCTCTCCGGCCAGCACGACGCGCGCCTTGGTCCGGGCGGCGAGTGACGAGGTGAAGTCGTCCGCAACAGGCAATATCAGCACCGCATCGGCCGGAAGCACCTCGCCAAGCATGCCTTTTTCCTGCGCGATCGCTTGGCGTGAGCCGAGGAACTCGATGTGGGCCACCCCGATGTTGGTGATCAGAGCGATGGCCGGACCGGCCAACCGGGCCAAAGGCTCGATCTCGCCCGCATGATTCATGCCGATTTCCCAGACGCAGACCTCATCCTGCGTGGTGGCCGAAAGGATGGTCAGGGGCAGGCCGATGTGATTGTTCAGGTTGCCCTCGGTCTTGTTCACCACAAAGCGCGTTGCGGCCACCGCAGCGGCAAAATCCTTGGTACTGGTTTTGCCATTGCTCCCGGTCAGGCAGATCACGCGCGCTTTCAACCGTCCGCGATGCCAAGAAGCCAGTTGCTGCAGAGCGCTCAGGGTGTCATCCACCCGGATCAGCGGGAATGTATCAGGAAGGCCGGAAACCGAGCGCGAAATCACCGCACCCGCAGCCCCGGATGCCGCAGCGACTCCAACAAAGTCATGACCGTCGAAATTTTCCCCGACCAAAGCCCAATAAAGATCCCCCGACTGCAGGGTCCTGGTGTCCTTGCAGATCGTCGTCACCGTCGTGGTCCCATCCCCGCAGAGGAGAACACCTCCGCAGGCGGCGGCCAAAGCATGGAGAGCGGTCGCGTCCATGATCAGGCAGCCCTCCCCCGGATCGCGGCCGATGCCTCGGCCACATCATCGAAAGGAATCCTGCGATTCGCGAATTCCTGATAGTCCTCGTGACCCTTGCCGGCAATTAGCACGATGTCCCCGGGGCCGGCCATGGCCACGGCGCGCCGGATAGCGGCCCGCCGATCGGTGATTGCCTCGTGATTTTTCCCGCGCAAGGCGGATGTGATCTCGCGGCAGATGACCTCGGGATCTTCGCGACGCGGGTTGTCGGAGGTAACAATGCACCAGTCCGAGGAGTCCTCGGCGGCCCGGCCCATCGGTCCTCGCTTGGCCCGGTCACGATCTCCGCCGCAGCCGAAGACGGTGATGAGTCGCGCCGGTTCGAGGCTCCGCAGCGTGCGCAGGACACTCTCCAGGGCATCCGGCGTGTGGGCGTAATCGACGAAAACCCGGAAAATTTTCGGCCCGGGCACCATTTCTAGCCGTCCGGGAACTTGGGGTGCGTCCTTAAGCGCGTCGACCGACTTGCGCACGTCGTGGCCGAGAGCGTGCATTGCGGCGATAGCGGCCAAAGAGTTGTAGACATTGAACGAGCCGTAGAGCGGAAGGCGCACGAGAAAACTGCGGCCACCGGCATGCAGTGAAAATTGCGTGCCCTGCAGGTCGGTCCGCAGATCCGCGGCACGGAACATGGCACCGGACGATTGGCCGAAGGTCAGGGTCTTGACGCGCTGGGCACAGAGGTCAAACAGCCGGCGGCCGTAGCGATCGTCGATATTGATCACCGCCGTACCGCGCTTGTGCGGCTGGGCGGCCAACTGCTCGAACAGACACTGCTTGGCCGCGAAATAGGCCTCCATCGTCTGGTGATAATCGAGATGGTCCTGGCTCAGGTTGGTGAAAATGGCTGCGTCAAACTCGACATTCCGCACCCGGTCCTGCTCAAGGGCGTGGCTCGAGGTCTCCATGACGGCCGCACGGCAATTGACGTCGCGCATCTCGCGGAGAAGACGCTGCACGTCATCCGCTTCAGGCGTAGTCCGGGAGGCCGGCAACTCGCGGGGCCCGACCACATATCGCACTGTGCCGATCAATCCGCACGGACGCTCGGCGGCGTCGAGCAGGTGCTTGAGGAGAAAAGAAACCGTGGTCTTGCCGTTGGTCCCGGTAACCGCGGTGGTCTGCAACTGGAGGGAAGGATGACCGTAGAAGACGGCCGCCGCGGCGGAAAGGGCGCGGCGCGGATCCTCGACACGGATCATCGTGGCACGCGGGGCATCGAGTTCAGCAGAGGTTATGACGGCCGCCGCCCCTTTCTCCACCGCTTCAAGGATGAAGTTCGCTCCACCGCCCGCGGCCTCGCCGGTGCGTCCTGGCGTCACGCTGGGCAGAGCAACAAAGAGACAGCCCGGAGTGACCTGCCTGGAATCGTGCGTCAGGGAGGTGATCTCGCGGTCGGCCGGGCCTTTCACCGCAACCGGAGCGGATGGGAGAGCGGAAATGATTTTGGCCAGTTGCATGCGACCTCAGTTCATGCCATTGCCGAAGGGCACTAGGGCGATGGTTGTGTCCGGGGCGGACGAATCGGGAACGAGCTCAAGGTGGCGGGCCATGGCTTCGCCGATGCGTGAAAAAATAGGTGCAGCCACCGTGCCGCCGTAATTGCGTCCACCGGGCGTCCGGGCATCATCGACCAGCACGATACCCACCACCTCGGGATTTTCGGCCGGAAAATATCCGGCAAAAGAAACAACATATTTGCCGGCCGCGTATCCGCCCTTCGGATCCACACGCTGCGCAGTTCCCGTCTTGCCTGCCACGGCGAAACCCGGAATGGAGGCCAGGCGTGCCGTGCCCCGCTCACCGACCACATCGACAAGCGATGCACTGACTTTGGCCGCGGTATCTTCCGAGACGACGCGACGGAGGATCTCAGGCGAAAAAGCGACAACTTCTCTGCCGTCGCCGTCGCGCACCGAGCGCACAATCTGCGGCAGCATCATGTTCCCGCCATTGGCGATGACCGACATCGCCATGGCTATCTGCAGCGGGGTCACGGCAATCTCGTGGCCCATGGGCACGCGGGTGATCGACAACCCGGTCCAACTGTGGCGCGGCCGGACCAGGCCCGGGATCTCGCCCGGCAGCCCCAGGCCGGTGCGCTCGCCGAAGCCGAAACGGCGGATGTATTCGTAAAAAGTGTCAGCCCCGAGATGCATGGCGATTTTGGCGCAGCCGATATTCGACGATTTGACCATGATGTCGTGCACGCTCATCGATCCGTAGCCGTGGACATCCCGCAGAATTTTCCCCGCATAGGCAAAACTTCCGTTCTCGCAGTGGAACATGCTCTCGGGCGTGACTGCTTTCTGTTCCAGTGCGGCAGAGATGACCACGATCTTGAAAGTCGAGCCAGGCTCGACCATGTCGATAATGGCCCGGTTTTTGGTTGTCTCGATCGCCGCTTCGCCCGGCTTGTTCGGATTGAAAGCCGGACGCGTAGCCATGGCGAGGATCTCACCCGTGCGGGGTCGCACGAAGACCGCGGTCATCATCTGGGGATTGAGCTGGTGGTAGGCCGCGTCGAGTTCGCGCTCCACGATGTCTTGCAATGCCATGTCAATGGTCAGCTCTACGGTCATACCGTGTTTGGCTGGACGCTCGTGTCCGCGATAAGCCACGATCTCGCGTCCGGTGCGGTCACGCTCGGTGTAGATAAAGCCATCCTCTCCACGCAAATAGGGCTCCATCATCATCTCGACACCTTGGATGCCGCGCCCTTCACGGTTGAGGAAACCAAGAACGTGCCCGAGTCTGTCTTCGTTGGGGTAAAAACGGCGCGGTTCCGGCTCGCACATCACGCCGCGCAGGCGCGCTCCGGCCAATTCCTCCTTGAGCTTGGCCACGCACATCGCGTCGACACCGCGTTGAACCACGATGTAAGCGCGGTCCGAGGCGATACGCTTTGCCACGTCTTGAAGGGGCAAGTCGAGATGGCGCGCAATAATGCCGGCCAACCGCCCGCGGTCAGATTCCAACTCGGCGAGCAACTTGCCGTCGACCACTACTGAATAAATAGGAACATTCACCGCGAGCGGCTCGCCGCGGCAATCGGTGATGCGGCCCCGCTCGCCCGCGACAACCTTCTTCTTCGCCGTTTTTTCCGCGGCCAGACCGCCGTATTCACGATGTTTTCCAACTTGCAGATGGACAAGGCGGGCCGAATAGATGCTCAACACGACGGCCAGCATGATGCAGACAAACCCGGCACGGTGATGCGCGCTTCCACTCATGGAACCACCTCCCCGCTGTCACTGCGCACCACCGGCTGGGCGGCAAGTGCGGTGGTTTGCACGCGCAGGCGGTTCAGACGACCGTCCTGCACCTCGATCATGCGGATAAAACCCTCATCGCGCCGGCGCTCGAGTTCCGGGCGCGAGGTCAGACGCATGACCTCGTTGCCGGCCACCTGCAGTTTCTCGTTAAGCGCTTCCAACGCCATCTCAAGTTCGCGGCAGCGGTCCCCGTCCACCTTCACCTTGTGCTTCATGTGCACGTAGCAAAGCCCGAGGAGACCAACAAAAACAACCAGTACCAGCCAACGCATCAGCGGGCCGAGCGGCATGGCGTTGTCACGGCTCTCGAATCTCATGCCGCTACCTCCTGGGTCGCGGGCAGGATTTCCACCGAGCGCAAACGTGCTGAGCGGGACCTCGGGTTGCGACCGGTTTCGCCGGGCACAGCAGATAATGGTTTGCGGGTCAGATCGCGGAAGCGCCATTCGGGATTAGGTCGCGGGGCGGGCCACTCCGGGCGGTCGAGCCACTGCTCGCTTCCGGCCCGGAAGAAAGTTTTCACCGCGCGGTCTTCAAGGGAATGGAAAGTGATGACGACAAAACGAGCGCCGGCTTTGAGCAACGGAGGGATGGAAACCAACGCGCGCCGCAGCGATCCGATTTCATCGTTCACCGCGATGCGAAGGGCCTGGAAAACACGCGTGGCCGGATGCACACGCCCGCGGCGGCCGAGCACTTTTTCGATCAGGGCGGCCAACTGGCCGGTGCGCGTGAAGGGCAGGCGCTCACGCTCCGCCACGATGGCCCGCGCCACGCGCCGCGCCTGGGGTTCCTCGCCGTATTCGCGGAAGAGCCGCACCAACTCCGCCTCGTCGGCGGAATTGACCAGCAGGGCCGCCGGCTCACCGCCCGTGGAGTCCATGCGCATATCCAGCGGCCCATCATGACGGAAGCTGAACCCGCGGTCGGGCGTGTCGAGTTGGTGCGAGGAGACACCGAGGTCGAGCAGCGCACCGTCGAAGGGCGCGGCGTCCATGACCCGGGGAACTTCCGGAGCATCGGCAAAATTGGCCTGCACGGTGGTGAACCGGTCGCCGAAGGAGGCCAGACGCCGGGCCGCGTGTTCGAGTGACTCACGATCGCGATCGAGGCCGACCACCCGCGCGCCGGCGGTAAGGAGCGCCTCGGCATGCCCGCCTCCGCCCAAAGTGCCGTCGAGAAAGATGCGACCGGGAGCCGGACGCAGCAACGCGACAACCTCGTCGCGCAGAACCGGCTGATGCCAGCTCGTCGCGTCAGGGTTTGCGCGGGGCGCTCTTTTTGCGGAGGCCGAATTGCTCATAAAATGTGCGGACACGGAGATGAAGGCAGACCGAACCTTCCACCCGGCCTCCCGCGTCTTTTTTCGCGGAGAAACCGAAGGTGAATTTGCGGCCGGGTTTGGTCATTCTTGGGTTGTTGTGGTGTGGTTTTTTCTGGGTGGGCGGATCGCGCTACAAGCCGACTTCTCCCGCCACCCGGCGGAAGACCTCGTCCTCTTCGGCCGTGGCGGCCGCCCAACGTTCAGAGTTCCAAATTTCCACCCGGCTGTGACTGCCAATCAGCACGACCTCACCGTCCAAGCCGAGGCGGCGGCAATATTCTTCGGGCAAAAGCACACGCCCCTGCTTGTCGACCGCCACAAGCTGGGCCAGCGCGTAAAACCGGCGGATGAATTTGCGGCGGTCGGCCGGGGCGATCGAAGGGTTGGCTTCAACGTCCGACTTGACCCGATCGAACTCCGGCGGCGGCAAGATCATGAGGAAGTTCCCCGCGGGATCCGGAACGGCAAAAAACTCCTCCCCGTCCTCGCCACGCCACCGTGACGGAATCGTCACGCGATGCTTCGCATCGATCGCATGGCGGAATTCGCCGGCGTAAACCAGCGGGGCTGAGGAGGACTTGGACATTGTCAGGGTTGGGATGCCATTTTGCACCACTTTGACCCACTTTAAACCACTTGGCTGCCACTGCGGTCAACGTTTTTCAGAGAAAAATCTGAGAAAAATTCCGGCAACCCCCATGCCTGTATTTATATATACGATTGTTATATCTCTTGTTTTCGGAGGGAGGGCTCGGGGCGAAAAATGGAGACCGGTGACCGAAACCCACCCCGGCGTTCCGTGCGGCCTTCGAAGCAACCGTCTCAAAGCAGGGGCAAACGCGGGTTGCTTATGACACACTTCACCATGCTCCGCCTCCCGGATTGCCGCCACCGTCCCGCTTGTGCTTGAGCCTCGCAGCCAAGTCCGCCACGCTGCCGCCCAGCACAAGCTATGCAATTCATCGAATCCGTTTTTGGCCGGCTGCGACGTCATCCCAAACGCATTGTTTTCCCCGAGGGTGAAAATCCGCGCGCCATTGCCGCCGGACGCCATTTCTACGAGCTCGGCCTTGGCGTACCCATTCTGCTCGGACGCCGTGCCGTGATTGAAGAAGTCGCGCGACGCGAGAAGATCCCTTTCGACCATTTGGGCGTGATCAATCCCGAACAATCCGCCGATCTGCCGGATTTTTGCCGCTTTCTCGAGACGCTCGACCGCTACAAGAAGCTCGGGCTCTCCGATGCCCGCGAGTTACTACTCAATCCCAACTACTACGCGGCCATGATGGTGCAATACGGCAGGGCTGACGGCGTGGTCGGCGGCGTGGATTCCCCGACCAGCGCGCTCCTCCGCCCCCTGCTCCGCGTGGTCAAACCCTCGGGCCCGCATCATTTGGTCAGCAGCTGTCTGGTGGCCGACACCGGCCGGTCCGACATCGGTCACCATGGCGTGCTCGTCATGGCCGATTGCGGCGTGGTCCCCGAGCCGGATGTCGAACAGTTGGCCACCATCGCCTTGCAAGCCGCGCACCTCTGCCTTCAACTCACCGGGGAAACACCGCGCGTCGCCCTGCTCAGTTTTTCGACCAAAGGCAGCGCCGTGACCGCAGGCACCGAAAAGATTGCCGCAGCCGCCGCCCTCGCCCGGCAACAAGCCCAAGCCCGCCACCTCACGATCGAAATTGACGGTGAACTCGAAGCCGACGCCGCACTCCTGCCCGGCGCGGCGCGGAACAAATCCGTGGCTGGCACCGTGGCCGGACGGGCCAACGTTCTGGTCTTTCCCGACCTCCACAGCGGACATATTGCCGGCAAGCTCACCGCCATCCTCGGCCATTGCGCTTACGGACAAATTCTCACCGGTTTGACCAAGCCGGCTGCCGATGTCTCGCGGGCCGACTCGCCCGAAACCATTGCCGCAGTCGCCGCCATCGTCGGTCTGCAAGCCATCGAAATGCGCCGCCTGCAGGAAATGGCGGAGGAAGAAAAAAAGAAATCCTGACCGCGCTCAGAGCGCCTTGCCCAGGAATTCCAAAATCCAATTCTTGGCGGGTTCTTGCTCCCGGCCCGCTTCGGGGTCCACCGGCGCACCTTCCGGCGGCGCGAAAAGGAGGAAAGTTTCCTCCACCCCGCGAGGGGGCAGAAGGGAACGCCAGCCACGCAGGCCCGGCCAAGCAGGCGCCGGATCGGGCCATTCGCGCGGACGCGAAAGAAAACTTTCCTCCTGCTGACCGGCCGAACGGGCATCCTCGCCCGCCGCCGCCCACATCTCGAGCTGCACCCAGCCAGCCGGCTCGTATTCGAGGCGGAAAGGCGGCATCTCTTCGCCAAGCGGCGCCGGCAAAAGCCGCCGCCAGCCGGACAGACCCGGGAACTTGGGACGGACCAGACGTCCGATTCCTTCCAGTGGCTGGTAATCGAACGGGCTCCCCGCAAGCTCCGCCGCGGCCGCCGCCCGGTATTGCGCGAGCAACTTCGGACGCGTGCCTTCTTTGCTCAGATTGACGAATTCCAAAATACCATCGGCCACCGCCTTGGCCAGACGCTCCCGCCACTCCACGGTGTGCAGCAATCGTGCATCGCGCGGATTCGACATAAACCCGCCCTCAATCAGCACCCCGGGCACCGCCGATCCGCGCAGCACCGCGAAACGCGCCCGCTTCACCCCGCGGTCGAACATCGGCACCAGTCCCAACTTGGCATGCTGGATCGAAGTGGCCAGCACGTGACTCGCGTGGTCGCTCTTGTGCCCTCGCTCAGCCGAAAAACTGCGGCGTGTCAGGTAGGTATCATGGCTGTTCGGCGCACCGCGCGGCGTCAGCGTGAAGACCTCGAAGCCCGTGGCCAAGGAATGGCTCGTGGCTGCGGCATTGAAATGCACACTAACAAAAATGGCACCGACCCCGATCTTGTTGGCCAACCCCGGACGCGCCTCCAGCGGGATGAATTGGTCGCGACTGCGCGTGATCAGCACGCGCAACCCCGCCTTCTGTAAGTGCCCACGGATGCGTCGGCTCAAGTCGAGGTTGTAATTTTTTTCCGAGCCCCAACGATTGACCGCACCGCGGTCATGACCACCGTGCCCCGGATCGAGGACCACGGTATGCACCGGTTTGAGGCCCGGGATTTTTTCCGGACGCATCAGCGGATCGATCGTTTTGGCCAGATCCATGCGCGAAACGTGGTATTGCCCCCCAAAGTAAAGCACGGGAAAGGAAAGCCAGTGCTTTACGCCGTCGATCCGCGCCTCACGCGAATTTTTTCCGAACTCAATGCGTCGCTTTCCCGAACTCAGCATCAGCCCGCGATCGCCACGCACTGTCAGGCGCATCTGGTAGAATGAAGCAAGCTGCGAGACCGGAAGGTAGTCCCTGCCGGCCAGACGCTTGACCTGCCAACTGGCCGCCCAGCCATCGTCCGCCCCGAGCAGAAGCAGGCACACCACGGCTGGAACCCCCAGCCATCTGGAATGGCACGCACCCATCTAGAAAGCCCGGCCGGTGATGACCAAAGGACGCGACCGGAGAAAGATATCCCTTTTGCGCATGAGGACGCGCACCCTACCGCAACGGGAACCAAGCAACAACCCCCTCAATCAAGGTCTTCCTCATCCTCGTGCACCGGGGCCAGCCGACGGTAATCCTCGATCACCTTGGTAGCAGTGTGTCCAAGCAAGGCGGCCACTCCGACGGTCAGCACCAAGCCCCCGCCCCAGAGCGCGTATTCCACGGGTCCCGGTTCGGAGTCTCCGCGCAAAATACGGATGCCCAACTGCCCAAGTGTGCCGAGGTAAGAATAAAGAAAAATTCCCGGCAACCGCCCCAGTGCGACCCACTTGAGACACTCCCAGAAAGGCACCTTGGTGATGCCGTAGAGGTAGTTGAACAAACTCGTCGGAAAGAGCGGGTTCAATTGACTGTAAAAAATAATCCGCGGTCCGTGCTTGCCGATCGCCCCATCCAGTGCCGCCCAACGCGGGTCGCGCAAAATGCGCTGGCGCACGAATTTGCGTCCCAGCTTGTCGCCGACAAAAAATGCCACGGCCGCACCGAGCAAGTTGCCGACCAGCACCAGCAGCGTTCCCCACCAAAGACCAAAGAAAAATCCGCCCCCCAAACTCAAAATTCCGCCCGGCAATAAAAGCACCGTGGCGGCCATGACAAGCAAGGGATAGATGACAATGCTCAGCGTCCCCCACCGCCTCACCACGTTTTCGGTTTCCTCCACCGCACCGAGAAATGGTGCCGATCGCGCAACGTAGATCAAAGCGCCGACCACCAGCAACGCCACCACCGCCTGCAGAACCGTAGCCTTGGCCGCCGACTTCATCGCGACTCCGGCCCTCCCCGCCGCACCGCCCGCAATGCGAGCAGGAACATGACCACGGCGAAAACCAAGGTCACCGTCATGGCCGGGCCGAACGACGGCACCAAGCCGAGATCGGCACCGTCACCGTAGAACGCCCGACGCACACTCGCCGTGATATAGGACAGCGGATTCAACGCTGCCGCCCACTCCGTCCACGTGCCGGCCCGCGCCGGAAAAAAGGCACCCGAGAGCAGCCAGAGCGGAATGAGCACCAGGTTCATCATGACGTGGAATCCCTGCGTCGATTCGAGCGGCCAGGCGATGACAAATCCCAAAGCGGTCAACGCGAAACCCCCGAGCAAAAGCGCGGCGAGCAGGCGCAGGACCACCGCCCCGTCGAGGGGTAAGCCCGCCCAGGGGGCCGCCAGACAAAAGAGCGCAGCCTGCGCCGCCGCAAGTGTCATACCCCCGAGGCATTTTCCGAAGACGATCGACGCGCGGGAGACCGGCGCGACCAGCACTCCCTGCAAGAAACCATCGCGCCGGTCCTCGATGACCGACACCGTGGAAAAGATCGCGGTGAAAAGAAGGATGAGCACCACCGTGCCGGGAAAGAAATAACGCATGAACCCTCCCTCGACCTCGGCCCCGCGGAAACTTTCCCCCAAACCGGATCCAATGAGCAGCCAGAAGATCAGCGGGGTGGCCAGCGCGCCGATGATCCGGTTGCGCTGGCGCACGAAGCGCGTCATCTCGCGCTGCCACAAAGCCAGAGTCGGCCGGATAAATAGACCACGCTTCCCGCTCATGCCTCCTCCTCGCCGCGCAAAGGCTCACCGGTCAGATCGAGGAAGACATCCTCGAGAGTCGGACGCCCCACCGTCACGGTATCGGCCGCCGCCCCCAGCGCGCTGAACAAGCGTCCGGCCGCATCGCCTCCGGCCGGAACCTCCACCCGCAGGCGTTCCCCGCGCACCGACAAGGGCCAACCGAACATTTCCCGTACCCGCGTGGCCAGCGCCTCCGGCTCCAGGCCCGAGACCACAGCCACATCCGTGCCCAACCGCCCGCGCAATTCCGCCGGAGTTTCGCACGCCACGAGGCGCCCACGGTGCAAGATGGCCACCCGGTCGCAGCGCTCCGCCTCCTCAAGCAGATGGGTGGTCATTACGACCGTCACCTCCGACTCGCGCCGTACCCTCTCCAATGTCACCCGCAGTCCCTCGCGGGCCGCGGGGTCGAGGCCGGTCGACGGCTCATCGAGCAGCAGCACGCGCGGACGCGGCAGGAGACATTTGGCGATTTCCACCCGGCGCTGCAAACCGCCGGACAAACTCTGCACCCGATCGGCCAGGCGGTCGGACAAGCCCAGGGCCTCCGCCGCGGAGCGCAAACGCGCGACCAGATCCGCGCCGCGCAACCCGTAAAGACTTCCGGCACAACGCAGGTTTTCCTCCACGGTCAATTGTGGGTCGAGCGCGGGGGACTGAAAAACAACCCCGATCTGATGGCGCACCGCCATCGCTTCCCCCACCACATCGCATCCACCCACCCGCGCCATTCCCGCACTCGGGGCCAGCAGGGTGGAAAGAATGCGGAACAACGTCGTCTTGCCGCTGCCATTGGGTCCGAGCAGGGCAAACATTTCCCCCGCCCGGATGGACAAGGTCACCCCGGAAAGGGCGGCACGCGGACCGAAATTTCGGCCCAGATCGTTCGTCTCGACCGCGGCACTCATTCTGGTTCCGCCACCACCTCGGGCCCGGGTTCGAGCGGTGCGATCATGACCATGCGCACCTCCTGCGCCGGCTTCGGCCCCCGCAAAAGCGCCACCCCGTAGCCACCGGCCAGCACCAGCGCGCAGAGCAGCAACACGCCAACCGAAGGCCCGTGATTGCGGCGGTCCGCTTCCAATCGATCGCTCATCTCCACAGCATCCGGCGCACCTCCGCGCCTTGGCAAAGCAATTTTCCTTGGGGTGGAACGGCTGGCCGAGCACTATTTGCCACTTCTGCCCATGCAACCCGACCGGCCCATCACCGACCTCATCGCGGAGAACCGCCCGCTTCTCTCCGTGGAATTTTTCCCGCCCAAGAATGAAGAGGGCGGCGAACAACTCCTCCGCACGGCCGAAGCCCTGCGCCCCTACCATCCGGACTTCGTCTCCATCACCTACGGCGCCGGCGGGACAACCCGCGAGCGCACCTTCAAATACGCCAAAATTCTGCGCGACGACTTCGGATGGCTCGTCATGCCGCACCTCACTTGCGTCGGATCGACCAAAGCCGAACTCCTCGACATCGTGGCCGGATACCATGCAGACGGCCTCCGCAACATCATGGCCCTGCGCGGCGACCCGCCCAAGGGACAAACCGAATTCGTGCCCTGTCCGGACGGCCTCCGCTACGCCAGCGACCTTATTGCCCTGATCCGCGGAAATTTCCCCGACATCTGCCTCGGCGCCGGGGCCTACCCGGAAAAACACCCCGAAGCCGCGTCGATGGAAGAAGATCTGCGCCATTTGAAAATCAAAGCGGACGCCGGCGCCTCCTTCCTCACCACGCAACTTTTCTTCGACAACGAGAAATATTTTGAATTTCTCAAAGCCTGCCGCGCCCACGGCATCGATCTGCCCGTGCTGCCGGGGCTGCTTCCCCCGCTTTCCCTGGCCCAAGTGCAGCGCTTCGGCCCGATGTGCGGTTCGTCATTGCCCACCGCGCTGCTCGAGCAATTGCAAGTGGTCGACGACAACCCGCGCGCAGCCGAGGCGGTCGGCGTGACCTGGGCCTACCACCAGATCCGCGAACTCCTCCGTCACGGTTCACCCGGCGTGCATCTTTACATCCTCAACCGCTCCGCCTCCGCCATCACCTTGGCCCGCTCGCTCGAGCGCGCGGCCGCCTGATTTTCGTCATGCCCGAAACCGCCTCCGACAACCCGCTCCGTTACAACCTGGTCAACCGCCCGGTGCCGGACCCCTGTATCATCGTCATCTTCGGCGCGACCGGTGACCTCACGCGGCGCAAGCTCATCCCCGCGCTCTACAATTTGGCGGCCGACGGCAACCTGCCCTCCTCGCTCGCCGTGGTCTGCTTCGCCCGTCGCGAAAAAACGAGCGAAAGTTTCCGCGAGGAACTCGGCGAGGCCGCTCGAAAGTATTCACGCCGCCCGCTCAACGACGAGCTTTGGACCCGTTTCGCGGCCAACATTTTCTATCACCGGAGCAGCTTCGACCAAATGGAGGGCTACACCACGCTCGGAGACGAACTCGATGCGATCGACCAACGTCTCGGCACCCGCGGCAACCGCCTTTACTACCTCGCGTCTTCGCCCACCGAATTCGACATCATCCTGGAAAACTTGAGCGCGAGCGGACTGAGCCAGGCCAAACCCGGCGCGTGGTCCCGCCTCATCGTCGAAAAACCTTTCGGCACCGACCTTCCCAGCGCGCACCGACTCAATGACGCCGTAGCCGCCGCTTTTCCCGAGCGCGACACCTTCCGCATCGACCATTACCTCGGCAAGGAAACCGCGCAGAACATCATGGTCCTGCGCTTCGCCAACACTGTTTTCGAAGCGCTCTGGAACCGCCGCTACGTGGACAACGTGCAGATCACCGCGAGCGAACCGCTCGGGGTCGAGTCGCGGGCCGGTTACTACGAGAACTCCGGAGCCCTGCGCGACATGGTGCAGAACCACCTCTTGCAACTTCTCTGCCTCACCGCCATGGAACCTCCCATCGACCTCGGCGCGGACGCCGTGCGCAACGAGAAGGTCAAAGTCATGCAGGCCCTCCGCCCGCTGACCGGCGCCGCGGTGGCGGAAAATGTCGTCCGCGCGCAATACACCGAAGGATTCATCAACGGCCACGAAGTTCCGGGCTACCGCCACGAACCCGGCGTCGCGCCGAAGTCCATGGTCGAAACCTACGTCGCCCTGCGCCTGCACATCGACAACTGGCGCTGGGCCGGCGTGCCGTTCTTCATGCGCGTGGGCAAACGTCTCCCGAAATCCGGGACGGAAATCGCCATCCAATTCCGCGGCACCCCGCCCGTCCTTTTCAACCGCGAGAGCAAACTGCAGGACCCCAATGTCCTCGTCATCCGCATCCAGCCCGACGAAGGCATCTCGTTCCGCATGGCCGCCAAAATGCCCGGAGCCATGCTCCAACTCGAACCGGTGAAGATGGACTTCCACTACG